>CAMAVC010000110.1 GCA_945861585.1 Planctomicrobium piriforme
TCCATGGGCTCCGTTCACTCGGACTCACTGGCGCTGCGCCATCCTGGCTTCGCTGGTGAGTAACGCCGGCGACCGGGACACGGGGAGCCCGAAGCCTCCTCAACGAAAGCCCGAGGCGTAAGCCGAGAGGATGCCCCGGTGGCGAAACACGACGCGTATTCCCTTCGGCTCACGCCTCGGGCTTCCAGACGGGAGGCGAGGGGTTACCCCTGCCGTTGAGACGGCGTATGTGACCAGCGCAGGCAGGAAGCCCAAGCGGAGGCGCTCCCGCCGGCGCAGGCAAATCCGAGTGAGCCGGAGCCTGGAGGGCGGAGGCGAACGTCCGGCGACGGGATATGGGGAGCCCGAAGCCGGTGCGGGCCAATCGAGCGAGAGAGACAGGCTGAAGCCTGTCCTACAGGTTGTGAGGGTCGTGACGGGCAGGGTGTGTCGATTCCGGTGACTTGTCGCCCCACGGCGACTTTGCCGTCGCCATTTTGCGACCTAGGAAAGAGGTGGCAGTTGTCGCTCCCGGAGATTCCACCCGTGCCTGCATCGCCCCGTGTCGCCCCGCCGCCGTCCGACACCCTGCTCGGATCGCATCCGGCCGTCCACCGGATCACGGACCTTGTCGACCGCGTGGCAGCCATGCCGGTGAGCGTGCTCGTGACCGGGGAAACGGGCACGGGCAAGTCGCTGCTCGCCCGCGAGATCCATCGGCGGAGCGGCCGGACGGGGCGGTTCGTCGAGGTGGCCTGCGGCAGCCTCTCCGAAACGCTGCTCGAGAGCGAGCTCTTCGGCCACGTGGCCGGGGCGTTCACGGGCGCCGTCGCCGACCGGCCCGGAAAGTTTCTTCAGGCCGACGGCGGCACGATCTTTCTCGACGAGATCGCCACGGCGTCGCCGGCGCTGCAGGTGAAGCTCCTGCGGGTGCTGCAATCGATGCAGTTCGAGGCCGTGGGGGGCAGCAAGACGCACTTTGTCGACGCCCGCGTGATCCTCGCCGCCAATGAAGACCTCGCGAGCCTCGTCGCCAGTGGACGGTTTCGGGCCGACTTGTTCTGGCGGATCAACGTGGTCACGATCGAGATGCCGGCGCTCCGCGACCGCACGGCGGACATTCCGCTCTTGGCCGAGCACTTCCTGCGTTCGGCGTCAGCCAGGGCCTGCCGGCTGGTGGAGGGCTTCACGCCTGCGGCCCGCGCCGCGCTCCTCGCGCACGACTGGCCTGGCAATGTTCGCGAGCTCGAGCATGCCGTGGAACGGGCCGTGTTTCTCGGCCGTGGTTCCCTCGTCGGCGTGGCCGATCTGCCGACGCTCGGGGGCGGCCGCGGGGCGTCGCTGACGCTTCCCGTGGCCGTGGGCCCCGCCGCGTGCTCGCTCAAGGTGGCGCTCACGCACCCCGAGCGGCAGATGATCATCGACGCGCTCGACCGCCACGGCTGGCGGCGCGACGCCGCCGCGAAGGCGCTCGGCATCAACCGCACCACGCTCTACAAGAAGGCGAAGAGGCTGGGGATGGACCTGGCGGCGCTCGCCCCGAGCGTCCACGCGAGCACGCCTGCCAGCCCGAGCCGGTAAGCGATGAACGGCCAGAGGGTGTGGCTCGTGAGCAGCCTGAGCAGCCAGCGGATCGCCGCGTAGCCGACGATCGCCGCCGTGAGCGTGCCGACGACTGCTTCGAGCGCAGCGTCTCCCGACCCAAAGATCGCAGCCCGCTGCTGCCAGGCTTCGAGGAGCCCCGCAGCCGCGACGGCTGGCAGCGAGAGCAGAAACGAGAAGCGAGCAGCCGTGGCCCGGTCGAGGCCGGTCGCCATGCCCGAGGAGATCGTGATTCCGCTCCGCGACGTGCCGGGCACGAGGGCGAGCACCTGCGCGAGGCCCATCGTGAGCCCGTCGGCGAAGGTGACCGCGTCGAGGCCGTGTCGGCCCGCCGCACCGCGCCGGCCGCGGCGCCAGGCAAGCCACTCGGCCGCCGCCATCAGGCAGGTGGTGAAGAGCAACGCGCCGGTCACCACCTCCAAGCGGCGAGCCTCCCCCCGGATCAGCTGCCGGGCCGCGAAGCCGACGACGACGATCGGCACCGTCCCGAGGATGATCAGCAGGCTCGTGCGCGACTCAGGCGTGGCGAGCGGCCGGCCGGAGCGGATGCCGGCCAGGAAGCCGGCAGCGAGGCGGGCGATGTCGTGCCGCATGGCGGCGCACACGGCGGCCAGCGTGCCGCACTGGATCACGGCGGAGTAGGCCGCCCCCGGGTCGTCCCAGCCGCACAGGGCGGGCACGATGCGGAGGTGCGCCGTGCTCGAAATCGGCAGGAACTCCGTGAGCCCCTGGACGATTCCGAGCGTGATGGCTTCGAGAAGCGACATGACCGCTTCAAAATACCCTGTTCGTCGGGCATACTGTGGGGCCCGCATTTTGAACCCGGAGATTTCACACCCCCATGGGCGCCATGTTCCGTAACCTGAGCACGATCGGCCTTCCCCTGTCCGGACGCCCCAGCGAGCTGATCGAGCTGGCCCTGTCGTTCGGATTCGACTCGATGGATATCGACATCGTCGATTTCCAGCAGCAGGCTGAGGTGTACGGGGTGGAGCACGCCCGGCGGCTGATGGTGAGCGCCCGTCTCAAGAGCGGCATGTTCCATCTTCCGCTCGATCTGGGCGCTGACGACGAGGCGTTCGACCGGGATCTCGCCCTCCTACCCAAGCGGCTGGAGCTTGCCCACGCCACCGAGGCCTTGCGGGCAGCGGCGACCGTCGCCCCTACGAGTGCCGACCATTCGTTCAAAGACTTCTTCGAACTGCATCGCAAGCGGCTCGACACCGTGGGCGACATGCTCGCCAAGCACGGCATCATGCTCGGACTGGCGATTCAGCCAGAGAAGGACGCGAGCGAGGGCAAGGGCGGCCAGTTCATCAACACGTTCGAAGGCCTCCTCGGCCTCGTGGCCGTGTCGCACCCGAGCATCGGGGCGATCGTCGATACGTGGGCGCTGCACGTCACCGGCGAAGGGCCCGACATGATCGCGAAGGTGCCGAAGGGTCGAATCGTGGAGGTTCGCCTCTCCGACGCCCCGCGGGACGTGCCGGGTGGCGATCTGCATGCCAACCAGCGGCTGCTGCCCGGCGACGCCGGCACGATCAACACCGCAGCCGTGCTCGTGCAGGCCCGGGATGCGGGCTTCGATGGCCCGGTGACGCCGTGGGCCGATCGCTCGGCCGTGACGGGCCGGGGCCGCGAGAAGATCGTGAAGCTCGCCGGCGACCGCGTCGACGCCGTGTGGCGCGAGGCGGGCCTGCCGATCGTGCCGCGCTGGTTCATGCCGGTGGCCAAGGAAAACGCCACGGTGTTCGGCGAGCCGATGGTGGCTGGCACGGAGTAGCGTTCGCGAACATTTTGATGCGCCGGCTCGGGGGCGGCAAAAGTCTCGTCGCGTGGGCCGCGGCGGCCCAATGCTCCTCGAGCGTTCGCCGACCCCCTCGCCTCCGTCTCTCGGTTTTCACCTCGAGTATCACGCGGGCTCCCGGATCCACTTCACCCTGGGCGATCCGCCGCCGTCGACGGCTGAGCCGCGGATGAATTCCGAGACGTAGCGCAGCGTCTTGCCCGGGCGGTCGGGGTCGCGGAATGAATCGCCCTTCTGCAGGATCGGGAGTTGGTCGGGCATGCCGCCGAAGGCGCGGGCGCCGGCCGCCTGGCAGGGAAACCAGTGCCCCTGCCCCGCGCCGTCGACGAGATAAAACTCCGGATAGCAGTGCCCTTCGACCCACACCGTGCGGGCGGGGATGCCCTCCGCGCGGCATACCGCGATGAACAGGCACGTGAGCTCTTCGCAGTCGCCCCAGCCGTCGGCGAGGGCCCGCGCGGCGCCCTTCAGCTCGCCGTTGCGGTATTCCACCTTTTCGCGCACGGTGTCGTAGAGCGCCTCCACCTTCCGCCAGCCGGCGAGATCCTCGCCGGTGGTCTTCGCGAGCTTGATGATCTTCGGATGACGTGTTTCGACATACGGGCTGGGGCCGAGGAAGGCCCGCAGGGCCCGATCGGGCTTCTCCGGGGGCGCGAGCGACGTGGGATCGGCCGGGGCGATGATGGCCGCGCGGTCGAGCGAAAACGTCACGACCGCGCGGGCCGTTTCTCCGGCCGGCAGGTCGGGAATCTCCACCACCATCTGCTTCACGCCGCCGGGCAGCGTGCGATACCGCAGCGACCGCACATCGGGCGAGAGATCCTCCGCCACGATCACCACCTTCTGCTCGGGCCAGTCGGCCGGCACCGGGAGCGTGGCGTAGACGCCCCGGCAGGGTCCGCCGTCGGCCGTCACCTCGAGGCCCACCTTGAACTTCTGCTGCCGCGCGTCGCCGAGCGTGGGGCCGGCGCTGGCCTGCTCCGACTCCAGAAACTGGCCCCGAGCCGGTAGGGCGGCACAGGCGACGACGAGGGCAACGAGGCATGTCCGGACCATACCGCAGATATCGGCGGCCACGTCGGGCGGCGATCGGCACCGGCGGGCGGATGTGGGCTGGGCAAGTGACGCGGCCGTGGCAAAACACTCGATTGTTCGCGGCAGACGCCGCTGCTACACTCCGGAACTCGATTTTCCGTGGCCCGAGCAACCCGATCCTCTTACCCCGTTTACCCCCGAAACCCCACACGCATGGTCAACCGCAACCTCATCCGCGAACTTGAGCTTGGAGACGAACTCGACCAGGAACTCGAACTGGCCATGGCCGGCGCAGACGCCGGCGAATACTCGGTGGGCACCTCCACCCTCGCGGTGAATTCGGTGTTGATGGGGAAGATTTTGCGGGTGGACGACGAGTTCGTGCTCGTCGACGTGGGCTACAAGAGCGAAGGCCACATCCCCCGCAACGAGTGGGACGAGTCGGAGCCGCCGCCGCAGATCGGTGACACCGTGAAGGTGCTCCTCGAGGAGTTCGAGGATGGCCAGCAGGAGGAGCAGCGGGGCCTGATCACGCTCTCGAAGCGGAAGGCGCGCCGGATCGAAGACTGGCTGCGCGTGATGGAGAGCGTCAAGGAAAACGACGTCGTCACCGGCTACGTGACCCGCAAGATCAAGGGCGGCCTGCTCGTCGACATCTCGGGCGTCAACGTCTTCCTGCCGGCGAGCCAGGTCGACATCCGCCGCCCCGCCGACATCGGCGACTACTGCGGCCGGGCGATCCAGTGCCTCGTGCTCAAGATCGACGAGGCGCGGCGCAACATCGTCGTCTCGCGGCGGGCGCTCATCGAGCAGGAGCGGGCCGAGCGGAAGAAGCAGCTCATGGAGCTGCTCGAAGTGGGCCAGGTGCGGCGCGGAATCGTCAAGAACATCGCCGACTTCGGCGCGTTCGTCGATCTCGGCGGCATCGACGGCCTGCTCCACATCACCGACATGTCGTGGGGTCGCATCGGCCACCCGAGCGAGATGGTGCAGATCGACCAGGAGATCGAGGTGCAGGTGCTGCACATCGACCGCGAGCGCGAGAAGATCGCCCTCGGCATGAAGCAGCGCACGGCGAGCCCGTGGGCCAAGGTGGCCGACAAGTATCCGGTGGGCACCGTCTGCATGGGCACGGTGGTCAACGTGATGAGCTACGGTGCGTTCGTGAAGCTCGAGGATGGCGTCGAGGGGCTCGTGCACATCTCCGAGATGAGCTGGACGAAGCGGGTGAGCCACCCGAGCGAGCTCGTGAAGCCGGGCGACGAGGTCGAGGTGGTGGTGCTCGCCATCAACAAGGAGAAGCAGGAAATCTCGCTGGGCATGAAGCAGACCCAGCAGAATCCCTGGGAAAAGGTGGCCGCCGACTATCCGCCGGGCGCAATCGTCAAGGGCGTGGTGCGGAACCTCACGAATTACGGCGCCTTTATCGAGATCGACGACGGCATCGATGGCCTGCTCCATGTGACCGACATGTCGTGGACGCGGAAGGTGACGCACCCCAGCGAAATGGTGGAGAAGGGCCAGGAGATCGAGTGCAAAGTGCTCTCGGTAGACCAGCAGCGCCGCCGGATCGCCCTCGGCCTCAAGCAGATGGCCGACGATCCGTGGACGGGCGACATCCCCTCGCGGTACAAGGCCGGCGACGTCTTGAACGGCACGATCACGAAGATCACAAACTTCGGCGTGTTCGTGGGCCTCGAAGACGGCCTCGAGGGGCTGCTCCACATCTCGGAGCTCTCCGAAGACAAGGTCGAGAACGCGGAAGACTTCGTGAAGGTGGGCGACCCGATCGAGGTCAAGATCCTGCGGGTGGACACCGACGACCGGAAGATCGGCCTCTCGAAGAAGCGCGTTGGCTGGTCGGCCGAACGCGAAGCTGCCGAAGCCGTCGAAGAAGCCTGACTGTAGGACAAGCTTCAGCCTGTCATCGCCCGATGTAGGACAGGCTTCAGCCTGTCATGAATGTCGACAGGCAAAAGCCTGCCCTCCAATTTGTGGCAGCCGCACGCCCGCTCTACTCGATCTGAATCGCCCGTACGGGGCCGAGCGTCTCGGTCGGGCCGGCAGGGCTCGCTCCATGGGCGATGCCCAGGGGCAAGAGCCGCAGTGAGCCGCCGCGGACGATCTGGCGAGGTCTGGCCGCGTCGCCTTCGAGTCGCACGCGGCGCGGGATCGCATGCGGGGCTCCGCCCGCCTGGGTGAGCTGCTGCTCGAGCACTTCGCCCGAGGTCGGATCGACGACGTCGAAGGCCACGAGCGCCGGCGGGGTGCCGACCCAGACGGTGAGCCGTTTGCCGGGCGCGAGCGTTCGGAGGTCGAGGCTCTCGAGCGTGGAAACAGGCAGCCGGGGGGCGGCCACGGGGTGGCCGACGGGAGCGTCGCGAGCCTCGGCAGCGGCGGCTGGTGCGGCTGGTGCGGGTTGGACTGGCTGAACGGCAGGCACCGCCTGCACGGCGTAGACCGGCTGCGGCACGGGGCCCGGCGGGGGCGATGCGGGCTCCGCCTCCGCGTCCACGGGCACGGTCGTGGCGTTGACCAGCCGTGTGCCGCGATCGACGAGGCCACGGAGGTCGCCCGTCGCGGCGAACCCGCCCACGATCAACCCGAAACCGGCCAATTTGCTGAGGAACGACTGCATCGACCCAAGTATGCACCGTGTTTCAGGCCATGCTTGCAGAAAAGGAGGACAGGCTTCAGCCTGTCACGTGCCGACAGGCTCAAGCCCGTCCTACAGAGTTTTCAACACCCCCAGCACCTGCTCGTCGTGGCCGTCGACCTTCACGGCCTTGAAGACCTTGACGACGGTGCCGGCCGCGTCGATCACGAACGTGCTCCGGGCGATCCCCATTGATTTCTTGCCATACATGTTTTTCTCGCGCCAGGCGCCATATTTCTCGGCGACCTTGTGCCCCTCGTCGGCCAGGAGCGTGAACGGCAGCTTGTACTTGGCCCGGAATTTCTCGTGGCTCGCCGGGGAGTCGGGGCTGACGCCGAGCACCACGGCCTTGTGCTTCGCGAACGTCGCCTTCGCGTCGCGGAAGCCGCAGGCTTCACGGGTGCAGCCCGGGGTGTCGTCCTTGGGGTAGAAATAGAGCACGACGGGAGCGCCCCGCAGGCTCGAGAGTTTGAGCTTCGAGCCGTCATGCGTGGGCAGCGTGAAGTCGGGCGCCTTGTTGCCTTCCTCGATCCAATCGGCCATCGGTGATCCCCCTTGTAGGACAGGCTTTAGCCTGTCATTCCCAAGTGCTTCAAACTCGTTACGCGTGGGTCGGGGTTACCCCCGCCGTGTCTCCGGACGTTCGCTGCGGCCATCCTGGCCTCCGCTCACTCGGATTTGCCTGCGCTGCGCCATCCATGGCTTCGCTGGTCAAATACGCCGGCTCCACGGCAGGGGCAACCCCTCGCTGGAGCCTTTCTTGACTGCCTCAGAACACTCGTTTACTTGTATGCCTTCAGGCCCCGTTCGGGTAGCCCTGCTCACGCCGCCGGGCCGTGGCGCGCTGGCCGTCGTGGGTGTGGCGGGCAGTGGCGCGCTGGCGGCCGTGGCGACGCTGTTCGTTCCGCGTGGGCCGGCGTCACTTGCAGACCGTCCGGATGGGGCGGTCGTGTTTGGTCGCTGGGGCGATCCTGACCGCGGGGAGGAGCTCGTCGTGGTGCGGCATTCGGCCGAGCGGCTCGAGGTGCACTGCCACGGCGGGCTGGCGGCGAGCGAGGCTGTGCTTGCAAGCCTCGAGCAGAGCGGGGCCGTGCGGCAGACGTGGCAGGAGTGGCTGGCGGCTGCCGGGGCGTCGGCGATCGAAG
The DNA here is from genome assembly GCA_945861585.1 of Planctomicrobium piriforme. GTDB lineage: Bacteria > Planctomycetota > Planctomycetia > Pirellulales > UBA1268 > RGVT01. The sequence goes on from CAMAVC010000110.1 coordinate 8,225, forward strand.
TCGAGGCCCGCGAGGCGCTCGCCCGGGTTGGCGGGCCGAAGGCGGTGCAGATTCTCTGCCGGCAGCTGGGCGGGGCGCTCGAGGCGGAGCTGGCCCGGATCGCGGGGCTGGAAGCGGGCGGCGATGTCGCCGGGGCGGCCGCGGCCCGTGATCGGCTGCGGCGGGCCGCGCGCGTGGGCCTGCGGCTCACGCGGCCGTGGCGGGTGGTGGTGGCGGGGGAGGTGAACGCGGGGAAGAGCAGCCTCGTGAACGCGCTCGCCGGTCATGGCCGAAGCATCGTGTCGGCCGAGCCGGGCACCACGCGCGATGTGCTCGAGACGCGGATCGTGCTCGACGGCTGGGAGATCGACCTTATCGACACGGCCGGGCTGCGCGACGAGCCGGAAGGATCAACAGAAGCCGCCGGCATCGAGCGGGCCCGGGCGGCGGCCAAGGCGGCCGATCTCGTGCTCCTCTGTAGGACAGGCTTTAGCCTGTCAGAAAACAGTGACAGGCTAAAGCCTGTCCTACGTGACGCGATCCACATCCTTTCCAAGTGTGACCTCGTGCCGAGCGACGTCGCCATCCCCCCTGACGCGATCCGCACGTCGGCCGTGACAGGCCTCGGCATCGACGCTCTCGCTGCGGCGATCGTACGTCGGCTCGTGCCTGAGGAGGGCGACGATCCCCCGCTCCTCACTGGCCCGGTGCTGTTCACAGCGCGTCAGGCGGAGACGCTGTCGTGACACGATCGTGCCAGAACCCTGGCAGCTGGCGGTCGTGAGCGAAGGATACGATGACCACGGTTTGCCCGATGCATCTGTAGACGATGCCGTACGGAAACCTCCGAATCCTGCGATAACGATGCAGGTCATCGCAGAGCGGCGAAGCCTCGGGATGCGTCGCCAAGAGCATCAGCGCCTGCTCAGCGTGGAGTTCGAACCGCACTGCTGCTGACGGGCTTCGTTCCTGGTACCAGCGGAAGGCCGCTGCGTATTCGTCGACAGCATCAGGATGGAGCGAAATGACGAGCACCCGTCACTCCACAGACTCGCCTCGGGCACGTCGTTTGGCTTCGTCCCACGAAATGCACGCAGCGTCGCCGCGGTCGATCTCGGCAGACCGCTCGCCGATGGCCTGCAGCCAATCAGCGCCTCGAAGCGCAGGTGCGGGTGGCTCGGACGTGGCAAGGAGGGCCTCGGCCAGATGAAGACGATCCGCCTCCGAGAGCGACAGTGCAGACACGAGAAGACTTTCTGCGGAAGGGCTCATGCCGGAAGTGTACCGACGTATATTCGCAACGGCAAGCGCGACGCCGGTGCTGGCGTAGGACAGGCTTCAGCCTGTCAAGAAAGAGCGACAGGCTAAAGCCTGTCCTCCATGGTCAGTACCTTGGCACGGCTGGGTCGACGTCGGTGCTCCAGGCGTCGATGCCGCCCTGCATGCTCTGGGCAAGCATGAAGCCCTGCTCGCGGAGCCACTTCGCCACCCGCAGGCTGCGCATGCCGTGGTGGCAGTGGACGATGATCGGCCTGTCCTTCCAGGCTGCGATCTCGGCCACGCGCTCGGGCAGTTCCTGCATCGGCAGGAGCATGGCGCCCTCGATCTTGGCTGTGGCGTGCTCCTCGGGCGTGCGACAGTCGAGGAGCAGGAGGGCGTCAGGCGGCGGCGTCCGCCGCAGCGCGGTGGCGGCATCGGCAGCGGAGAGTTCGATGGCAGGTGAGTCACTCATGAACGCATCGCACCACAAAAGAAGGCGGCCCGCAACTCGCGTTG
>CAMAVC010000111.1 GCA_945861585.1 Planctomicrobium piriforme
CTCACTCGGATTTGCCTGCGCTGCGCCATCCATGGCTTCGCTGGTCAAATACGCCGGCTCAACGGTAGGGGCAGCCCCTCGCCTCCCCCGCTCAGGAAGCCCGAGGCGTGAGCCGAAGGGATGCCGGGTAGCAGTTTCGGCGGAGTCGGTCGGTGGGCACGCGCAGACGCAGGGAGTCGTTGAGGACGAAAGCGTGCTAGGCCTGGAGGGCCGGGATAGCACCAGCCGACGGAGGTCGGCCAAGGAACGGACGGCACGATGCCGGGCCGTTCCGTGAAGCATCCCTCGAGCATGCCTCCCTTGGCTCCGAATGCGGGTGGTTATCTGCCGCGCTGCGATCCGGCGAGCGGGATATGGGGAGCCCGAAGCCGGCGCCCATCAGCCCTCGCCGGCGTCGCCGAGGGTCATGAGCAGTTCGCTCATCTCGCCGGCGGCGTGGGCCATGCCCTGGCTGCGGGCGGCATCGATGCCTTCGCGGAGGGCGCGGCGGGCGTCGTCGATCCGGCCGAGGGCCACGAGCTGGCGGCCGGCCATGTGGAAGGCGGGCACGTAGGCCGGGGTCTCGCGGGCGAGGGCTTCCAGGATCTCGAGGCTGGCGTCGGCGTCGCCGGCCGACTCCATCTCGAGGGCCAGGCTGTAGCGCAGGAAGACGTCGCCCGGGTCGTCGCGGAGCATGGCTTCGATCTTCGCGCGGCGGGTGGAGGTCATGGCTGGGGCTCGGCAGGGTTGACGAGAAGGACGCGACGGTCGGCGCCGCCGCCGGAGATCGCGACGGCGCGCTCCGAAAGGCAGACGACCGACAGCGGGGAAGGCAACCGAGCGATCGCGACGGGCGCAGCGACCTGCCTGCCGGCCGCGAGCGCCGCATCGATGCGCCACAGGCCGGCTGCGGAGGTGGCGGCGCCGTCGCCTTCGGCGACGCACCACAGCGTGCCGGTGCCGCGGCAGTAGGCTGTGTCGCGAACCCCGGTGAGGCCGAGATCAAGGTCGAGTAGCCGCGGCTGGCCCGGATTGGCGTGAAACGCGAGCCTGGTTCTGCCCGGCGCCGGGTCGTCACGCCGTGAGGCGACGACCCACTCGTCGAACGGGCTCGCCGTGGCTGCCAGGAGGCGCTCGGGCGATGTGACCGACGGGCAGAGCCGGTCAGAGAAGTTTCCCAGCCGTGCTCCGGCGATGGGCGCCCGGACGATCGACGGCAGCGGCGCGGGAAGGCCGACGACTGCCAGCCAGTCGCGGGTGTCGCTCACGAACACGTCGACCGTCGGCGACGCGTCGGCCGCGTTGCCGAGTGAAAGCGACTGGAGCAGTGTGGGGGGGCCCCGTTCGGTGCCCGGAGGTGCGAGACGGAAGGCGCGGAGCGTCCACTCGATGCCGGTGTGGCAGACCACCGCGAGCGTGTTGGAGTCGACGCAGGCGAGAGCCACCGGGTGCACCGGCTTGTCCGATCCGCCGTCGAAGTCCGTGTGGCCGATCGCCTGCCAGCGCTTGGCGGGCGCGAACGGATCGACCGCCGTGACGGTCCGCGCCGTGGCGTCGAGGATATAGAGCGTTTGGCCGGTGGCGGGAGCGGCCAGACGGCTGGCACCCGGCAGGTCGGCGACGATCGTGATCGCCGTCTCCGCCCATGCGGCCGACGCGGAGAGCCCTCCTGCCACGACCAGCGACGGCAGCCAGCGACAGGGCATCGTGCTATCCGTTCGCAGGAGCGGTGAGCCCGTGAGCCTGCTCCCACGCCGTGATCGCATCGACGTGTTTGAGCGACAGGGCGATGTTGTCGAGCCCTTCGAGCAGGCAGGTTTTGCGAAAGGGATCGATCTCGAACGATGCGCGGAACCCCGCATCGTCCGTCACCGTCTGCCCGGGCAGGTCGACCGAGAGGCGGTAGGGATGGCCGGCGGCTGCAGCCGCCGAAGCGCGGCGAAAGAGGTCGGCTACGACGGGCTCGTCGAGGCGAATCGGGAGCATGCCGTTTTGAAAGCAGTTGGAGAAAAAGATGTCGGCGAACGTGGGGGCGATGACGACGCGAAACCCGTAGTCGGCCAGCGCCCACGGGGCGTGCTCCCGGCTGGATCCGCACCCGAAATTCCGTCGGGCGATCAGGATGCTCGCGCCCGCCTGATCGGGCCGATTGAGTTCGAAGGCGGGGTCGAGCGAGCCATCGGGCCGAAAACGCCAGTCGAAGAACAGATACTGGCCGAAGCCCGTGCGTTCGATCCGTTTCAAAAACTGCTTGGGGATGATCTGGTCGGTATCGACATTGGCCCTGTCGAGGGCGGCCACGATTCCGGTGAGCGACACGAACGGTTCCATCAAGCCCTCGCGGACGGCTAGCGATACTGCCACGAACGAATGTCGACGAAGTGCCCGGTCACGGCCGCCGCCGCGGCCATCGCCGGAGACACGAGGTGGGTGCGGCCCCCCTTCCCCTGACGGCCCTCGAAGTTGCGGTTGCTGGTCGAGGCACACCGTTGCCCCGGTGACAGCGTGTCGGGATTCATGCCGAGGCACATGCTGCAGCCTGCCTCGCGCCACTCGAAGCCCGCATCGCGAAACACGCGGTCGAGCCCCTCTTCCTCGGCCTGTCGCTTCACGCGGCCGCTGCCCGGCACGACCATCGCGTGCACGCGCGGGGCCACGCGGTAGCCCTGGGCAACACGGGCCGCCGCCCGCAGGTCTTCGATCCGGCTGTTCGTGCACGACCCGATGAAGACGCGGTCGAGCGGAAGGTCGACGATCTTCGTGCCTCCCGTGAGGCCCATGTAGTCGAGAGCACGGGTCGCGGAATCACGGTCGCTCGGGTCGGTGAATGAAACAGGGTCAGGCACCGCGGCATCCACACCCACGACCTGGGCCGGGTTCGTCCCCCAGGTGACCTGCGGCACGACGTCGCCGGCCGAGTAGATCTCGACACGATCGAACGCCGCCCCTGGATCGCTCGGCAGCGTCGCCCACCGGGCCACGGCACGGTCGAAGTCGCGGGGTGCGAAGTCGCGGCCGCGGAGATAATCAAATGTTTTTTGATCGGGGGCGATCATGCCGGCGCGGGCTCCCGCCTCGATCGACATGTTGCAGACGGTCATCCGCTCTTCCATCCCGAGGGCGCGGATGCACTCGCCGGTGTATTCGATCACATAGCCCGTGCCGCCTTCGGTCGACAGCTTGCCGATCAGGAACAGCACCAGGTCTTTGGCGGTGATTCCCGGCGCGAGCCGGCCGTCGACCCGCACTTCGAACGAGCGGGGCTTCGACTGCCGCAGGGTTTGCGTGGCCAGCACGTGTTCGACTTCACTCGTGCCGATGCCGAAGGCGAGCGCACCGAAGGCGCCGTGCGTGGCGGTGTGGCTGTCGCCGCAGACGATCGTCATGCCGGGCTGGGTGAGCCCGAGTTCGGGGCCGATGACGTGCACGATCCCCTGGTCGGCGTCGCCCAGATCGAAGAGCCGGACCCCGAATTCGCGGCAGTTGGCCCGCAGGGTGTCGATCTGCTGCTTCGACACTGGATCGGCGATCGGCAGCCGCCGGTCGGTCGTGGGGACGTTGTGATCGGGCGTGGCGAACGTCGCCTCGGGGCGGCGGACGCGCCGCCCGGCGAGTCGCAGGCCCTCGAATGCCTGGGGGCTCGTCACCTCGTGCACGAGGTGACGGTCGATGTAGAGCATCGGCTGCTCGCCGGGGGGGGCACTGACGAGGTGCTCGTCCCAGATTTTGTCGAGCAGGGTGCGTGGCGTCGTAGACATGCCACTCAATGTACCCATGGCGGGGCGATGTCGCCACCGGTCGCTACGCCGCCCGCCGCTGGATCGTGCGAGCCGCGAGCTCGTCGATCCGACGTTTGTCGACCGGCCGCCAGACCGACTTCCCGCTGCCGAGGGATTCCGCAAACACGGTCGTGCGATCGTTCACGACTCGCTGGATGAAAAACCAGCTTCGGTCGAGATGCCGCGGATCGTTGTCCGCCGCGACGAGCACCACGTCGAACGCCCCGAGGTGGTTGCACAGCCGGCCGAGCGAGGTGTCGACGTTGCCCGGTACGAGCTGCACCCGCGCCAGTGCGTGGAGCCTTTGATGGGCCTGTTTGAGCGTCACGCCCGGCGGATCGGTGGGCAGTCGGCCTTCGAAGCGGTCGAGCCCCACATAGTGCACGGGCTCTCCGCCAGCAGCCCCTGCCAGCGACAGCATGCGTTCGGTGCGGCGGAGCGTGCCGAGCCCGAGTTCGAGGATTCGTTTCGGCCGCGCCTGGAGCACGAGGCGGTGAATCGCCCGCTCACCTGCCGGCTTCGACAACCGGGTGAGCCACAGCGTGCCGAACCACCCGAGCTTCTTCATGACACCCCTGCCGCTCAATCCGGCCGACAATCGGCCTGGGTTGACGTCGACAGGATCACTGGGCCGCCTGCAGTCGGTGCGGCCCGACCGGCAGAGTTTGCCTGAGGCTTCCAGCACCATCTTTTCCAATCGACCGCTAGTTTCGGGCCGGCTGGACGCCGCGGATCTGCTCGAGGGCACGGCTGGCCGCGGCCCGGACGGCGGGGATCGGATCTTCTTCGGCGACGAGTTCGAGGATCGGGATGGCATCGGCCGCCGCGGGGCCGATGTCGCCGAGCGCCACGGCGGCTTCCAGGCGGGCGAGCTCCTGTCCGCCGCGAAGCGCCTTGCGGAGCAGCGGGATGGCCGACTCAAACAGCGACCGGTTGCCGGGCTCGATCTTGAGACTCGCCCACGTGGCGACCGTGGCCATCAGTTCGTCGCTCGACGACGCCTGGCCGGCGAGGGCGGTCGTTGCAGATTTCGCCGCAGGCCCGATCCGGCCAAGCGCGTAGGCTGCCGCATAGCGAACACCCGGTGGGCCGTCCGGTGAGGCGAGCAGCGCCACGAGCTGAGGAACAGCGTCCGCGGCCGCCGGGCCGAGCGCCGCGATGGCGATGGCGGCATCACCGCGATGGGAAGGATCGGGATCGGCGAGGGCCACGATGAAGGAGTCGAGGGCATCCTTCGACACCGGGCCGATCGCACTGAGGATCTCCATCGCGATACTGCGAACTGCGGGGTCACCGAGCGCTTTTTCAAGAGCATCGACGGCGAGCGGGCCTTCGCGGACCAAGGCCGCCGCGGCCGCTTCGCGCACGTCGGGCTCGCCGCTCGACAGCAGCCGCATGAACTCCTCCGCGAGCCGCTTCTCAGTTTCGTCGTCGATGCTGCCGGAAAGATCGGAGAGTGCCGAGATCGCGGCCGTCTGCACGCCGGGCTCGGGGCTCGCGAGACCGGCGGTCAGTTTTTCCACCGCCGCATTGACGAGCTGCGCGTCGTCGGGATGGACGCGGGCGCGGGCCCACGCGGCGATCGCGGCCAGCAAGGAGTCGGCGTCACCGGCCGCTTTTTCGAGCGAGGCATCGACGCCCTTGGCCCGCATTTTGCCGAGCGCGAATGCGGCGGCAAACCGCAACGGACTCTCGGGGGCATCGAGCGCCTTGGCAATATCGCCGGAGGCGCCGAGGGCGGGCTCGCCGATCGCCGCGAGTGCCATGATCGACTGCATGCGCTCTTCAGGCTCACCGGTGGAGATGCCGGCCTGGAGGTTGGGTACGGCGGGTGCTGCGGCAGCCCCGATCTCGGCGAGCGCCACGCTTGCCCAATAGCGAGACTTCGGATCCTCGAGCGCCTTGATGAGGAACGGAACGGCCTCGCCGCCCATGTCCGCCAGCGAGTGCAATGCAGGCAACACGACCGACGGATCGGCGTCGGAAAGTCGCGCGCTGACGAGCGGCGCAAACCGATCGATGTCGGGCTCGAGCTTCGCAATGGCCCGCAAGACTGCCCGCCGCGCCCGTGGGTCGGGATGCGTCATCTTGGCGACGAGCGCGGTGGCCGCCGCTTCATAGGCGGCCTTGTCGACGTCCGGCATGTTCGCCGCCGTGTCGTCGGCACGCATCAGGCCGATGGCCGCGGCGGCCTGCGTCACCACGATCGGGTCGGCATCGTCGAGCAGTTTCACCAGGCGAGGAACGGCGGCCACGGCGTCTTCACCGATGAGACCCAGCCCGCGGGCTGCGTGCCAACGCACGCGGCCCGAAGCGTCCTCTGTCGCCTTCACGAGATCATCGAAGGCGCCGCGGGCGTTCGGGCCGAGCGCCGCGATCGCATCGACGGCACGTATCCGCTGCTCTTCATCGGCGGCGGCCGCAAGAGCCGCCCGCAGGGCGTCGATCGGAGGTGGGGTGGCGGCCGAATCGGTGACGGGCTGCGCGGTCTGCGCTTCGACCACTGCCGCTGGAGCAACTGCGGCGGCGACCGGCTTCGGGGCGGGAGGTGGCGCCTGGCCGCACCCCGTGAAGGCCGCTGCTCCGAGGACCGCCATCACGCACCATGTCTGCTGTGTCATGTGCTCACCTGCTTCTGATTCCTGTACCGCGAACAAGGCGTCGTGAGTATACTCCGACGCAGGCTCGCACCTCGGCAGTCTGCCCGGGCGGCGGCCGTTTTGACCAGCCCGAATCCTTTGGTATCGGAGGCGAGACGACCCATGGTTTCCACGACGCGAATCCCCCGCACGCTTGTGGTGGCGGCAGTGCTCGTCGGGTGGGCGGTGATTCCGGATGTTCCTGCCATCGCGCAGTGGGGCGGCGGCTGGGGCCACGGATTCGGCATGGGCGGCTGGGCTTCGACCGCCCAGCAGGGAGCGGCCGAAGGCATCTCGCAGGTCGTACGGTCCCAAGGCTACACCAACCTCAAGAACTCCGAAGCCGCCATCAACTGGGAAGACGCCAAGACCAAGGAAATCGACAACCGCATGCGGTGGACCGAAACCTACTTCGAGATGCGGAAGACCAACCGCGAGGCCCGCGCCGCCGAGAATGGCCCCCCGGTCACGCAGGAGCAGGCGATCCGCCTGGCGAAGATGGCCGCCCCGCCCCGCCTCGGCTCGACCCAGCTCGATCCTGTTACGGGCCACATCGAGTATCCGTCCGTCCTGCGCGACGACATCTTCGCGCCCTACCGCGAGGAACTCGACAAACTGTTCGCCGAGCGCGCCGCCTCGGGTGGCAGCGTGCAATACGAGGAACTGCGGCGGATCAACGACAGCGTGTCGAAATTCATCGATGTGCTCAGGCAAAACGTGGGCAATTACGCCGCAGGCGACTACGGCCGTGCCCGCACGTTTCTCGACAGCCTCGCCCGCGAATCCCGCCTCCCCGCCGGCTGATCAGCCCGCTGGTGGGCGTCAGGTGTGGTCAGCCAGCACGCGGACGCGGCGCAAGAGCGGAATCGTGGCGAAGCGGAGCAGGCTGGAGATCACGAACAGGGCCAAGTAGGCCGTGTGGTCTTCCCCGAGGGCTTCGAGCAGGAAGCCACCGGTGGCCGCGCCGGCGACGGTGGCCACGGCCGTGCAGAGGTTGTAGGCCGTGACGACGGCCGTGCGATCGCGATGCGGCACCGCATCGAAGAACAAGAGCGCGAGTGCCAGCTCGTAGGCGGCCCAGCAGAAGCCGGCCACGAACTGGACGCCCATCAGGAACCACACGCTGGCGGACACCAGCCACAGACTGGCCAGCGGAACGACCGACAGGCCGCCCAGGCGGAGGAGCCCGAGCGAGCCGATTTGCGATCCGAGGCGACCGAGCCAGGGCAAGGTGATCGCCTTGGCGAGAAACTGGGTGGCGATCACGAGCATGAACGCGTGGTAGGAGAAACCCAGTTCACGGAGCATGTACGGGGTGAAGTACGACGCCGACACATGCGCCGAGAATGACAGGGCACAGGTGTAGGCCACGAGCCTTCCCGAGGGTGTCGTCGCGATCGTGCCAATGGCCTTGCGCACGCGGTCGACGATCGGCGCCGCGCCGTTCACCGCGGATCGCTCCGGAGGCTGCATCTCGCGGCAGCTCGCGAGCATGAGGGTCGACACGAGCCGGCAGATTCCTGCCACGGCGAAGATCGCGGCAAACGTGAGCAGCGTCATGCCGTGCGCCTCGCCCACCTGAAGCGCGATGCCGCCCGCGACGAAGCCCACGAACACGCTGAACTGCCCGAGGCGGTTGCGGTGCGCGAAAAATGCGGTGCGCATCCGCTCCGGCACGAGTGTGCCGATCCACGTGTTCCAGGCCGGGCCGCCGGCCATGCCGGCCGACCAATAGATGCTCGCTGCGAGCAGGAGTTCCCAGAGATCGGCGTGCCCTCGGATCGCCCAGGCCACGAAGGGCACGAAACTGAGCGCCTGCACCGTCGTGCAGGCCACGCACCAGCCGCGGTTGGTGCCGAGCCGGGCCACGGCCAGCGGCGTGATGAGCTGCACGAGTGCTCCCACGAGCACGGGCACGCTCGCGAGCATGCCCACGGCCACCGGCCCGAGGCCCACCGCCAGGGCGAACGCGGGGATGTATGTCTCGCCACAGCCGACCATCACGCTGAACGCAGCCGCATCGGCAGCCGAGGCCCACAGATCACGGCGCAGGGCGCCGCGGGGCTGGACGGGCCGGAGTCGATCGCGAAGCAGCTGGGAGAAGGTGGCGAACAACGGGAATCGCAGGGGCGTTGGGAGGCGCGGCAGGGAACGGCCGGAACGGGTCGATCTGTTTATACTTCCGCCACGGCGGCAGCGGCACCGCATTCCCCTCGAAGCACGCGACAAAGGAGAGACGATGAAGGCATTGGTGACTGGCGCAACAGGCTTCGTGGGCCCACGGCTCCTCCGGCTGCTCGATCGACCCGTGGTGCTGTCGCGTGATCCGGATCGCGCGCGGCACACGATCGGGCATCTCGTCGACCGGATCATCCGCTGGGATCCGCTGCAAGGTCCGCCGCCGCAAGAGGCATTTCAGGGCGTCGACGCCGTGCTGCATCTCGCCGGAGAGTCGGTCGCCGCGGGCCGCTGGACGGCGGCCCGCAAGGCCATGATCCGCGACAGCCGAGTGATCGGCACGCGGAACCTCGTGCAGGGCATCGTGCAGGCGGCGGTGAAGCCCCGTGTGCTCGTGTCGGCGTCGGCCGTCGGCTACTACGGCGACCGCGGCGAGGAGGAGCTCACCGAGGCGGCCTCACCGGCAAGCGACTTTCTCGCCCAGGTCTGCGTGGAGTGGGAGCGCGAGGCGCTCGCGGCGGAGCGATCGGGCGTTCGCGTCGCCCTGGCACGCACCGGCATCGTGCTCGGCTCGGGATCGGGTGGCGCCCTCGCCAAGATGCTGCTGCCGTTCAAGCTCGGCGCCGGCGGCCCACTCGGCAACGGCCGCCAGTGGATGCCCTGGATCCACGTGGCCGACCTCGCCCGGCTCTATCTCCATGCCGCCGAAACGGGCTCGATCGTCGGAGCGATGAACTCGGTGGCCCCGAACCCGGTGCGCAATTCCGAGTTCACGAAGGTGCTCGCCCGGCAGTTGCACCGCCCGGCGTTCATGCCCGCCCCCTACTTCGGCCTCCGGCTCGCGTTCGGCGAATTCGCCCAGGTGCTCTTCGCCTCGCAGCGGGTGATCCCGAAGGTGGCGCTCGACACGGGCTTCGTGTTCCAGTATCCCGAACTCGCCGGCGCCCTCCGCGAGATCCTCGCGCCGGCGGCGTGATCACATACGCTGCGGTGCACCGGCTCCGGGCTCCCCATACCTCATCGCCGGACGTTCGCTGCGGCTATCGTGGCAATCCTTTTCGGCACGGCGATTGCCGTCCCGTGGGGCACGCGTCCCGCTTGCTGCTGTAGGACAGGCTTCAGCCTGTCATGCCGGAACTCGCCCAATCCGGCTCGGGGTTACCCCGTACCGTCTCGCCGGACGTTCGCTGCGGGCCTCCAGCCCTCCGCTCACTCGGACCTGCCTGCGCTCCGGCCTCCTGCCTGCGCTGGTCAGCTACGCCGTCTCAACGGTAGGGGCAACCCCGAGCCTCCCGTTCCAGTGGAGGAGGCTTCGGGCTCCCCGTGTCCCGCTCGCCGGCGTATTTGACCAGCGGAGCCCTCTTCACGCGAACACCCGGCATCGTGCCGCTGTTCGCTTGG
>CAMAVC010000112.1 GCA_945861585.1 Planctomicrobium piriforme
TCGTTCAACGCGAGGTTGCCTGCACCTCCGCTATTGTACGTCGTGCCGTTGAAGACCGAGCTCGACCCGCTCATCGTGACGGCGGCGGTGTCGGCGATCTGATTGTTGTTTGTGAATGTGACCGCGGCACCCGTGATCGTGAGATCGCCGGCGATGGCGTTGAGGCCGGCCGTCTTGGCAAGAGTGAGCACACCCGCTGACACGGTCGTGAGCCCCGAGTAGGTGTTCGCCGCGCCGCCGGAGAGCGTGAGCGTGGCCGTACCCGACTTCGTGAGGCCGCCGGCGCCGGAGATGCTGCCGGAAAGGGTCAACGCGCCGGTGGCGGCGTTGAAGGTCCGCGTGGCGGAGATTGAGAGCGGGAGCGAGAGGGTTTGCGTGCTGGAGGAGTTGTTCGTCACGCTGCCGCCGAGCGTGATCTGGTTTCCCGAGAGCGTGTAGGTCGAGGCACCGGAGTTGAATGTGATGCCGTTGATCTGCGTGCCGGCGGTGAGGTTGTTGGTGGATGAAGCGATGGTCGTGGAGCCGAATCCGAGCGAGTCGTTGGCCACGGGCGCGGTGCCGCTCGCCCAGTTGCCGGCGACGCTCCAGTTGCCGCTCGTCGGCGTTGAGCTCCACGTCTGCGTCGTCTGGGCGTGGCCCAGCAGTGCCCACGCCGACGACACGGTGGTTAGCACGATGCAAAACGGCAGCGATCTCCGAGTGGTGCTCATAAGCTCAGATCCCCCGCATATGAATGGCATCAACTTTTCAAAACCTACGTCGCAGTTACGAGGCCCGCTATTGACGGAACCGTCATGAGGCCGATTTTTTGGGGGCTGAAAAGCAGGGACAGCGGCGTGTGGCAGCCCCCGATCCGGCTTATGTCGAGCAGGCCCCGCTTGAACCCACGGGCGAGGCACTGGGCGGCCGCGGCCGCATCGAACTTCCTCTCGATTGCCGCCGCATACGCGGCGAGGCGGAATCACGGGCCCTTCTCGTTCTTGACCACGAGCTTGACTTCATTCATGGCTGCGGGAGGCCTTGCCCAGCATTGTCCAACGGTCACCATGCAGGAACTCCCGCATGGTGACGGTTGGATCATGGTCAGCTGGGCCTGGACGGCGGGGTATTCGTCGCAGAACTGCACCCGCGGGTGTCCGGGTGCCTGTTCCGTTTCCGACTTTGCGAGCGGACCGCCTTCGTCCTAAACTTTGAGCATGGCCACTGCTTCTGAAAAATCCCACATCGAAGCGACCCCAGGCACCTGCGGCGGGAAGCCCCGAGTTGCAGGCACACGGATCCGGGTCCAGGACGTCGTCTTCTGGACCGAGGAGGGGCGGTCGCCCGACGAGATTGTGGGGTCGTTTCCGCACCTGACGCTCGCCGACGTGTACGCGGCCCTCGCGTATTACCACGACAATCGAAGTCTGATCGACCAGCAGATTCGTGACGATGACGAGGTTGCGTCACAACTGAAAACGGAAGCAAGGGCCGGATTCCTGGCCCGCAGCCGTGGCGGAGCTGGTTGATCGCAAGGGATGCTGGGTGGAAATCAAGTACCACCTCGATGAGCACATCGACGCCGCCGTTGCCGCTGGCCTCAGGCTGCGGGGGGTCGATGTGACAACTACCGTCGAGCAGGAACTCCAAGGCGCCTCCGACTTGCAGCAACTGGCGTTCGCTCATGCGCAGGGCCGCGTGTTGGTGACGTGCGACAGTGACTTCATCGTGCTGTCCAAGGCCGGCAGGCCGCACGCTGGGATTGTCTTTTGGCCAGCAAGACACCGAAGACTGGGGCAGGTCGTACTCGATCTGGTCCTCTTGTGCCGCGTTGCTAACGCCGAAGAAATGACGGGGCACGTCGAGTTCCTTTGAACCGACATGCCCCGCATTCCCCAGGTTGCGAACCCCATTCGTGGCCATCGTCGACTGTGCAACTACTGCTTTCTTGGCAGCGTGCGGGGAAGCGGCACAACGGTCTCGCGTTGATTGAGTGATCCTGGCGGAGTACCCGGCCGTTCGGCGCGAATCGATCCCCAAAGCGAGACATGTGAGTCATCGCCATTCATCGGCGTGCCACGATCGAGTACCGCCAGAGCCGGCACAGCGTTGATCGTGAAGCGGGCGACCATCTGGGGCTTCGATTGGCCCTCGACTTGCCGCGTCTCGAGGATGACGTCGCCCACGAGGGCCTTGAGCACCTGAGCCGCCACGCCCACGTCACCCTGCAGCAGGTCGCGAAGCTTCCCGAGCGCGGCGGCGACGTCCTTTTCCTTGACGCTCTTCACGTTCGGACGGCGGCCAGCGCGCTGGAGCTCCTTGAGTTGATCGCGCTTGGCCGCGAGCTGCCGGCCCATCTCCTCGGCCTTGGCGAGCACCGCCTCGTCGATGATCCGGGCCGACTTGTAGCCACGGTTCGTGCAGCCATGAATCCCGTGCAGCGCGTTGAAGCAGCAAAAGCTCTGATACTTGCCGAGCGAACGGCCGAGGATCATCGGCGTCGCGAGGCTGACCAGAGGCCAGGCTTCGGCCTGTCAGGGCTGATTGCGCGCCGACGCCTGCCAGCAGATGCGGACCTCGGCGGTGGAGAGGCCCCGCGAGAACAGCCGCACCTCATCGACGAGACCCGTGAAATGCGCCCGCGATTCTGGCGAGAAGCTGCCGATCACGAGGTCGAAGTGGCTGGGGTTTACCCGCCCGGGCCGGTCGCATGAGGCCACCTCGGCGCCATCCACGTAGAGCCGCATCGTGTGGCCGTCGAACGTGGCGGCGAGGTACACCCAGCGGCCGAGGGGCAGCGGGTCGGGGCCGGTGAGATGGTGGCTCCAGTCGGTCTGCGGGAGCGCGAAGCAGGGCCGGCCCGCCACCATCCCGAGCCGGAAGCCCGTGTCGAGCCCGCCGCCCTGGATGCGGTTTACGATCCAGGCGTCGTTCTGCCCGGCCGCTTCGGTCCGCACCCAGCAGTCGATCGTGAGCCCGCTCTCCACCGAGAGCCGCGGATCATCCGGCACGAGCACGACACCGCCCTGGCAGTCGATCGCGCTGCCGACGATCCCCGGCACGCGCTCGATCCCGAGCATCTCGCCCCCGAGCCGGTTGCCCGAGATGTCGAAAGCCACGGGCGTGCCGGCGGGCTCATCGAAATTCCACCACGCGACGAGGCCGGATTGGTGGCCGGCCACGTTGAGCCGCCGCGTCAGCAGCGGCCGTCGTTGCTCGCGGCGGGCGAGCGCGGCGCGGGCCGCCGCGTCGTAGGGCCCGAGGCCCACGTCCTCGGGCAACAGGTCGACGTGCCCCTGCGGCGCGCTTGAGAACACGGTGCGGACCGCGTCGAGATAGCCGAAGCCGTGCGCGCGGCAGGGCGCGATGAAGTGCCCTTCGCTCCACTCGTTCCAGTTGTCGAGCAGGAAGATGCGGCTGCCGAGCTGGTCCTTGGGCGATGCCAGGGCGATCTCCTTGGCGTCGCGGAGCAACTGCTCGAACCGCTGGGGCGGGATCGACCAGACCGTGCCTTCGTCGTGCCAGCCGGTCCAGCCCTGCGACGCCGTGACCACCTGCGGCAACACGCCGCGGTCGCGCGTGGCCCGGATCAGCTCGAGCTGCCGCGCGGCGGCCTTGTCGGGCGTGGGGTTGCCCGCGACGTGCCAGCAGTAAGCGAACGACGCATCGACGCCGAGGGCCGCCATGCGGTCGAGCTTGGCGGGCACGAAGCCGCGGTCTTCACCGAGCAGCGTGAGCCCCTTGAAGCCCGCGGCCTGGCAGGCGGCCCGCATCCTCTCGATCGCCCGGGCGGCCGGCTCCGGGCCCCCGAGGTCCTGAATAAACCGGTCGGTCTCGTAGATGAAGAGCACGGGCTTCCCGTCCACCTGCAGGTAGCCGGGATGCTTGAAGTAGTTCTCGATCCAATAGGGCACGACGTTGTCGAAGAGATCCCGTTCATCGGCCACGCCCCCGATCCCATCGGCATTGTTTTCCCAGAGGATCGCGAACTTGAGCGTGCCGGCGAACTGCGACTTGAAATAGCCGTCGTGGAGGCCGCGGCTGAACCGCGTCTTCACCGGGCCCCCTTCGCCGTTGCGATACCAGCAGTAGACGAAGAACGAGATCCCGTGTTCGAGGGCCCACTTGGCCTCCCAGTCGGCCACCTGGGGATTTTCCTGCGTGTAGAGCCCGAGCGCAGGCATCCGCTCGGGGTGTCGGAGGACGCCGCGCCAGAGATCGATGCGGTCCGCCTCCCAGAGCGGGCAGTGGATTGCGCCCACGAGCATGTCGGTGGCGACGGGCTCGGCCGGCGGCACGGCGTCGAGCTTCTGGGCTGCGACCGGCGGGAGGAAGTCGATCGTGAGAGACTGCTTCACGGCGGGTCTGCCCGGCGTGGCAAGGTCGAGCACGATCTCCGCCGCGCCGCCCGCCTGGGCCTCGACGACGAACTGGAGCTGGCGCTCGCCGTCGGTGATGGAAACATGGACCGGTGCGGGCGCGTCCGGGGCCACGAGCCGCACGCCGGGCGGCAGCGTGAGCGTGGCGGTCACGTCGGCGTCGGCGGGGCCGTCGTTGACAACGACCGCCGTCAGGCCGACGGGCCGGCCCGCACGGCAGATCGGCGGATCGGACAGGAAACTGCGCACGACGAGGCCCGGCTCCGCTGCGGCGGCCACGGTTGATGCGGCGCCGAGGATCGCGAGCGAAGAGGCAACGAGAGCCGAGATTCCGACTGGCTGGAATCGACGCTGCACATGGTGGGCAAACCGAAGCATACGCTGAAGTCTACCGTCGAAGGTTACGAGGGCTCTTGGCGCGGGATCACGGCATCGGCAAGCCGCATGCGCATCGCCAAAACGGCTCAAGAGCAGCTTTCTGAGGCTTGAGGACGCTGATGCGGTATTTGTTTGTATGCAGGCACCGCCTGGCCTACACTGACCGTACCAGTTTTCTGTCGAGCCGCAGTCGAGACCAGAACTGCAGTGTGGCTTGATCGGGGGCGCCGTGGAGGGAGTTTCCCGACACGTGATCTTCGCACCCCTCAGTTGCTAAGGCCCCGGCAGTCGTTGCTCGGGGGACGTGTGGACCTCGGAGGATTTCGATGAAGACCCAGGGCGAAATCGAAGCTGCCGTCAGCAAAGGGGTGACGATCTTCATGCAGGAATTCATGGGACGAGGCCCCAAGGACATCTGCACGCATCTGATTAGGGATCTCTTGGTGGTGCGACTCCACGGCGTGCTTTCCGCCGCCGAACAGCACCTCGTCGCTGCCCTGCCGGTGGATAAAGGCCGGGACTTGCTCAAGGGAGTCCGCACGAACCTCGTGGAGGTCTCCAGAACGCGGCTGGAGAAAATGGTCGAGGAATCAAGCGGCATGCGCTGCATCAGTTTGCACCACGACGTCAGCACCATCACCGGCGAGGAGGTGTTTGTATTCACACTCGCGCAGGCCCCAGACATGCGCACTGCAAAGACCAGATGACCAAACTGCCGACTGACACGAGAAAAGAAAAAACTTGCATTGGTCATTTGCTGCTGTATGCTGCGAGGGAGGTTTGATCACGACCAGTCGTGTCAGAGCCTCACGGTGTGCGACACCTCACGGTGAAGCAGCCGACGGATGACGAGTTGACGAGCAGTCCGGCTGAGGCCGGAAGGCTGGTCGCAACGTAAGCCGGCGTGAGAGTTTGCCTTTGGGCAGGTTCTCACGCCGGCTTTTTTTGTTTTTTGGCTTCACGCCATTGAATACCGGAGCAATGAGGCAATGCATACACCCCTTGAGACGAATCTCGCACGGCAACGGACGGCGCGAGAAGTGGCGCGGGCGGCGGGGAGCTTCGAGCATCTTCTCACCGGCCGCGTGCCGACGAGCGTGATGATCGTGGCCGATGGCGACTGGATGGTGGTGAGCCTGAGCGAGGCCCTTTCAACGGTCGAACGACGGCTGGCCGCGAATGGGCAGGAGGGGCTGACGAGGGTCAGGGACTTTCACCAGCACCTCTTCGATGACTCCCTCGACTCGCTCCGCCGTCATGTCGAGAGGCGGACGGGCGTCACGCTGCGAGGCGCGGTCGCCCATGTTGACTCGGTGACGGGAAGTGTGATGAAGACCTTCACGACCAGCCCGGCCGTGGAACTGTTTGAGTTGGGGCGGGCGGTTCGGCCACTTGGCGTTCCGATCGACACCCACCTGCATGCCGACGCGACAAGCTGCAGCGACGCTGTTTGACGCTGATCTTTTCCTGGATGGATCCGCAACCATGAAGAAGGTGACCCATGTTGGTATTGACCAGAAAGAACCGCGAAAGTGTTGTGATCGGAAGGCCAGATGACCAGGAAGTGGTGATGGTGATCACGATCCTGTCGGTCGAGGGGGGAAGAGTACGTCTCGGGTTCGAGGCCGACAGCACGATGCCGATCCACCGCCGCGAGGTGTGGGACCGAATCCACGGCGAACACGCAACGGACGTCCGGCGAGATGATACGAGGCAATCCCGCGGCAGGTTGGGCGCGTTGAGGGAACCCATGACAAGCTGAAGCCTGTCCTGCAGCGCGAAGGGGATTGGGCGTCGTTGGCGAGGGACCTAGGCGACGAGCAGGCCGTTGACCTTCTTGTTTGCCGGCAGCTCGCCGGCGACGCCATCGGCCTGGAAGCCGAACGAGATCTCGGCGCCGGCGGCGAGCGTGGCGTTCCAGGCGGCGTTTTTGATCACATAGCGGGTGCCGACGTGGCTGACGATCTCGGCGTTCCAGATGTTGACGATGTTGGCCGTCATGTCGAATTCCATCGTCCAGCCGTTGATCGCCGTCGTGCCGCTGTTTTTGATCTTCAGGTCGCCGTTGAAGCCCGTGCCCCAGCCGCTGGTCTGCGCGTATGTCACGGCGATGCCATTGGTGGGAGCAGGCGTTGGGGTCGGAGTTGGGGTCGGGGTCGGAGTTGGGGTGGGCGTGGGAGTTGGGGTGGGAGCGACCGTGTCATCGTCCAGGATCGTGCCGGTGGCAGCTGCCTTGGTGAGCGTGGCATTCGTCGGGCTGCTGAGGTTCAGCGAAAAGGTTTCGCTTGATTCGGCCGTGATGTCGCGGCTGACGAGCACCGTCACCAGTTTCTGGGTTTCGCCGGGAGCGAACGTGAGCGTTCCGGAGGCGGCCGCATAGTCACTGCCGGCGACCGCGGTGCCGTTGGCCGTGGCATATTGGACCGTCACCGGCTGCGTGCTCGCGGCCGAGAGGGAGACAGTGAAACTGGCCGGCGTGGTCGTGACCGCACTGCCCGTTCCCGACACCGCCGGAAACTGGAACTGCACGGCCTTGAGCGGATCGACCTTGGCCGTGTTCACCGTTCTCCAGTCGTCGGCCAGGATGCCGCCGGTGTCGCCAGAGTTGGGATTCCAGGACCAGTAGGTCCAGCTGATCCCCTGCTGGCCGGCGGCCAGATCGGTCGTGCCGTTGCCGTCGAGATCGCCCTTGAGATAGTTGACCATCTGCGAATACCAGGCCCGGTCGCTGGCCGTGGCGAGGGTGCTGCCAAACTCGCCGAGCAGGACCGGCGCGGTGCCGGTGCGGAAGAGATAGCCCCAGTTCTTGTCCCAGACGGCCGGCAGGTTGTTGGGGTAGTTGGGATCGCTGAAGTATTTCTGCTGGTAGACGCTGGCCGGGTAGTCGTGGGCCGAATAGACGAGCCGCCCGGCTGTGTTCAGCCGCACCGGCGCTGCTCCGGCATTCGACAGATTGCCGCCCCACCAGTAGCTGCCCGAGGAGGCGGTCTCGATCCCCTCCACGATCACGAGCAGGTTGGGATTGGCGGCGAGCACGGCATTGCCCGCCCGTTCGGCGGCCAGCCGCCAGTCGTTGACGCCGCCGTCGCCCCAGGTGGCGGGGCCGTGCGGCTCGTTGTGCAGATCGATGCCGATGACGGTCGAGTTGCCCGCATAGCGGCCGGCCAGCATCGAAAGGTTGCTGATCCACTTGCTCTCGGGATACGCGGATGTGTACCAGAGGCCGGAGGCATTGGCGCTGTTGCCGGCCTCGGAGCGGTGGTGGTCGAGGAAGATCTTGAGCCCGATCTGGCCGGCGTAGGCCACGATCTTGTCGATGATCTGCAGGCCGCTCTGCCCCTGGAGGTCGGCGTTCTTGGAGAAATCGATGCTGTTGGGCGTGCTCCCCGAGTCGAAGAGCTGATCGCTGTAGGGGAGGCGGATCGTGTTGAAGCCGAGCGACTTCATCTGGTCCATCATCTCCCTGTAGCCGCGGGACCAGAGGCCGTGCGGGGCGAAGTTGCTCGTCTCGAGGCCGAACCAGTTCACGCCGGCGATCCGCACCGCGTTGTTGCTGGCGTCGAGAATCTGGCTGCCCGAGGTATGGAGATAGCCGTTCGCCAGGGCGGCCTGAGGATTGCCCTCGGTGATGGAGAGATCGCCGACCGTGATGCCGGGGGTCGGCGTGGGCATGGGCATGGGCATCGGCATGGGCATCGTGCCGTGATCATGGCCACCGGGCTGGGTCTGGCCGATCGATGTCTGGTAGCCGTCGGTGGCCTGGCCTGCCGGAGCGGTCGGCGTCAGCAGCGATGTCCGGCTGACGAGCGTGAAGTGCTCGGCAGGGTGGCCAAACGGCACCTCCAGCTGGTCCTCCACGATCTGGTCGTGATGGAATTCGACGTTCCCCGGCACGAGCTGGGCCTTGGTCACGCCCACGAGCAGGATGCTCTGGTTGGTGGGCAGGACGGAGATCAACAGGCCCTCGGCCGTATCCGTCACCGAGAGCCGCTCGCGGGTGCCGAAGTAGAGAAAGCTGAGCTTCATCGTGGCGGGATTGAAGCCTTCGATCCGCTGCCGGACCCCATATTCGTGCGACCGCACGTAGACCGTGCTGCCGTTCCGGGGGCCGATACCCTGCTCCCATGACACCACGCCGCCAATGTCCTGACGCAGGTGCTCGTTTTGAACGACGCCGAAGTTGGCCATCGTGAGGTCGCGATAGCTGATGCCGCGCAGCACCTGGAACTCGGGCGTCGATGCCCACGGATTGACGATCGCCACCTCGCCGCTCTCCGTCTTGGCGATGATCAGGTTGTGGACCGACACGTCGGCGAAGTCGAGGCGGTCGCGGGAGGGATCGAACCCGACGATGTCGGCGGCCGCCGGGTTGACGAGGAACACGCGGCCCGTGGTGCCGTCGATCGGAGTCGGAGTCGGAGTCGGAGTCGGGGTCGGGGTCGGGGTCGGGGTCGGGGTCGGGGTCGGGGTCGGGGTCGGGGTGGCCGCCCCGCTGCCGACGAGCGTGATGTTTCGGAGCACAGCCGCGCTGCCGCCGGGGGTGGCGGTGAAGCCGAAGGTCGTCGAGCCACCGGCCGCGAGCGAGCCATTCCAGCTCTCGTTGCAAACGGTGTAGCGGCAGCCCGACCGACTCGCGATCACCCCATTCCAGAGGGTGGTGATCTGGCCGTCGAAGTCGAACTCGACCGTCCAACTTCCATACGCGAGCCTGGTGGTGTTGCGAATCGTCACATCGCCATTGAAGCCGCTGCCCCAGTCGCTCGTGACAGCGAATTGGACCGCCGTGGATGGCGTGGGCGTGGAAACAGGCACCGGCGGGGGGGCGGGAGCCGGGTCATTGTTGAGGATCGTGACGATGCCGCTTTGGTCGGCGATCGTTGCCCGCGTCGGCGACGAGAGGTTGATCGAGAAGGTCTCGTTCGGCTCGTAGGCACGGTCCCCCTTGATCGCGATCAGCACCTGCCTGGTGGTTGTCCCGACGGCAAACGAGACGCTGCCGGCCTTTGCCACGAAGTCGCTGCCGGCCGTGGCGCTGCCGCCGGCCGTCGCAAATCGCACGCTTACCGTGTTTGACGCGGGCTGCGAGAGCCGCAGGGTGATGGCCGCGTTCTGGGTGCCGGCGTCACCTTCGGTGATCGTGACGTCGTCGATCGAGATCGACGGCGGAGTGATCGCCATCATCAACCGCGGCTCGAGGGTTTCTGACGACAG
>CAMAVC010000113.1 GCA_945861585.1 Planctomicrobium piriforme
GCGCCAGCAGGCGAGGCCAACACCGTCGGCACCCGCGCGGTGGAACTGTCCGGCACCGTCGGCTTCGTCACGCGCACGTTCACCGTCGGCGGCAGCGGGGCGGACCTGACGGTGTCACTGCCGATCACCAACGGCTCGGCCACCACGGCTAGCCTCACGAAGGGCGGCGCCGGCACGCTCACGCTCGGTGCGGCGAACACCTACTCTGGCGTCACGACTATCTCCGCCGGCGCGCTGGCCCTCGGCTCCGCCGGTTCGTTCGCCAATAGCCCCACGATCAGGATCGGCGACGCCGGCTCTTCCGGGGCGGTCCTCGATCTTACGGCCAAGACCGGGACGTTCGCGTTCACGAGTGGCCAGACCGTGGGCGGCGTCGGCACGATCAAGATGGACGCCGGCGACACCGCCCGGTTCGCCGGCATCATCGCCCCGGGCAACAGCCCCGGCATCCTAACCTTCGACGGCGGCACGGCCCTCC
Source organism: Planctomicrobium piriforme (assembly GCA_945861585.1). Taxonomy (GTDB): domain Bacteria; phylum Planctomycetota; class Planctomycetia; order Pirellulales; family UBA1268; genus RGVT01. The sequence goes on from CAMAVC010000113.1 coordinate 479, forward strand.
TCTCGGGCACGACACAGATCGAAATCTTCGGCGCAACCCGGGGCACGGGCTACGACGCGATCGACCTGATCAACTCGGCGGTGATCGACTACGGCAACGGCTTGCTCGCCCTCGACTTCGGCGCGTGGCTGGCCGATCAGCAGTCGTACCAGCTCTTCGGCAACGGTTCGCAGTCGCTGCTGGGCGATTTCTCGAGCGTGACGATCGTGGGCACAAACTACACGGGGCTCACGTTCAGCGGCAGCAATGGCGTGTGGACGTCGCAAGGCACGAGCACCTCCGGCCAGACGCTCACGTTCACCGAGGCCACGGGCACGCTCGTGATCGTGCCCGAGCCGGGGGCGATCGCCCTAGCGGGCATCGGCATCGCCCTGGCGGCATACACACTCCGCCGCCGAACATAGGGACAGGAGTGATCTTCGCCCCGGAATTCGCTCCAGTCCTTTTCGTTGTCGGCCATGAACACGACTTCCCAGCGCCGCGGTTTCACGGTCGTCGAACTGCTGGTCGTGATTGCGATCATCGGGGTGCTCGTCGCGCTGCTGCTGCCAGCGGTGCAGGCTGCAAGGGCAGCTGCGCGGCGGAGCCACTGCACGAACAACCTCAGGCAGCTCGCGCTGGCTGTGGCGGGACACGCCTCCGCGCGAGCTGGCACGCTTCCGCTCGGGAGCTGCGAACGGATCTCCGCCTCTGGAACCTTCGCCTCGAATCACGGCCTGTTCACGCTGGTGTTGCCGTTTCTCGAGCAGTCGCCGGTTTATGATGCCCTCGATCTGTCGGGCGACACCTTCACCGCGTCGCGAAATGTGGCGCATCGGTACACCGTGATCTCCACCTACGTGTGCCCCGAGTGGTCTGATCCCGTCGTGTACCGCAATATGACGAACGCATTCATGAACGGCACCGTTCTCACCTACCAGGGGCTCGGTGGCGCCGTGCGGAGCGGAGAAAATCCGCTCCCCGCGACGCTTGCCGACAGGGGCGCTGGAGAGACCTCGAACAACGGGCTGTTCGCCTGGGGGCAGGGACGTCGCCTCGCATTTGCCACCGACGGCCTTTCACGCACGCTCATGGTTGGCGAGTTCGTACAACGCGACGTGTCCGCCACGAGTGGGTTCACGGCTGCTCCCGGCAATGTGCGGTCATGGATCTTCGGGGGATCGGCCGACAGCGGCCGCGGCTCCTACGCCTTCAAATGCGTGAAAAACCACGGGCTCAACGTAAAGGTCAGCAGGATCGGAGACGGTGTGCCTTACAACCATCTCCCTTTTGGCAGTTTTCATGCCGGTGGAGCCCTCTTCGCGCTCGGCGACGGAAGCGTCCAGTTCCTCGCGGAGTCGATACCGCTCGAACTATTCAAAGATCTCACCTCGGCTGCGGGTGGCGGGCTCGACACCACCGCGGGGGCGTTGCCGTGAAAATGATCCTGGGGATCGGAGCGCTGACGGTGGTGGCGGGCTTGACCCTGGCCGGTTGCGGGCCCCGCCGGCCGCTCGTGCCTGTGCACGGTCGCGTCCTGCTCGACGGCAAGCCTCTGGCCTTCGGGAGTGTGAGCTTTCAGAGCGCGAACGGGCAACCCGCCACAGCGGCGATCCAATCGGATGGCTCGTTCGTGCTGACCGTGATCGGCGAGGGATCGGGGGCCGTCAAAGGCCGCAATCGGGTGCTCGTCACCTGCTATGAGGGGCAGCGTCAGGCGGAGGGCACTAGCGGCATCGAGGCGGCGCTCGGAAAGCCCCTTATCCCCGCACGATACACGTCGTATGAGACGAGCGGCATCGTGATCGACATCGAACCAGGCATGCGCCTGCCGCTCGTACTCGATCTGGTGCGGTAGGAGCATTGGTTACGGCAACGGAAAGAAGCAGGGCGACTTCACCTGAGCACTCTCGCTCAAGCTCGCGGGGGGATCGCGCGGCAAATCCATGCCGGAAGCGTCAATAGTTCGCCTCGGCGGTTGAGCCGATAATGAGGACATGAAGCGACCATGTTCTCCTATACTGGCTGTCGCTCTCTTCGTCGCCGGCATCGCTGGCCGGGTGGCACCGGCGGCACAACACACACCCGACCACACCTACGCCGTCGCTCGATTCACGTTCGAGTCGGCTGCCGAGTTCGCGGGTGAGGGGCGGAAGATCGACGGCAACGGCGTCGTCTTTGGGCAGCCGGGCCCGCGGCCGCCGCGGGAACGCGGCTTCGCGCCCGACAACGGCGCCGCGATGTTCGGCTCGGGGCGCGGATTCATCCGTATCGCCGACCCCGGTGTCGACTCGCCCTTCGATTTCACCGCCGGCGATGCGATCACGCTCGAGGCCTGGGTCAACCCGTTCGAACTGCACAACGGCCAGCACGTCTATGTCGTGGGCAAGGGACGCACCGGCAATCCTGGCGTCTCAACAGACAACCAGAGTTGGTCGCTCCGGCTCTCTGCTGCCGATGGTATCGCGCGGCCGAGCTTCCTGTTTCGCAATGCCGACAACCGCAAGAGCCGCCCGGAAGACTTTCACCGCTGGATAGCGGAATCGGGCTTCGAGCCGGGCAGCGGCTGGCATCACATCGCCATCAGTTACACCTTCGGAGAGCCGAACTCGATCCGCGGCTACGTCGATGGCAGGCTGGTCAACGGCACGTGGGATGTGGGTGGGCCGACCACGAAGCCCCCGCTCGTGGACGACGACGAGATCTGGATCGGTTCGGCGATCAACGGCAATCCTGGCTCGACGTTCCAGGGCTTGATGGACGAGGTGGTGATCCACCGCGGCACCGTGCCCGCGGAGGAGATCCACGGGCGCTGGCAGGTCGACGAGTCCGTGCCGTTCGACGTGGGCACGGCGGCCGAGAAGTTGCCCGACGGGGCGGTCCTTTACGAGATCTTCGAAGGGCTGCCCGACGGCAGCTGGTATGTCGGTGGCACCAGCCCTAGCGAATCGTTCACTCGCCCACACTTCGCGCTTGTCGATCTTCCGCTCCGCTACGGTGAGGCGGGCGTCCGTGAAGATCGGTCAAACCCTTGTCTTGTGCGGGCGAGCGGCCGCGTCGAACTCCCCGAGGGCCCGCAGCGGCTCACGATCCGGACTCGCGGCGGAGCACGGGTGTTTCTTGATGGCAAGCGGATCGCGACCCTTCCGGCGCTGCGAACCACCAGCGACGGCCACGAGAAGATCTTCGTGCCCGACCGCTCCGGACCGGCTGGCATCCGCCCCGTGCCACAAGGGGATCAACAGGCAGTGGCAGACGTGGCCGGCGATGGGCGACGGCATGTCGTGCGGGTCGATTTCCATGTGGGCGGCAACAACCGCCGGCCCGAGACCGGCGATTTTTCAGTCAGCCTGGGACCTCCCGATGCCCTGCCGATGATCGCGTCGCCCGCCGGCGAGGCGGTGCCGCTTTCCGAGGCCGGCTGGGAGAACCTCGCAGCCCGACTGCGGGCGGAACTCGCCGCCGAGAACACGAGCCGTCGCTGGACCGCCGTTGCCCGGCAGGCCGATTTTTGGGCGCGGCGGCATGCCAAGGCAAAAGCGCGGCTCGCCGCGCGGCCTGCCATCGCGCCTCCCGAGATTCCCGCGTCGGCCACTGCGCATGCGAAGGCCATCCACAACGATATCGACCGCTTCATCAATGCCAAGCTCCTCACCGCCGGAATACCCCCCGCGGGCCTCGCCTCCGACACCGATTTTCTCCGCCGACTGTCGCTCGACGTCCGCGGGATCATTCCCCACCCCGCTGAGATCGAGGCATTCCTTGCCGATCCGCGGCCCGACCGCCGCGCGCGGCTGATCGACGCCTTCCTCGCGGACCCGCGCTGGGCAGACCACTGGGTGGGCTATTGGCAGGACGTGCTCGCCGAGAACCCCAACCTCCTCAATCCGTCGCTGAACAACACCGGCCCGTTTCGGTTCTGGATCCACGAGTCGTTCCTCGACGACAAGCCGGTCGACCGGTTTGCGACCGAGGCAGTGCTCATGCAGGGGAGCGTTTACGGCGGCGGCCCCGGGGGCTTCGCTCTGGCCACGGAAAACGACGTGCCCTTCGCCGCGAAGGCGCATGTGCTCTCCCGCGCCTTCCTGGCGATGGAGATGAATTGCGCCCGCTGCCACGACGCCCCCAACCACCGCTTCATCCAGAAGGACCTCTTCAGCCTCGCAGCGATGCTCGCCCGCAGCCCGCAGAAGGTGCCGCTCACGAGCAGCATTCCCGGTGGTGCCGAGCGCCTCGCCCGGCTGACCGTGCAGGTGACACTCGAGCCCGGCACCGAGGTGCCGCCGGCCTGGCCGTTCACCGACATCGTGTCGGAAGCAGGCCCAGCCGTCGATCTTCGATCACCCGGCGACACCCGCGAGCAACTCGCCGCGATCATCACGTCGCCCGCCAACGACCGGTTCGCGCAGGTCGTCGTCAACCGGCTCTGGGCCCGTTACTTTGGCCGCGGCCTGGTCGCCGACGCCGACGACTGGGAGAGCGAGTCGCCGAGCCATCCGGAGTTGCTCGACTGGCTCGGCTGCCAACTGGTGGCCCACGACTACTCGCTCAAGGCGGTGGCCCGGCTGATCCTCGGATCGCACGCCTACGGCCGTGGCCGCCTCGAACTCGAACGGCCCGCGCCGGCGTCTCTGTTCGCCGGACGAGAGCAGCGGCGAATGTCGGCGGAGCAGGTGGTCGATTCCTTGCACGTCGCCAGCGGCAAGGCGTTCGACGTGGAGGAGCTCACCTTCGACGTCGAGGGGGTCAAGCCGCGAGACTTACATTCGCGGCTGCCGGCGCCCACCACGGCGTGGCAGTTCGCGACGACGGCCAACGAGCGCGACCGGCCGAGCCTCTCGTTCCCATTCGCGCAGCAATACACCACGCTCATGGCCGCGTTCGGCTGGCGGGCCGAGCGACAAAGCCCGCTCACCGACCGCGAAACCGACCCCGACTCCCTCCAGCCGGCGATCATGGCCAACGGCGTCCTCGTGAAGCGATCGAGCCAGTTCTCCGAATCGAGCGCATTTGCGAGCTTGGCGTTGGAAGACCGGCCACTGGACGGCTTCATCGACGACGTCTTCCTGCGAATCCTCGGGCGCCGACCGACCATCACCGAGCGGGCGACGGCTGCCGGCCTGCTCCGCGAGGGCTACGACACGCGACGCGTTGACGTCGATCAGGCCACGATCCCGTCGCCTGCCCCTCGGCCGACCGGCGTGTCGTGGTCGAACCACGTCACGGAAGACGCCGACCGCATCAAGCGCGAATTAACCGTGATCGCCCTTCGCGGTGATCCACCCACACCGCGGCTCGCGATCGACTGGCGGGAGCGGGCGGAGGATCTCGTGTGGACGCTCTTCAACACTCCGGAGTTCGTGTTCGTACCATGAGGAAGTTCAGTCGTCGCGAATTCGTCTCCGCCCTCCCCTCGCTGACTGCGGCCGCCGCAGCCGCGCCGCGGTTGGCCATCGCCGGCAGCGAGCCGGCCCCCGGCGCCCCCGCCACCCCCGGCCCGCTCGGAAAGGCAGAGCACTGCATTTTCATCTGGCTCGGCGGCGGCGCCAGCCAGATCGACACGTGGGACCCCAAGGCCAAGGGCGACGCGAAAGCCGGCAAGGCCGGCAGCTATTACGACCCGATCCCCACCGCGATCCCCGGTGTCCAGGTCTGCGAGCATCTCCACCGCTGCGCCCCGCTTCTCGACCGGTTTGCCCTCGTGCGGACGGTCCACCACGACACGATCGACGAGCACGCCCGCGCGACCAACCAGGTGCACACCGGCCGGCCCACCGCCGGCACGATCATCTACCCGTCGATCGGCTCCGCCGTGCTCGCCGCCCGCGGCCCGATCAACGACCGTGTGGCCGGCTACGTGCTCATCGGCATCCCCAACGTCACTCGCGGCCCCGGGTTTCTCGGAGCGAAGTGCGGCTATGTGTATCTCACCGACACCTCCGTGGGCCCGGCCGGTTTCGCCCGGCAGCCGGAGATCACCGACGCGCGACAGCGGCGCCGCGAGGCCCTCCTCGACGCGATGCGTACTGGACGGCTCGACCCTGCCGACATGCCCAGGCTCATGGCCGACTACGACACCGCCAGCCGCCAGGCCTTCGCGATGGCGGGGCCGCAGTTCATGGGGCTTTTCGATCTCTCGGCCGAGCCCGATGCGCTCCGCGAGTCGTACGGCGGCGAATTCGGCCAGCGGCTCCTGCTCTCCCGGCGGCTCGTCGAAGGGGGCGTGCGATTCATCGAGGTCTCGCACAACCTCGGATTCATCAATGGGACCGGCTGGGACACCCACAATGAAGGCCAGCTGAAGCAGCACCTCCTCATCGAGGAGCTCGACAAGGGCCTCGCCTCATTGGTGGCAGATCTCGAGGCCAGGAAGCTCTTCGACAAGACCGTGATCGCCGTCGCGACGGAGTTTGGGCGGCCCGCCCAGTTCGACGGCGGCGGAGGCCGCGGCCACCACGCGAAGTGCTTCTCGATGGTGCTCGCCGGCGGCGGCTTGAAGACGGGCCAGGCAATCGGCACGAGCGACGAGTTGGGAATGAAGCCGGAGGAAGACCCGGTTTCAATCCCGGAATTCCACGCCACGATTCACGCGGCCCTCGGCACGAACCCCGCCGAGGAGCTCTACGACGGCGCCCGCCCCGTGCCGATCACCGATGGTGGCAAGGCCATCAGGCGATTGCTGTAGCGCGCCAAGGGTGGCATCCCGCTTGCGAGCGTATGCTATGGGGAGAAGGAGCACCCATGCAGAGGCGGTTTTTTGTGGCCGTTGCGATCTGCCTGCCGGCCTGGGCGGCCGCCGAGCCGCCCTCCGCAGCGCGGGTGCTCACGAAGGCGCGTGAGATCGCCGCAGAGATCACGCCGCCCGACAAGCCGCCGGCCCGCGTTGTGTTCGAGGGGTCCGTCGCCTACCAGGATCCGCAAAGATCCATCATTCTGGCGGATGAGACGGGCGTGACGTTCGTGTTGGGCGGCTTGAACCGGCTCGTCCAGCCGGGCGATCTGGTGAGAGTCACGGGATCCGCGCATCAAGGCCTGATCATCGGCGGCATCAAGTCCGCGGAGATCGAGGTGATCGGGCGTGGCGATCCGCCTGCGGCCACGCCAGTCGCCCCCTCGGACCTGGCCACGGGGCGATATCACTACCATCGCATCGCAATCGAGGGCGTGATCCGCAAGGTGGTCCCGGCGGACGATGCCGCGCTCACCCTCATGCTGCATGCGGCGGGCGAGCCGGTGCGGGTCGAGGTCGAAGCATCAGCCGCCGAGGCTCCATCTGCGGCGAAGCGGCTAATCGATGCGCAGGTGCGGGTGACCGGACTCGTCGTCGGCAACATCAACGACCGCCGCCAGGTGGTCGAGCCGTTCATCCGCGTCAAGAGGCTCGACGACGTGGAGGTGCTCGAGCCGCCGCCGAAAGATGCCTTCGGCATCCCGGCCACGCCGTTCGACGCGCTCGTGAGCCGAGCGCTCGGCGATCACCGGGTGCACGTCCGGGGCATTGCGGTAGCGGGGCCGCTGGGCGGCGCTATTTATCTACGGAATGGCGACCGCAGCCTCCGCGTGGTGACGGCCGATGGGCAGGATGGTGTCTGTGCCGGTGACCTCGTCGAGGCCGCCGGCTTCCCGCAAATGGGAAAGTTCAGCGTCGAACTGGCCGATGCGGTGCTCTGCGTCACCGGCACCGGCCCGACGCCGGCACCACGGCCTGCGCTCGACAAGCCCCGCAGCGCGTTTGACCGGCCCGACGCCGATCTCGTGGCGATCGAGGGAACCGTGATCGATGTCGGGAATGAGCCGCGGGTGGTGGTGCGGCATGGCGCCATCGACTACACGATCGAACCGCCGGCGGGTTCGCAGATAGCGGCCGACGCAGGCTCGCTTGTTCGGGCCACCGGTGTTTGCCGCGTGACGGCCGTCGAGTCAAACAGCTACTACGCCTATCCCCGGGCCTACACGCTGCTGCTCGAAACGCCCACCGCGTTCAGGATCGTCCGCTCGCCGCCATGGTGGACACCGCACCGCCTCATGATCGCCGTGGCGACGGGCATCGGAGCGTCGGCGGTGGTCGCGGGGCTCGCGGCGACGTGGATCGTGATGCTCAAGCGGCAAGTTCACCGGCAGCTCGCCGTGATCGAGGGCAACATCCAGGCCGAAGCGGTCGCTGAGGAGCGACGACGGATCGCCCGCGAGTTTCACGACTCGGTAAACCAGGGGCTCGCGGCCGCGTCTCTGCGGCTCGATGCGGCGGCCTACCGGGTCATCGACGTGCGTTCGAAAACGGTTCTCGATCGGCAACGGCAACTGCTTGTCAAGCTCCAGTCGGAGGCCCGGGAGTTCATCTGGGACCTCCGCGATCCCATCCACGCTGACGCGCCGCTTGCGGCAGCCATCGAGGCACAACTCGACTTCATCGCGGCGCCATCCGGCACGACCGTGGCGTTCGAGCCGCCCGCCGGGCCAGATCCGGCCGCAGGCCTCTCGGCCGAAACGAGGCACCAGATCGTGCGGATCGTTCGCGAGGCGGTGGCCAACGCTGTGCGATACGCCGAGGCTAGCAGGATTGCCGTGCGGCTGTCCGGCTACGAGTCCGGTGGCCTCACGATCGACATCGCCGACGACGGCACCGGCTTCGACGTCGCTGCACGTGTGGCGGCCGACGGCCACTTCGGCATCTGCGGCATGCAGGAGCGTGCCCGCCGGATCGGCGGCAGGCTCACGATCCACAGCAGCCCCGGCTCGGGCACCCGCGTGACACTCGCCATGGGCAACGGATCTTCTCCCCTGGAAGCAACGCTGACACCCGGAACCACTGGCTGATCATCCGCGGCATCCAGCGTCCGCATGCCGCTTCCGTCAATAGGCTGTTCGAGCGTCGCCCGTCATAGTGTTGGTCATGGTGCAATCCTCCCGTATCCGCCTGCTGATCGTGGACGACCATCCCGTCTTTCGGGATGGCCTGAACCACACGCTCGCCGACGAGCCGGAATTCGAGGTGGTGGCCCAGGCGGGTGACGGAGAGACGGCTCTCGCAGCCTGGCATCGCCATCGGCCCGACGTCACGCTGATGGACGTGAGCATGTTCGGCGTCGACGGCATCGAGGCGGTGCGCCGACTGGTCAAGACGGCGCCGGCTGCACGGGTTCTCATGCTCACCTCGTCGGAGGAGCAGGCCGACGTGCTCGCGGCCCTCGAGGCCGGTGCCGCTGGCTACATCACGAAAACGGTGCGGTTCGAAGACCTCCTGGCGGCGATTCGCGAGGTGCACGCGGGCGGCCGTCCGCTCGGAGAAGACCTGGCCCGCCGGCTGGCCGCAGCCGAGAAGGGGGCCCCGCTCTCGCCACGCGAGTTCGACGTGCTCAGCCATCTCCGCGACGGGCTCTCCTACCAGGAGATCGGCCGCAAGCTCTCGATCTCGGAACGT
>CAMAVC010000114.1 GCA_945861585.1 Planctomicrobium piriforme
CCTCGACATCCGTGGCGGAGCGGCCACGCTGCCATCGGGGATCGCCCAGTTCGCCGTCACCACGAGCATCGCCATCCTCCCCACCTCTCATCGGCGATCGCGGCGCTCGCTGCGGAGCCGCTTCGATCGATGACTGACGACGGCGAAAACCTGTGCCGGTCGTGCCGCTTATGCGGGCGTCAGGGCGCGGCGAAGAGGGTCGTGCAGGTCGATTCGAGGGAGCCGTCGAGTTCGGCACCGGTGACGATCGCCGTGGCCCGGGCACTGCCGGCCACGGGCACGCGATACGACACCTCGAATGTCGCATGCCCTCCGGGAGGCAGACTGGAGATCGAGTCGAACCCGACATTCGCCCCGTCGATCCGCACCCGCGACGGGCTCGGGTCGCCGACGATTCGAGATTGATCGGGCAACACGATCACGAGATCGAGTCGGCCCGAGGGGGCGGTGCCGTTGTTCGTCACCGTGCAGACGAGCGACGTGGCCCCGCCGATCTGAACGGGATCGTCGAGATCCGCCAGCGAAAGCCGCAGCCCCGCCTCGCGGGGCGTGCGCGGACGGGGAGTCACCGACCGCACCATCAAGCATGCCTCGTCGGCCACCATCACGCCCCCGGGCAGACCGCTGAGCACCCCGCGGACGCACGACCGCGAGGCCGGCGACTCACGAAAACTCGTCGACGGCGCCTGGGCCCGCAGATTGATCTGCCGCCGCAGCTGCCCACCCGGCTCCACCGCAGGCAACGTCCAGGAGACCTGCCCCGTGCCGAGCTTGTAGCCGTCGGACGCTTCGAGCGGGGAGAACATGGGGTCCCAGGTAAACTCGAGCGTGGTCGGCGGCGAAGCGACCGCGCCGGCGTTCCGCACTGTGGCGATGCATTCAGCGACCGCGCCCGACATCGCCTCGGTCGGCGCCACGAGGTCGAGCTCGAGCGCGGCCGAGCCGAGCTGCGTCGAGGGCAAGAGCGGCGTGGTGGAAGACGCCACGAGCGGCGGCACGACGATCGGCGCCGGGGTCGCGGGCACGGGCGGCGCGACGGCAGGAGCCGGGGCAACGACCGTTGGCGGGGCCACCACGGGCGCCGGGGCCGCCGCGACGGCCGCGGCCACCTGCACGCACTCCGTTGCGCCCCCCATGTATTTGTGCGCCTGATCGAGAATCTCCACCCGATGGCACTGTCGGCCAGGCTCGTCGAGGAGGAAGTCGAGCGTGAGCCGCCGCGTGGTGCCGGCGGCGAGATCGATCGTGCCCTTCTGCTCGATCGGGCTCGTCGACGCCTCGTGGTGGAAGCCCGCGTCGAAGTAGTCGACCACGCGTAGTCCGGTGAGCGGCCGGCCAGACCGGTTGACGAGTTCCACCTCGAAGGCCACCCGCTCGCCGACCTTCGCCGCGAGCGGCCCGGTGATGTTCACGAGCACGGGATCCTCGGCTCGCCCCACGACAGCCGCGACCATCACGAGCACCGCGACGCTCCACACGAAAAGCCGACTCATATGCCCTATGCCTCCCGGGTCTCCCAGCCTGACGGGCCGAGAGCGTACCACGCCCCCGCCCCCGCTGCCCACTGCGGCTTCGGGGCGCGCCGGCTCGGGCTACCCCGTCTGGAAGCCCGAGGCGTGAGCCGAAGGGAATACGCGGAGTGTTTCACCACCGGGGCATCCTCTCGGCTTACGCCTCGGGCTTCCTGAACATCGAATACGGGGAGGCGAGGGGTTACCCCTGCCGTTGAGACGGCGTATGTGACCAGCGCAGGCATGGATGCCGGAGCGCAGGCACATCCGAGTGAGCGGAGCCCAGGATGGGCGAAACGAACGTCCGGCGACGGAGTATGGGCAGCTCCTCGCCGGCGCGCAACCAGAGCACGTCAGTCCGTCGCGCGGTGGCGGACGATGTCGCCTTCCACCATGTAGATCACATCTTCGGCGACGTTCGTCGCCATGTCGGCGATCCGCTCAATGTGTTTCGACACCGAATTGATGCGCAGCAGGTTCTCGAGCTGTTCCGGGTGGGCCTTGATGCCCTGGAGGATGCGCCGGCGAATGTGCTGGCGAGCCTCGTCGACCGCATCGTCTTCCTCGCGCACCTGGCGGGCGAGCGTGGGGTCGGCATTGACCACGGCGTCGAGGCACTGCTTGACCATGTCTTGGGAGAGCATCGCCATCGTACGAATCTCAGGCGGCAGATCGACCGTGGGGCCCGTGGCGAGTTGGGCCACCCGCTTGGCGATGTTGCGGGCCAGGTCGCCCATCCGTTCGAGATCGTTGTTGATCTTGAGCACGGCCACCACGAACCGCAGGTCGGCTGCGACGGGCTGGTAGAGGGCGAGGATCTTCAGGCATTCCTCCTCGACCTCCACCTCCATGCGGTCGATCTCTTCGTCACTCGCCATCACCCGCTGGGCGAGGGCGATGTCGCGGTTGATGAGGGCGGTAATCGCCTTCGAAAACGCTTCTTCCACCAGCGTTCCGACGCGGAGGATCTTCTCCTTGAGCTGGTCGACCTGCCGTTCGATGTGCCTGGCCATTGCCTTCGCCGGATGACGTTCAGCCGAACCGGCCCGTCACGTAGGCCTCGGTCTCGCGCAGGATCGGCTTCGTGAAGATCTCTGTCGTGGGCCCGTATTCGATGAGCCGGCCGAGGTACATGAACGCCGTGTAGTCGCTCGTGCGACTGGCCTGCTGCATGTTGTGGGTGACGATGAGCACGGAATATCGTCCACGGAGTTCCTGGATCAGGTCTTCAACCTTGCCGGTGGCGATCGGATCGAGCGCGGAACACGGCTCGTCGAGAAGGAGCACCTCTGGCTCCGCGGCGATCGCCCGGGCGATGCAGAGCCGCTGCTGCTGGCCTCCCGAGAGCCCCAGGGCGCTGTCGTGCAGCCGGTCTTTCACCTCGTCCCAGAGCGCCGCCCCGCGCAGGCTCAGCTCACACACCTCGTCGAGCACGGCCCGGCTGTTCTCACCGTCGATCCGCAGCGCATACACGACGTTCTCGTAAATGCTCATCGGAAATGGATTCGGCTTTTGAAACACCATGCCCATCCGCTTCCGCAGCTCGATCACGTCCATCCGCGGATCGTAGATCGAGTCTCCGCTGAGCCGCATGTCGCCGGTGATCCGTACGTTCTGCACGAGATCGTTGAGCCGATTCACGCTCCGCAGCAGCGTCGACTTTCCGCAGCCGCTCGGACCCACGAGCGCCGTCACCTTGTTGTGGGGCACGGGCATCGTGATCGCATGCAACGCCTGCTTGCCGCCGTACCACAGATTGAAGCGGTCGATCTCCAGCACCGGCGTCTCGGCCAGCACGCGGTCGTGCACTTCGGCGGCGACCTCGCGGCCGGCCGCCACAGCGAGCAGCCGGTCGGCCGGTGGATCGCCGGCCGGGGCGCGGCTGCCCTGGGATCCGGCGGGTGAACTATCGGTGAATACCTGCATGGCAGAGTGACCTCGCTCGAATGATACAGCAAAGGGATCGGCCGCTCAAAACTGCTGCATCACGTAGCGCCGCTTGAGCCGCGACCGCAGCCAGATCGCCGCCACGTTCAAGAGCGCGATGATCGCAACGAGCAGGAACGTGATCGTGAACACCATCGGCTGGGCGGCTTGGCTGTTGGGGCTCTGAAAGCCGACATCGTAGATCAGATAGGCCAGGTGCATGAACTCCCGCTCCGGATGCACGAACGGAAAGGTGCCGTCGATCGGCAGATCGAGCGCCAGCTTCTTCACACCCACGAGCATCAGCGGCGCCACCTCGCCCGCACCGCGGGCCATCGCCAGAATGAGCCCGGTCATAATGCCAGGCAGCGCCCGGGGGAGCACGATCCTGCGGATCGTCTGCCATTTGCCGGCCCCACAGGCATAGGAGCCCTCCCGCATCGAGTTGGGCACCGCTGAGAGCGCCTCCTCGGTGGCGACGATCACCACCGGCAGCGTCAGCAGGGCGAGCGTGAGCGACGCCCACAGGAGGCCGCCAGTGCCGAACGTCGGCTGGTTGTCGGCGACGAGCGCCGACCGAAAGAACACTTCGTCGATGCCGGCACCGAACACGTAGCAGAAAAAGCCGAGGCCGAACGCGCCGTACACGATGCTGGGCACGCCGGCGAGGTTGTTGATCGCGATCCGCACGGCCGTGGTGACCGGGCCCCGCGACGCGTATTCTCGCAAATAGAGGGCTGCGAGCATGCCGAACGGTGCGACCAGAAGCGCCATGATCAGCGTCATGGCCACGGTGCCCCAGATCGCCGGAAACACGCCGCCGGCGCTGTTGGCCTCGCGCGGATCGTCGGTGAGAAACTCCCACCAGCGTCCGAGATACACGCCGAGCTTGCCCATGGTCGACAGGCGATTCGGCTGCCAGGCCCGCACGATCTGCTCGAGCGGAAGCACCCGCTTTTCTCCGCCCGCCGCCTCGAATTCGAACCCCCAGCCGGCGTTTTCTTCGCGCAGTTGCGCAGTCTCCGCATCGAGCAGGGCGGATCGTTCGTGCACGCGGGCGGTGACCGCCTGCTCCTCCCGCACCGCAGCTTCATAGGCAACGCTGTCACGACCCGATCGGAGGTCGGCTTGCACGACCCCGAGCCGCGCTGCACGCAATTGCCGCTGCAGGACGCCGCGGTCGTGACGATCGATCCGCAAGGCCTCGCGCACGCGGCGGCGCACCGCCGGCTGGATCCGTTCGAACTCCCGCCATGCCAGTTCGGCGCCTTCGGCCACGGTCTTGTCGCCATGCACGAGCCGCAGCGGCAGGCCGTGGAATCGCCCCCCTTCCAGCCGCTCGACGGCCGTGGCCCACTCCGGCTGCACGATGCGAGCCACGCCGGGATCGTCAAACCATTCGTAGTGGTTGCCCGTGACCTCGAAGGTCGCGGTCTTGAGCAGCGTGCGGCCGAAGGCTTCACGGCCGTCCACCGCCGCCACCCGCTCCCGCCCGGTTACCTCTCCGAGCACCCGCCGCCCGTCGGCGAGTTCGAGCTCCACGAGCGGCACGGGCCAGAAGGTGGCCGCCCCGCGGACCGCGATAAAGGCGAGCAGCCCGGAGATCATCGCGATGGCGAGCGCCAGCGCTCCGCCCGTGAGCCACACAAGCGGCTCGCCATGGGCGGCGAGGCTCGAGTGGGCCGAACGCAAGCGGCGTGGCGGGCGGCCCTGCTCAGAGTTCATGCGCCCGCCTCCGAAACCTCTGCCGCACGACCTCGGCCGCGGTGTTCACGACAAACGTCATCCCGAACAGCACCAGCGCCGCCAGGAACAGCACGCGGTAATGGCCGCTGCCCCGCGCCGCCTCGGGCAGCTCGGTGGCGATCGCGGCCGACAGCGTCTGGAATCCATTGAACAGGTTCCAGTCCATGAGGGGCGTGTTGCCGGCCGCCATGAGCACGATCATGGTTTCACCGACGGCACGCCCGAGCCCGATCATGACCGCGGAGAAGAGGCCGCTCGCCGCCGCCGGCACAATCACCCGCACGGCTGTCTGCCAGGGCGTGGCTCCCGCCCCGAGCGACGCGCTCCGCAGGTGATCTGGCACGCTCGACAGCGCGTCGTCGGCGATCGTAAACACGAGCGGGATGATCGCGAAGCTCATGCCGATGGCCACGACGAGGGCGTTGCGTTGCACGTAGGTGCCCAACAGTCCGCCCCGCGCGTCGAGCCGCAGCCCATCGAGAAACATGGCTGCCGCGATCGCGATCGCCACCGCCGAGGCCACGCCGAGGACGAACGTCGCAAGCGATGCCAACGCCGCATGTCGCTGCGACCAAGAACGGCTCTGGCGACGGAGCCAGGGCCGCACGAACTGCGCCGTTCCAAGCGCCGCGGCCACGCCCGAGAGCGGCAGGAGCGCCATCACCCAGCCACCGAAGCCGCTCCCACCCCGGCCGTCGAGCCACGCCCGAAAATTGCCTTGAAAGAGCAGTGCCTCCAAGAGCGGTGCCATCTGCCGTGCGGCAAGTACGCCCCCGGGCAGGGCCACGAGCGCGATCGCCGCGAACCGCCAGCCGGCCAGCGAACTCCGCCAGCCAGAGGGCAGTAGTTGCCAGAGATGAGCCCCAGCCAGGAGCGCGAGCGGCACCATGAACACCCCGGTGATGAGCGTCATCGCGGCAGGCTCGAGGAGCGGCGCGAGCACGAGGCCCGCCACGAAACCCAGCACCACACTCGGCAGGCTCGCCATCATCTCGATGAGCGGCTTGATCCGCGCCTTCCAGCGCGGGTGCATGAACTGGCTGGAGTAGATCGCCGCCAACAGCGCGATCGGCGTGGCGAAGAGCATCGAATAGAGCGTGGCCTTGATCGTGCCGAAGATGAGCGGCACGAGGCCAAACTTCGACTCGAACGCCTCGTGGCCGGTCGTCTCCCAGGCGTGGACGGGCCGGGGGTAGTTCTCGTACCACACGCGGCTGAAGAGCGACGCGATCGACACCTCGGGATACCCGGCATCAAAGGCCCACGACGCCACCCCGCCGGCGTCCGCCGCCAGCAGGACGTCGTCTCGGGGGGCGATGGCCAGGCGATCGATCGCGGCCCGCGGCCCCCCGGCTGGCTGCCGGGCCTCGAACACCACCTTCCCGGCCGTCGTCTGCAAGAGCCGCACCCCGCCTTTCGAATCGGCGACCGCCAGCAGCCGCGATCTCGGCGATGCAGCCAAGGCCGTCACGCCTGCTTCGCCAGCTGCCGCCGGAAACATCCGCGCCGCGACCAGTTGCAGTCCGTCTTCGGCGTCCGCGCCATCGGCCCGGGTGGCAAAATAAATTCGCACGACGCCGGCGGAATCTCCCACGGCGAGTGCGGTGCCGCCGAAGAGCCGCACGACGGCGGTCACCCGCGCCGCGCCCGGGACGAGATCGAGCGACTCCATGAGCGTGGGCGCCTCGACCGTCCGGATGCCGTAGCGGCGGCAGGTGCCGTCGCTGGCGATCACAAACAATTGGTCGCCCAGTTCGGAAATCCGCACGAACGCCGGCTGCCAGCCACCGGCATCGGCTGCCGAATCGACGTCGATCGTGGCGCCCGACGACTCGGTGAGCACCTCGTCGGTGAGCAGATTCCGGCGGGTCGACGACGTCTCAATCCGCACTCGGCCACGGTCGTCGAGCGCGACCACGAGCGGCCCGGCCGAACCCTCCGTGGCGTCGACATCGACGATCGGCGAGGTGAGGGCTCGGGAGGGTTCCGCGGCCATCTCCGCCACGACGGTGAGGCGTGCGTAACGGTCAGGGCCCGTGCGCACGATCACGTCGTCGCCGGCCGCCTTCGCCGCCCCCACCCGCAGGCTCGCGAACCCGGGCGGCAGATCGGTCGACGCGAGAAACTGCGATTCGACACCGCATGTGCCGACGCGAAACGAGCCGTCGGCATATCCAGCCACCGCCCGCGTCGAGCCCGGCCGCACGCAGATCGTCGTCGCGCCGGAAAATCCTGCTTCCGCGAGCGGCCGGTCGACGATCAGCGAGCCGTCGTGGGTGGCGAACATGCGCAGCCGTGCGTCCGGTCCGTCGAGCATCCAGGCGACGAGACCCTCCTCATCGCAGCCGACGGCGCACACGGCCGCGGGGTCGTGCCCGAGCGGTGCGGCGTGCAGAAACGCAACCCGCGCGGAGCGAAACAGCGGCAGCGCCACGGCCAGGAGAAACACTCCCACGAGGAGCACGGCTCCGATCGTGCCGATTCCGCCGAGCGTGATCAGCATCCGGGCCAGGCCATCGCTCGCCTTGACCCACGGATGGGTCGTCCGGCGGCGCGGGCGGCCCGTGAATGTGGGCTTGGAGTCCATGCCGCCTCGCGGTGCCGCGTTACTGGGCCGTGATGCCGACGCTTTCGAGGGCCCGCTTCGCGATCGGGGCGGTCACGGGCAGGTAGCCGTCTTTTTTGACGTCGGCCTGGCCGCTGCCGCTGAGCACGTAGCGGAGAAACTCGCGCCGCAGCGGGTCGAGGGTCGACCCCGGCTTGTAATTGACGCTCAGGTAGAGGAACCGGGCCAGCGGATACTCGCCGCTGTAGGCGAACTGGGGCTCCGGAGCGATCGCGGTCGCCTCGGCCTTGGCTGCCAGCGGTACCGCCCGCACGTCGGCGGTCTTGTAGCCGATGCCGCTGTAGCCGATGCCGAACTTGTCGCTCGCCACCGCCTGCACCACGGTCGAACTGCCCGGTTGCTCCTTCACGGTGGGCTTGAAGTCGCCCTTGAAGAGCGCGTTCTCCTTGAAATACCCGTAGGTGCCGCTCGCGGCGTTGCGGCCGTACAGACTGATCGGCTTGTCCTTCCACTCGCCTTCAAGGCCGAGATCACCCCAGGTGCGAATGTCGTCCTTGAGGCCGCCGTTGCGATTCTTCGAAAAAATGGCGTCCACCTGCTGAAGCGAGAGTTGCTTGAGCGGGTTGTCCTTGTGAACGAACACGGCGAGCATGTCGATCGCCGCCGGCACCACCACGGGTGGATACCCGTGCTTGGCCTTGAACGTGTCGATCTCAGACGGCTTCCAGTCGCGACTCATCGGGCCGAACGTGCTGGTGCCCTCCGTCAGGGCCGGGGGGGCCGATGCGGATCCCTTGCCTTCGATCCCTTCCCGGATGCTGGGATAAAACTTCTTGAAACCCTCCGCCCAATGGGCCACGAGGTTGTTCATCGTGTCGGAACCCACGCACTTGAGCGATCCCGAGACCTCGCCTGGCACCTTCGCATAGGGCTGAATCTCGAGGTCGGCGGCCTGGCCGCCAGTGCCGGTCATGCACAGTGCCACGCACCATGAAATCCCCACCGCCGTGATCGTGCTCCAGCGTCGCTTGTGCATGCCGTGTCGCTCCGGAAAGCCAGTCTGATCTCGGGCGGTTCGACGCCCGCGCGTAGGTGTACGCTGGGAGTGTAAGGGTTTCGTGAGCGTTGCCCAGCGGGCCGAAAAAATGTCGGCGCCGGCCCGAAGAACACCGCTCACGCGGGCTCCGGCGGTGGGGCGAACCCGCGCCGCAGCGTGTTCTCCGTGACGGTGCGGGGCACCACGAACTGGAGCAGATAGTCTGGCCCGCCCGCCTTGCTGCCGATGCCCGACAGCCGATAGCCGCCGAACGGCTGCCGGCTGACCAGGGCCCCCGTGATGCCACGGTTGAGATACACGTTGCCCGCCTCGAGCGCCTCGCGGGCCCGGGCGAGGTGGGCGGGGCTGCGCGAGAACACGCCGGCCGTGAGCGCGTAGGAAGTGTCGTTGGCGAGCGCGAGGGCCGCCTCGAAATCGCGGGCCCGGAACACCGCGAGCACGGGGCCGAAAATCTCCTCCTGCCCGAGCGGCCCCCGCGCATCGACGTCGGCGAACACGTGCGGCCCCACGAACCACCCCGTGTCGGCCAGCGGCCCGGGATCGAAGGCGGCGACCGTGCGACAGGTCCGCTTCCCAATTTCGACGAACGACACCACCCGATTCCTGGCCTCTTCGTCGACGAGCGGCCCGACCCGTGCGCCCGGATCCCGCGCCGGCCCGACCCGCAGGCTCTGCACGGCGCCGGAGAGGCGTGCCACGAAGGTCTCGTACACCCGATCCAGCACGATCACCCGGGAGCAAGCCGAACACTTCTGCCCCTGGAAGCCGAAGGCGCTCTGCACGACGGCGACCACGGCCTCGTCGAGGTCGGCATCGTCGTCGACGATGATGGCATTCTTGCCTCCCAGTTCGGCGATCACGCGTTTCACGAGCCGGCCACCGGCGGCGGATGCCTCGGCCGCGAGCTGATTGATCGCCAGGCCGACGGCCCGCGAGCCTGTGAAGGCGACGAGCGCCGTGTCGGGGTGCGCGACGAGCGCGGG
>CAMAVC010000115.1 GCA_945861585.1 Planctomicrobium piriforme
GCGGCATAGAGGATCGAGTGGGAAGGATTGGCCTGCGCGAACGACAGCGCCTGTGCGAGGATCGCGTCTTTCGAATAGTAGCCGGAAAGCCCGATCACGAACGGCACGCCCGCGCCGATGATCGCCAGGCAGCCCACGAGCATCGTGCCCGCTGTCCATGGCATCACTCGGGCGAGGCCGCCCATCTTCCGCATGTCATTCGTATGGCAGGCGTGGATCACCGAGCCCGAGCAGAGAAAGAGCAGGCTCTTGAAGAAGGCGTGGGTCACGAGGTGAAACAGCCCCGCCGACCAGCCACCCACGCCGAGGGCGAGCATCATGTAGCCGAGCTGGCTGACGGTCGAATAGGCGAGCACCCGCTTGATGTCGTTGGCCACCAGAGCGATCGTGGCCGCGATGAACAGCGTGATCGCGCCGACATAGGCGATCACGAGCAGCACGTCCGGAGTCAGCACCGGATAGAACCGCCCCACGAGATACACGCCCGCCGCCACCATCGTCGCCGAGTGCACGAGCGCCGACACGGGCGTGGGGCCCTCCATCGCATCAGGAAGCCACACGAAGAGCGGAAACTGCGCGCTCTTGCCCACGCAGCCGCAGAAGATGCCGACCCCGGCGACGAACAACAGCCAGCGGCCGAGGCCCATGCTTCTCCAACCGTCGATCTTGCCCGCCACCTCGGCCGCGGGCGTCTTCGCCACCTCGGCGGCTGCGGCAAATTTCACCATGCCGTCCGGCACCCGCAGAGCATGGCCCTCGGCGGCCGGGCGAACCAGGGTGAAGAGGCCGGGCCGGGCCGCACCCGTGGCATCCGCAGGCGTGTCGGCGAAGTGCAAGGTCCCGAGCGCCCCCCACAGGGCCATGAGGCCGATCAGCATGCCGAAGTCGCCGACACGATTGACGATGAACGCCTTGTTGGCGGCTGTCGACGCGCTCGTGCGCTCGTAGTAGAAGCCGATCAGAAACCAGGAGCAGATGCCCACGAGCTCCCAGAAGATGAACACCATCGCCAGATTGCCGGCGATCACGATCCCGAGCATCGAGAAGCAGAACAGCGACAACGCCTGAAAAAACCGCGGAAAGCGGCCCGGACGATGCAGATGACCACCGCCCGACAGGTGCACCTCATGATCGGTGACGTCGTGGAGTTCGTCGTGCATGTAGCCGGAGGCATAGACGTGGATGCAGGTGGCGATGAAGGTCACCACCACGAACATCAGCACCGTGAGCGCGTCGACATACCAGCCGATCGAGAGCTTGAGACTGCCACCTTCGTAGAGCGTGTACCAGTCGCCGGCATAGGCCACGGGCACCTGAGCCTCACCATGGCCGGCGGATTGACCGGCGTGGCCGGCGGCCTCGGCGGCGTGGCTCTCGCCATGATGCCCATCCCCGTGATGGACCGCCTGCACAGGGTGCGCTCCGAGCCAGACGCCGGCCGCGAACAGCGAGAGCACGAGCGACGTCACGATCGCCGCCGTCGCCACCCAGGCGGCGTTGCGGCCATGCGACCCCATGCGCGGCCCGAAAAACAGGATCGCCACGAACGAGGCCAGCGGGGCGAGCCACGCCAGACCGAGGAGCATGGGAAGTTGGGCGGCGATGTCCATGGCTGGCGTGCGGGGCCCTTCCGGGCTCAACCCTTGAGGTCGTCGGCCCGATCGACGTCGACGGTCGAATGGTTGTTGTAGAAGTTGAGCGTGATGGCGAGCGCCACGGCCGCCTCGGCTGCGGCCAGAAGAATGACGAACAGCGCGATCACCTGGCCGTCGATCCCCAGCGACACCGCCCCCTGGCCCCGCAGGTAGGGCGATGCAAAGGCGATGAAGTTCACGTTTGCCCCGTTCAGCACGAGCTCGATCCCCATCAGCACGCCGAGGGCGTTGCGCTTCACGGCCATGCAGACGATCCCGGCCGTGAACAGGATCGCACCGACCACGAGATAATGGGCCACACTCACACCATCCGCCGCGGCGAACGCCGGGCCTGCTATCGCCACGCCGGCCCCGAGCATGCCGCTCATCGCGTGCCTCCCGTCGCCAGGGCCGAAGCCGATCCACGTGCCTGCCGCGGGACCTCGACCACGGGCTCGACCAACGACTGCACCGACGCCGCCACCTCGATCGCCCGCTGCGTACGCCGCCGCTTCGCCCGCGCGAGATACGCGGCCCCGACGAGCACCACGAGCAGGTGAACCGACACGATCTCGAACGGCAGCAGGTAGCCGCTCCGCACGCCGGGCGGGGCGCCGGCAGGCGGCTCATCGACACGAATGCCGACGAGCGCGACACCGATCGGCGTGGCTGCCGGCTGCGCCACCTCGCCGAGGCCGGGCCGCCGCCAGGCCTCCACGGAGAACGCGGCCTGAAGCAGCAGCGCCAACAACGACGCCGCCACGATCCCCGCGAGCACGCGGTCGCCCGGCGACGTCTTGATCGTGACAAACGGAGCCTGAGCCGTAAGCATCACGCCAAACACCAGCAACACGAGCGTGCCACCCACGTAGATCATGAGTTGCATCGCCCCGATGAACTCGGCGCCGGCCAGAAAAAACAGCCCGGCCGTGGCGCCCAGAGAGAGCACGAGGTAGAGCGCCATGCGCACCACGTTGTCGGCGACCACGACCCCGACCGCGAATCCACAGGCCAGGATCGCGAAGAGATAGAAAAGCAGCGTGTGGAAATTGACCGCAGCGAGCATGAGGCACCCCGTCATGGCTGCACCTGCGCGACGGTCTTCTTGGCGGCCTGCCCCACGGGGCCGCGCGCCGCCCCGCCGGGCCCGGGCAGCCAGCCCTCGCGAATCTCACCCGCCGGGCGCGACAACCCGGGCACGAGGCCACCTGGCAGAAACAGCTGCCAGAGCATCGCGCCTGCAAACATCACCGCGGCAATGGGCGTGCAGTATTTCAGGCACACTGTCATCACCTGGTCGATCCGGAGCCGCGGCAGCGTCCAGCGGATCCACATCATCACGAGCACGCCGAGCGTGGCCTTCAGCAGCAGATTGCCGCAGCCGATGAGCCGCACGAAATAGTGGGCCGTGTCGCCCGTGCCCTCGCTCAATCCCAGGAGCGCCGCCACGGGCACCGGCCCGTTCCAGCCGCCGAGAAAGAGCACGGCGGCCAGGGCGCTCACGAGAAACATCGAGCCGTACTCGGCCATGAAGAAGAAGCTCCAGCGCAGGCCGGAGTATTCCGTGTGAAACCCGGCGACGAGCTCGCTCTCCGCCTCGGCCAGATCGAACGGCGCGCGATTCACGCTCGCCACCGCGCAGGTGACGTAGACCCAGAACACCACGAACGTGAACGGGTCGTGGAACAGATACCAGTTCGTGAACCAGCCGGCCTGTTTTTCGGCGATCGTGACGAGATCCATCGTGCCGGCCAGCATCACGGGCACCACGACGCACATCCCGAGGGGCACTTCGTAACTCACCACCTGCGCCGCCTCCCGCATCGCCCCGAAGAGCGACCACTTCGACGCCGAGGCGTAGCCCGCGAGGATCACGCCGAACACCTCGAGCCCGAGCACGGCCACCACGAAAAACACGCCCACATTGAGCCGCTGGCCCACGAAATCAAACGCGAACGGCAGGGCGATGAAGGCCGCGAACGACGCACAGAAACTGACATAAGGCGCGATCCGAAACAGCAGGCCGTCGGCCCCCTCGGGCATCAAATCTTCCTTGGCGAGCAGTTTGATGCCGTCAGCCAGTGACTGGAGCCATCCGAACCGCCCGCCGGTGCGGGTGGGCCCGAGACGGTCTTGAATCCGGGCGGCAATCTTTCGCTCCGCCCAAATGAACACGAGCGCGCCGCCGGCGATCACGTTGAGAATCAAAACCGCGGCCACTCCAGCCACGACGGTCCACGCGAGCCAGGGCGGCAGGCCGACTGAATTGATCAGGAAATCAGCCATGGGGGCGGTATTTCCGGGCAAAACCCGACTTCGTGAAATTTCGCACGAAGTCTGCCTTACGGCCCGCGAAATCACAAGTCCCGGCCGGAAAACAGGCCCGTGGAGTCCACTCGCCCAATCCGGCTCGCGGTTGCCCTTTACCTCCGCCGGACGCTCGTGTCGTTGGGCGCCGGCTTCGGGCTCCCCAATCGGCCTCATAAAGTGGGGGTCTGTTCGCGCTGCATCGACCGGCACGCATGCGACCACCCCATATTTCCCGTATTTCCTGGCCAATTATGATGCTGAAGATGTCTTGGGCTTGATTGCCCACCCTGCTACTTTTCCCCCAAGGGCGCGGGCACGACCGCTGCACAAATCACGCATTTTGGATGACCCGCATTATTTTGGATGACCATGGCCCGTAAACCTCAGCAAGACCGCAGCGCTCGTTCGATGGCCAGAATGCTTGACGCAGGCGAGGCCATTTTTGCAGAGGGCGGGGATGGCGCCCTCACTGTGGAAGCCGTCGTCAAGCGTGCGGGGACATCGGTTGGGAGCTTCTACAGCCGGTTCGGCGACCGCGATGGCCTGCTCCAATCGATGCACGAGCGGTTTCTCCTGCGGCTCGGAGGCGCAGCGCACGTGGCGGTCGCAGCAGCCGGCAACGAAAAAACCCTGGCGGGCGCGATCGAGGTGTTCCTCTCGCACGTCTTCACCGCCACGCAGGAGTACCGCAATTCAGCCCGGTTCTTCGTTCTCCACCGTTCGGCCGACCCGAACCTGCGGGCCCAGGGCATCCGGGCGAACGCCGTGTTCGCCAGCATTTTCAACACGCTCGTACTGAGCCACCGCGAGGAGATCGCCCATGCCCACCCGGCGATCGCGGCCGATGTGACCTGGCGGCTGGTGTACGCGACATTAGCCCAGCAGATGATGTTCGACGACGACGAAGTCAGCGGCACGCCGATGACCATCCCGGCGCTGGTGCACGAAATCACATGCTGTCTTGCGGCCTACCTCACGGCAGGCTCGGGCAACTGCTGATCGCATGTGCCTGCAGATCGGGCCCCGGCCTCGGCACGGCCCTCTGGCGAATTCTCGCGCCCGCCCGCACGTGCGGCGAAAAGAGCCCCAGCCAAACACTGGGCGCCCACAAATCGAAGCGTGTTCATTCTGTTCTCGACAGTGATTGGCCTCCATTTTTAAGCGATTTCCAAATTGCTTAGAGCCAAATAAGATTTTTTTGACCAAAATTTGCGGAAACGACAAAAAAAGATATGCTCTTTCGAGAGTAGAGCGTGCGTTCGCTTAGTCTTTCGCAAAAAAGGGCGTTTTCAATGGTTCACCGCACCTGGTTCCGATCGGCTTTCCCCGTCCGCAAGCATGCCGTTCGCAAGCATGCCGTCCGTGTGGCCAGCCGGCCCCAGAGCCAGTTCGACCTCGAGCGTCTCGAGCAGCGGACGGTGATGGCGGCGGAGAGCGTCATTTTCCCCACGGAATATGCATCCCAGCAGACAGATCTGCGGCCCATGGACGTGATCAAGAGCCAGAACGGCGTGCTCGAGGCCAACGTGAGGATGGTCACAGCGGGCTTTAACTCCAATCCGATCCTCTACGGCGGGCAGCAAGTCTACAGCAGCCTCCCGGATGATGACCGTGACTACAACTCCTACGCCATGGCCTATCAGTTCGACGCCTACGGCAAGAGCTACCCGGCCGGCTTTCCGGGCACGATGCTGCAGATCAACAGCGGCGACACGCTCAAGCTTCGCCTCACGAATGATCTTGCCGTTGGCCACGATCCCTCCAATCCGGTCTTCACGACCAATTTCCACTACCACGGTTCGCACGCGCCCGACCTGAGCACGGCGGATAATGTCTATGTCCATTTCAAGCCAGGCGAAACGGTGGACATCAACATCCCGATCTCGACCTACGAAAACAGCGTGGGTGCCAACTGGTATCACCCGCACGTCCACGAGCAGACAAAGCCGCAGGTTGAGGGTGGTCTGGCCGGCATGATCATGGTCGGCGATCCGCTTGAGCCGTGGCCGCAGTACAAGGACAAACTCAAGCAGGTGAACATGGTTTTGTCGGAGGTCAATATTACCGTCGATGGCAAGTATAAAGAGATGACTGGTACTGACAGCAGTTCTTATTATGGCGATGGCTACACCGAAGGCTGGCAAAAGCGGGTCAACGGCCAGATGAATCCGATCATCCGCGTCCGCCCCGGTGAGACGCAGGTCTGGAATATGGGCCAGTTCGGCGCCCGCGGCGCCACGAACTTCGTCATCGCCGACGACAATCTGCAAAACCCTTGGAATGCCACGATTCTTGCCCGGGACGGTGCCAGCGCATTCGTCCACCCGTACAACGTGACGCTCAGCGCCAGTGACCTGCGGATGAACGACATCTCCGCGCTCACCGTGCTCAGCCCGGGCAACCGGATGTCGATGGCGGTAACCGCCCCCACGACCCCGGGCACCTACTACTTCATGGACGGATGGGGCGGCGAAGAGGCGCGGATCAACGCGGGCGGCGAAGGCTACTACTACGTGCTGGCCACCCTCATCGTGGAAGGGGAGGCCGTCACCACCGCGGCACCGGTGTTTGCCCCGCAGGAGGCAGACCCGCTCTGGAAGGAGACGCCGGACGTCATTCGCACGTTCTCGCTGGAGCAGTTGCCCACCATTGAGGGTATTGATCCCGATACCGGCAAGCCCATCGTCAACATCGACAACTTCTACATCAACGGCAAGAAGTTTGGCGAAGGGGCCATGCCCCAGCTCGAGATCGGCACGGTCGAGGAATGGACGATCCTCAATGCGGGCCCGCTCAATCATCCGTTCCACATCCATCAGGGTGTGTTCATCGTCACGAAGATCAACGGCTTCCCGATCGAGCCCGACAAGAAATTCCCGGATGCCAATGCGGCTAACTACGTCTCTCCGCTGGACACGATCATGGTGCCGGCGTTTGGAAGCGTGACCATTCGCTTCCGGGCGCTCGATTTCCCGGGCAAGTACGTCTTCCACTGCCACATCCTCGAGCATGAAGACGAGGGGATGATGTCGCCGGTGTTCCAGTTCGGCAACACCGAGGGCCTGCGGTTGGGGCTGGGCACGTCGTCGCAATCGACGCTCGTTCTCAACGGCAAGGGCAACACGGTCGGCACCATCAAGGCCTTCCCCAACTACCGCGGCCCCGTGGTGACCGCATCCGGCATCGGCACGTCCACAGCGCCAGCTCAGGCGCCACCCTTCGCCGGGACTGCCGAGCAGATCAATGCCTACTTCAGGTCGAAATACACGAAGGAGACGCTGGCCTTCGGCACCGGGTCAAAGGCCTCATGGGTGAGCGTTTACGAGAACGGCTCGCTCAAGCCCACCGCCACATTCCGTGCCTTCGCGGGCAAGGCCGGCGTCGGCGGCGTGAGCCTGGCGGTCGGGGCACTCGGCCAGTATGGCACGGTGAACATCGCCGTGGGTTCCAGGGCGGCCGGCGCCGCCACCGTTCGTCTCTTCGACACGAAGGGCTCGCTGGTCCGAGAATTCAAGGACGTGCTGCCCGGCAACTTTCCCAACGGCGTGAACGTCGCCGTGGGTGATGTCGACGCCGACAACTACGACGACATCATCGTTTCCGCCGGTTCCGGTCGTGAGCCCATCATCACCGCGCTCAGCGGCCGCGATATCGTTGACGGCGTCGCCAATCCGGCGAGGATCTTCACGTTCGTGGCCCCAGGCGGACGCCGCGACGGCGTGAAGGTGGCCGTTGGCTACGTGGCACCGTCGACGGTGCCTAGCTACAAGCCGAACTTGATCACGACCCCGGAAACAGGAAGAAATGTTGGTGCTGTGAGCGTGTGGAACGTTGCCGATTTCAGCGGTGGTTCCAGTGGCATGCCGGCGATGGGCATGAAGGCGATGGGCATGGCGATGCCTAGCACGGCGATGCCTAGCACGGTGAAGCCGAGCACGACGATGCCGAGCACGACGATGCCGAGCACGACGATGCCGAGCTGGGCGATGCGGAGCACGGCGACGCGGAGCACGGCGATGCGTAGCACAGCGATGCCGCGGAGCATGACTTCGACGGATGCACCCCCCATGCCCGTGGCGATGCGTAGCATGACGAAGCCAAGTATGGCGATGCCAAGTATGGCGAAGCCGAGCATGGCGAAGCCGAGTATGGCGATGCCGAGCCCGAAGATGCCGAGCCCGACGATGCCGAGCCCGACGATGCCGAGCCCGACGATGCCGCCGAGCACGACTTCGACGGATGCACCCCCTATGCCCGTGGCGACGTTCCGTCCGTTTGGGACCCGCGGCGCCGTGAATCTCGCCACCACCTACCAGCGCCAGTTGGGCGGGCAGGCCCAGGCGGTGGTTGCAACCTGGCAGACGCCGCGCGAGGTGGCCTTCACGGCGATCGGTCTCGACAACAAGTCGCAGACGGTGAAACGTAGACTGTAATCCCAGTTTTCAAACGGAGACTTCGGGATAGGGTTGTTCCGTGGGTTGCCAGGCCGGAATGGGGCCTATCCGCTTGTCATGAGATCCACAACCATCAAGACACGCGGCCAGCCTTTGCGTGGTTTCACGTTGGTTGAACTGCTGGTCGTCATCGCGATTGTGGGCGCTCTGATCGGCCTGCTCGTGCCGGCGGTGCAGCAGGCACGGCAGGCTGCCGCCCGCAACCAGTGCCAGAACAATCTGCGGCAAATCGGCATCGCGATGCTCAGCTATGCCGAAGCCCGCCACGGGTTTCCGTTCGCGTCGGGCCGGCCGAGGGTCGGCACGGTGGCCCATCTGGAAGACAGGCCGGAAGAGGGCATCGACTACATCCGGCCACAATCGTGGGCCATCACCGTCCTGCCCTACATCGAGGAAGGGGCGTTGGCGAGATTGTATGAAAAGTATTGCCTCGCCTGTCCTCCTGAAACCCAGGAGGAAGACATCGTGGGGGCCCGGATCACGGTCTACAACTCCGCCTCAAAAATGAAAGGCGCCGTCGACTTTACGGCACTGCTTGGCCCGGGGCCCGCGTCTCCTGATCCGGCCCGGCGGCTCGAGGGATGGTTCTACAGCGGGAGTCCGCCGACGGCCGACTTTAGCGGCGTCCTCGTCCCCGAGGGCCTCGGCTGGAACGATGTCACCGGTGCCTACACGACATTGATCCGCTCCAAGCCGATTCGGATGGCAGACATCACCGACGGCCTGTCCAAAACCCTCGTCCTCGCCGAATGCAGCGACTACACGGTCGACGGCGGCGCCACGTGGACGCAGCCTCGCTATTCATGGCCCTACATCTCCGACGTGGGCCGCTACACGAGCCTGGGAGCGGGCGTGGGAGCCTCCCCGCTCGAGACCTCGCTCAAGCCGCGTTCACGGCTGCCGGGAGGCATGCTGCAGGTGCTGTCTGGAGACGGTGGCGTGCGGTCCGTGGCAGAGGACATTTCGGGCACGGTCCTGCAGTCGCTCGCCAGCCGATCGGGGGGCGAAGCCACCGCGATGCCGTAGTCATCGCTGATGGTGGGGGGCGCTCTCAGCAACGACCTTTGAATCGATAGCGGCCGCCGCCCCGTACCGCCTCGCTGGACAGCTGGAGCATGGGTAGCACGCCGGCTTCGGGCTCCCCATATCCCGTCGCCGGACGTTC
>CAMAVC010000116.1 GCA_945861585.1 Planctomicrobium piriforme
AGGATGGCGCAGCGCCAGTGAGTCCGAGTGAACGGAGCCCATGGATGGGCGCAGTGAACGTCCGGCGACGGGATATGGGGAGCCCGAAGCCGGCGAGCATTGAACCCAGGCGCGACAGGCTGAAGCCTGTCCTCCTCCAACGCTACTTCTTCATCAGCTTCTTGAGCTGCGCGAGCGTGCGGGTGTTGGCCACGTCCTTGGCTTCCAGGCCGGCGCGGCGGGCTTGCAGCACGCCGCAGCGCATCACGTCGAGGCCGCGGGTGGAGTGGGCGTCGGTCGAGATCACGAGCTTCACTCCTGCCCGCTTCGCGGCGGCGGCATGATGGTCGTCGAGGTCGAGCCGCCAGGGGTTGGCGTTGATTTCGAGGAACGTGCCGGTCTTCGCCGCGGCGTCGATGACCGCCTCGATGTCGACGTCGTAAGCGGGCCGGCGGTTGATCAGCCGGCCGGTCGGATGGCCGATCACCGTGACGTGGGGATTCTCGATCGCCTCGACGATCCGGGCGGTGATCCGATCACGGGGCTGGTTCTGGCCGTAATGGAGGCTCGCGACCACCCAATCGGCCCGGGCCAGCACGTCGTCGGGCAGGTCGAGCCCGCCTTTTTCGAGCATGTCGACTTCGATTCCCTTGAGCACCACGATCGGGGGCGGGCCGTCGGCGGCAAGCGAGTCGTTGAGCCGGTCGATCTCGGACCACTGCTCGAGCAGCCGCTTGCGATCCAGCCCGCGGGCCATCGTCACACGTTGGCCATGATCGGTGATGGCGATATAGGCGAGCCCTCGTGCGATCGCGGCTCGCACCATTTCGGCAAGTGTGTCTTCGCCGTCGGTGGCCGTCGTGTGCATGTGCAGATCGCCGCGTATGTCGCCGAGTTCAACCAGCGTAGGCAGTGCGTCCTGCTCCGCCAGCCGGATCTCGTCGCCTCCCTCGCGGAGCTCCGGCGGTATCCAGGGCAGGCCGACAGCCTCGTAGACCTCCTCTTCGGTGGCGCCGCCGCGGCTCTTCGATTTCCTCGCCGGGGTCGCAGCCGCATCCGCGAGCGGAAACACGCCGTATTCGTTGATCGATAGCCCCTGCTCGCGCGCCCGTGAGCGGAGCTTCACGTTGTGTTCCTTCGAGCCGGTGAAATACTGCAGGGCCGCGCCGAATGACTTCTGGTCGACCACCCTGAGGTCGACCTGCACGTCGCGCGGCCCACGGATGCTCGTCTTGGTGTCTCCACGCAGGAGCACCGCCGACGTCTCCTGCCAGGCAGCCAGATGGTCCATCACGGCGGCGGTATCGGCCGCATCGACGACGAGGTCGAGATCGCCGATCGTTTCCCGCCCGCGTCGCCAACTGCCCGCGCCCGCGATCTGCCGAACCGCCGGACACTCGCCCATCCAGGCGAGCAGCCCGTGCATGATGGCGTCGGCTTCGCTCCACAGGAGCCGCTTGTGCTCGGGGTTCTTGGCGAAGGCGATGTTGTCGAGAATCGCAGCCTGGGTCTTGTCGCCAAACCCCTTCAGCCCGGCGACACGGCCCTCGCGGCAGGCCTGCTCGAGATCGTCGAGCGAGGTGAGCGACAGTTCGCTGATCAGGGATTTCGCCTTCTTCGGCCCCAGGCCGGGCACCCGCATCAATTCGAACGCGACAGCCGGGACCTGAGCGTGGAGCTCGTCGACGAGGGCAAGCCGTCCGTGGTCGAGCAGTTCACCAATCTTGCCGGCGAGGTCGGTGCCGATCCCCTCGAGGTCGGTGAGCGCACGCGCGGGATCCACCCGCACACTCGCGAGCGATTCGACGAGACTGCCGATCGTGCGGGCGGCGGCCCGGTAGGCCCGCACCCGGAAGACGTTCTCACCCTGAAACTCGAGCAGGTCGGCGACGTGCTCGAAGACGGCGGCAATGTCGGCGTTTGTCACGGGCACCATCGTACGGGGTGGACGCTGACTTCGGCCATTCCCGGACTCGTCCGTGCCAGCTCGTGACTACCCGTACCATCTCGCCTGACGTTCGCCTCGGCCCTCCTCAACGAAAGCCCGAAGCGCAATCCGAGAGGATGCCCCGGTGGCAAAACACGAGGCGTATTCCCTTCGGCTCACGCCTCGGGCTTCCAGACGGGAGGCTCGGGGTTGCCCCTACCGTTGAGCCGGCGTAGCTGACCAGCGCAGGCAGGATGCCGGAGCGCAGGCAGGTCCGAGCGAGCGAAGCCCAGGATGGGCGCTGTGAGCGTCCGGCGAGACGGTACGGGGTAACCCCGAGCCGGATTAGGCGAGTGAACCTTCGAAGTACGAGGCGCGTGATCCGAGTCCCGTTACTGCAGGCGGCCCGGGAGGGCGGCGGTCGGGTAAGCCGTGGGGCGGATGACGGGGCTCTGCCACGAGGTCGTGTGGCTCGTCGGCTCGAGGAGCCGGGGGAAGGCCCCGGTGGCGGCGCCCGGGCCAGTGCCCGGCACCACCGGCATGCCGACCGGACCGGTCGCTGGCGCACCGCCGGGAATCGTGCCAGACGTCGTCCCGCTGCCTGGCACAAGGCTCGGCGGCTGGACCGAAGGCTGGGCGGGCACCGCCGGCGTGGGCGCCGAGGTGTTCGGTGTCGGAGGTACGGCGTAGGTCTGGGGTGCCGAGATCGCCGGCTGCGATCCGTTCGTCTGACCGACCGGCGACCGCATGTCGGGAATCGGCTTCAGCGACGGCGTCGGCTGGAAGGCCGGCGGCGCGGTCGGCTGCAGCGGAGCCGGAGCCTGAAGCGGCGCCGCGTAGGTTCCGTTTTGCGGCACGATCTGCGGCTGAAACGTCGACTGCGGCATCCCCGGCTGCGGCATTCCCGGCTGCGGCATTCCGCCCTGGGGCACGAAGCCCTGGGGCAGCGTGGGGGCTGCGATGCTCGACTGTCCTTGGATGATCTGCTGGGGGATGTCGGAGCCGGCCGAACCCCAGGCCTGGGGAGTCGTCTGGATCGGCGCTGCAAACTGTGACGCGGCCGGCGCGGCCGGCGTGCCCTGATAGGCGGGCAGAGCGGCCGCGGGGGCGCCGTAGGCCTGGGCGCCAGGCTGCATTTGCACGTACTTCGTCGAATACACGGCGCGATACTGTGTCACCGGCACGTTGACGGCCTGCTGCACATAGTTGGTCACCTGCTCCATGCACTCCCGCGAACAGCCCGTGCAAGGATCGATCTCGCACGCCGGTTTGTACGACGTCACGGGCACGCACTGATACTGTGTGCGGTAGGTCGTCTCAGGCACGTAGCTCACCTGCTGCACCGGCACCACGACGGGTGGCGGCGGAGCTGGCATGGGGGCGGCGACCGGCGCCATCACCGGCGCCACGGCATAGGCGGGCGGCGCTTTGCGAAAGCACGAGGCACAGCCGGCGAACAGGCCGTCGAGACAACACTGGGCCTCGACCGATTGCGGCAGGATGGATGCGGCGGCGACTGCGAGCTGCAGCACGATCATCCAACGTCGCGTCTTCATGGCGGACTCCTTCGAACGGATCCGGCAGGAGCATCCCGGAAACCCCGGGTGCACCGGCTTTTTCACCGTTACCCAAGCCTAGGTTCCGCTTCGGGGTGCACGCTTGAAAAAAACCGACGCGCACTTCATGAATTCATGGGGCCATGCCGTCACGACCGGCAGGGCCGCCACCATCGCTACGACCGCCCGCTCACGACCTCGACGGCCCCGCCAGACGAAGATCCCGGGCCCGGTCTTCGCAGCGGTCATAGAGGGTGAACAACGCCTCGCGGATGTCGCCGGCAGACCGGCGAAAGGCATCCGCCACCTGCACGTCGCGCTCGGATGACGACAAACCTCCCGCCTGGGGAAGCCTCTCCACGATCGCCGCCAAGAGTGCGGTCGACGTGCGGCACATCCAGAGCGTGGGCAGGAGCCCGGGACGATGGGCCGTCACGAGCAGCCGGAGTCCGCCGAGAGCGGCGAACCACCGCACGGCGAGAGCCCCCGGCCAACCGAGCCGCTCCCAGCTATCGATGCACACGATGCCGCCGCGGGGTCCGTGGACCACGGCTTGCATGAGCGCCATGCAGCTTCGTCCACCGTGCAGCCGCACGCGCTCGACGCGACATCCGCGTGCCTCGAGGGCGTCGGCGAGATGCCACAGCAAGGTCGTCTTGCCGCTCCCGTGAGGTCCCACGAGCGCGGCCGAGCCGCCGCACCTCTCGAGGCCGACGAGCAGCTCGGCCACACACAGGGGGCGGCCGGAGCCATCGAGCGGCGGGATTCGACCCGGGCGGATCGAGCGTGTGGAAAATGGATTGCCCGCCATGATGTCCGGTGCCGCTTCGCTCATTGCAGCCGTTCCACCATGCCCAGGGCCGGTGCGATGTCGCCGACGTCGAACACGTGCTCAGACACGAAGTCTCGCCCGGTGGCAAAGAAGAGTCGGATCCGCACGCACCACCGGATCTTGACGACAACGCCCTCGTACGAAAGCGGGCTCGCCGGCAGCCGCACGGCGATCGTGCCGGTCGGCAAGGCCTCCGCGACATGCGTCGCGTCGTCGAGCCGCTCGAAATGATGCACGCCGAGATCCTCTTCCCCCTTGCCCTCCGTATACCAGAGCACGCTCCGTTCCACTGCTCGGACGGAGCCGGGGGCGACTCCTTCGACCTCATAGAGCACGACGAGGTCGGCAGCGACGGGATACTGCCGCAGCGGATGGTCGAACTGCATGCTGATCCGAGGTGCGGCCGGCCGCGCGGCACCGTTGCTTTCGTCGCTCCCGTTCATCGACGCACCTTGTCGACGAGGGTCAGGCCGCCAGCCACCGTCGATCGCGTGAGCGTCGCCGGGTAGACGATCAGGGGAAACACGCGCACGAATCCCGGCCATCGCTCCGGCTGGCCACGCACGACGATCCGCCAGCGGACGGCGTTGTGTGCGGATGCAAACGAGTGCATGGCGCCGGCCGGGATCGTGACCGTCACATGGGTTTCGAATCGCACGCCCGGGGTGATCTCGAGATTCGTCCACTCCTTGACCGTCTCCCGCCACACGATCACCCGTTCGGTACGGGTATCGGTGCCCTGGCGGAACGACGCCATCTCCTCGACTTCCAGCGTCAACGCGATCGACCGGAAGACTCCCGAGCCACTCTGCGCGAGCAGCACGTCGTAGCTCCGGCCCGGGAAGAGCGGGTGATCGCAGATTTCCATCTGCGTCGTGCCGACGGCGGTGGTGAGCACGAGCCGCCGGACGAAGAGCACGATGCCGCCGATGCCAACCGCTGCGAACGGCATCAGCACGGCGAAGAGCACCCACTCGATGCGGCCGCTCAACAAGTCGATGCCGGCGCCGACGGCAAGCACCACCAGCACCGCATTCCAGAGCACCGCAAAGAGCCCCATGCCGACGAGCGTCCAACTCTCCGGGCTTTCGATCGGCAGACGATACCGCAGGATGGTACCCGGGGAATTGACGAGATCCTCGCAGGTCGGCACACCCGGGTGACCTCGATCCGCCCCCGGGCTCTGCCCCATGCTCTCGAGCAGGTTGGAAATGCCCTCGGCTGCGGCCCGCCGCTCCTCCGATTTGCCCCAGGCTCTGACCGTGCGTGCCACACCGGCCAGGCCGAAAGCCAGGAGCGCACCGGGAATCAGCAGGGTAAACGCCCACAGCCACCAGCGTGACCAGGCCGGAGCCGTGGCGTCCGACCCGATTCCGACGGCACCGCTGAACAGGAGACCCGCGAAACACACGCCCGCCGCCACGAGCGCCGCGTAGAAGATCGCTTCACCGAACGACCCCCACGCCTGTGAGCCGGTGCGCCGGTGTCCGCGCTTCTTGCCGAAGAATCGCGGCAATCTCACGGCACGAATCCTCCGAGGGCAGGCGGGCTCCGACGGCCGACTTTCACGCGAAAGCGGCCCTCCGCCGCATTATGCACACGCCGCCCGCCCGGTGCCCGCCAGGCCACTCAGGCGAGCGATTCTTGGCGATTTTCCGCCGATTCGATCGTGATCTCACCCGCCGGCCGCGAGGCCCGGAAGAAGCCGATCTTTTCCAAGGAGCGGTAGACCTCCTCGAGGGTCTTTTCGCCAAAGTTTGAAATCGAGAGCAGGTCGGCGCGGGTGCAATTGAGCAGGTCATGCACCGTGAAGATGCCCTTCTCCTCGAGGCAGTTCGTCGTTCGTACCGACAGGCCGATCTCCGCCGTGCTCATCTCGAGCTTCTCGGCCATTTCGTCCGTCTGGGTCAGATTCTTGTACGCAACGCGTGGCATGCGGGGGTTCCCTCCCTGGTGTTTCGAGTCCGTGATTCGTTGACGGCGCTCGGGAATATAATCCAAACGTTCAAAATCCGACTACCATTTCCTGCTAGCGTGCTAGCATCGTTGCCTTGCCGCTCCCCACGCTCGACCATCTCAACGATTCCCAGCGGCAGGCCGCCACCCACGTGGATGGCCCTCTGCTCGTCCTGGCCGGACCAGGCAGCGGCAAAACCCGCGTCGTCACCCACCGTATCGCGCACCTGATCGCCCAGGGCATCCCGGCCCGGCAGATCGTCGCCCTCTCGTTCACGAACAAGGCAGCCGACGAGATGCGTCGCCGCGTGTCGGAGCTCGTCGGCCCGCAGGCCGTGGAGATGGGCACCTTCCATCGCTTCGCCGCCCGCCTGCTGCGCAAGCACGCCCCGCTCGTCGGCCTCACGAGCGACTATTCGATCCTCGATCCTGACGACGCCGGGGCCGTGCTCAAGCGGGCAGCCAGAAAGCTCGGGCTCTCGCTCACCCACACGCCGATCGATCGCTTGGCCTCCACGATCAGCCGGGCCAAGAACGACCTCCTCTCGCCCGCGACGTTCGAGCCCCGCTGGGGCCGGCCGGCCGACGAGGTCGCGGCCAAGCTCTGGCCCGTGTATCAGGAGTTTCTCCTGGCGGCAAACTCCGTCGACTTCGACGACCTGCTCGTGCACGTGGCCCGCCTGCTCACCGACAACCCCGAGCTGCGGGCCCTCCTCGACGCCCGCCATCGCTACATCTTGGTCGATGAATACCAAGACACCAACGCCGTCCAATACTGCATCGTTCGCGGTCTCTCCATCGACCATCCCAATCTCGCCGTCACTGGCGATCCCGACCAGGCGATCTACGGCTGGCGCGGCGCGAGCATCCGCAACATTCTCGAATTCGAACGTGACTATCCGACCGCGCGGGTCGTGAAGCTCGAGCACAACTACCGCAGTACGGCGAACATCCTCGGCACCGCCGATCGCCTCATCGCCCACAACTCGCGCCGCAAGCCCAAGCGGCTCGTCACCGACGCGGCCGCGGGCGATCGGGTCAGGATCGTGCTCGACTCTACGAGCCACGACGAGGCCGATCGAATCGCCGATGAAATTTCCCATGGCGTCGTGTCGGGCCGTTCGCCACGGCACTTCTGCATTCTGTTTCGCACCAATGCCTTGTCGCGATCGCTCGAAGTGGCGCTGCGCAGCCGCGGCGTGCCCTACCAGTTGGTGCGCGGCCTCGAGTTCTTCAAGCGCCGCGAGATCCGCGACGTCGTGGCCTGGCTCCGGCTCCTGAAGAATCCGCGTGATGACGAGGCGTTTGTCAGGGTGGTGAACGTGCCGCCGCGGGGAATCGGCCGGCAATCGCTCGAATTGCTCACCGCCTGGGCCGAAGACCACCGCCTGAGCCGGCTCGACGCCGCCGCCCGGGCCGCCGGCATCCCGGGGCTCACGAAACGGGCAGCGAAGGCGCTGGGGGAATTCGGCCGCCTTCATGCCAGCCTCGCCGCGGTGGCGGCCGCCGACACGAGCGTGGCGGCCCTCCTGGAAGCGGTGCTCGAGCGCACGGGCTACCGCCAGTGGCTCGCCGACGACGGCATCGACGAGGAGGGCGAAGACCGCCTCGCCAACGTCGAAGAACTCCTCACCGCCGCACAGCAGCTCGACACGAGCTACCCGGATCGTCCGCCGGAGGACGCCGGAGCCGACACCGACCCCCTGGGCGCGTTCCTGGAGACGACGGCCCTCGTCGCCGACACCGACGTCTGGGATCCCACCAGCGAACGAGTCGCACTGATGACATTCCATGCGGCCAAGGGACTCGAATTTCCCGTCGTCTACCTCGTCGCCATGGAAGACGGCATCCTGCCCCACGAGCGCAGCCTCGACCATCCTGAGCAGCTCGAAGAAGAACGTCGGCTCGTCTTCGTGGGAATCACGCGCGGCATGCAGGAGGTGCACGCCAGCTGCGCCCGGATCCGCGACTACCGCGGCACGCGCCGCATCTCGGCACCGAGCATTTTCCTCACTGAAATGACCGGCAGCGAAACCGAGCTCACCGGCACGGAGGCTCCCTTGTCGGGGGCCATCGCGATCGACGACTTCGGCGCTTCGCAGCCCAGCCGATCGCGCAGGTCGGACGTTGACGATGCGTCGCAACTCGTGGCCGGCCCGGCCGACGAAGACATCTCGCAAGACGTCGCCGTTCCCGAAGTACCGCCCGCCCGGCGTGAACGAGCACCCCGCACACTCGCGTTTCAGACCGCCGCCGACCTCGCCGAGCGGCTCGGAGGTGGGCCGAAGCCTCGGCACACCTTCACCGCGGGCCAGCGCGTGCGGCACGCCGACTACGGCGAGGGTGTGCTGTCGGGCATCAGCGGCACGGGCCCGCGGTCGGTCGGCACGGTGATCTTCGACGGCCCGGCCGGCACCCGCACCTTCATCCTGGGCCACGGCGCCCTCGAGCCGGTCGAGTAGGCGCACGGAATGACGCGCCGGCGCGGGGCTACCACGACCGACTCCGCCGAAAGTTCTCGGCTTCTACGAGTTGGGTAGGCGAGGGGTTGCCCCTGCCGTTGAGCCGGCGTAGCTGACCAGCGCAGCCAGGATGGCGGAGCGCAGGCAGGTCCGAGCGAACGGAGCCCAGGGATGGGCGCAGAGAGCGTCCGGCGAGAT
>CAMAVC010000117.1 GCA_945861585.1 Planctomicrobium piriforme
AGTCGTGAGCGCCATCGAGGTGATGGGTTGCTGCGAAGATGCCGCCGGCGGATTGGTGCCGCAGCTCAAAGCCCTTCTCCCCGATGCGAAGGTCGTCACGGTGTCGCAGGTCGTCGAGACGCAGGTGGGCGTCAATCGCTTGCTGGCCAAGTCGTCGATCTTCGTGCTCGGCGTGCTGGTCCTCGTCGGCGGTGCAACCGTCGCCTCGTCCACGTCGGCCAACGTCCGCGAACGCCGCCGCGAAATCGGCACGCTCATGGCACTCGGCGCCACGCCAAACCTGATCCTTCGCCTCTTCCTCTTGAAGGCCACATGGCTCGGCCTTGCTGGAGGCATCGGTGGCGCCCTGGCTGGCATCGTGCTCGCCGTGTTGCTCGGGCCTCACTGGGCGGGCGTCACCGTCTCGCCGTTGCCTTCGCTGGCCGCCATCGCGGTGACCGCGGCACTTGGCGTCACGCTCATCGCCGCCTACTGGCCCGCCCGCTCGGCCGCGCAGCTCGATCCCTGCACCTGCTTCCGTGAAATTTGAAGTCTGTTGAAGTGTCTTTGTCTTGCGAAACCCATTCCGGAGAATCGAAAGCGATGTTTGAGCTCCAAGAAGTCTGCAAATCCTATGTCCGGCGCGGCCATTCGGTCACGGCCCTCCGCGCCTCATCGCTGACGATTCCGCGTGGTGACTATGCCGCGATCGTGGGGCCGAGCGGAAGCGGCAAGTCGACGCTTCTGTCGGTGCTCGGGGGCATGCTTACTCCGGACGGTGGAAAAGTTCTCCTCGACAGCGTGTCAATCTACGATCTGCCGGTCGCGAAGCGGACATCCTTTCGTCGTGAGCGCATCGGGTTCGTCTTTCAGACGTTCAATCTCGTGCCGTATCTAACCGCGCTCGAGAACGTCCAGATTCCGCTCTTTCTGGCCGGGCTGCCGGATGATGAACAGCAGGTCCGAGCGGAAACGTTGCTCGAGCGTGTTGGCCTTGGCGAACGGCTGCATCACAAACCGAGCGAGCTCAGCACCGGCCAGCAGCAGCGAGTGGCCCTCGCCCGTACGCTTGCCAACGATCCGCCGGTCATCTTGGCAGATGAGCCGACGGGCAACCTCGACCCCGACAGCCGTCGCGTCGTGCTCGACTTTTTCGACCAGCTTCATGCCGAGGGGCAGACGATCCTCGTCGTCACCCACGACACCTTCGTGGCAGACCGGGCGAAGCGGATCTTCCACCTTGCCGACGGTGCAATTACCGAACAATCCGAGTCATCACAACTCCGCGTGGCCTGAGAATTCGTTCACGCCCCCTGGCCGCACCTGTGTTTGCCCTCCCGGTTCCTCGAGGATTTTCCCGTGTCATCCCCGCGTACCCTCACTAGCGTCCTTCGAGTCGTGCTTGCTGCCGTCGTGGTCGGTGCCATCCTGATCGTGGGATTGGTCACGCCCGTGCGCAACCAGGTCATTCGCCTGATGGGGGGCGTGCCCGCGGGCGCCGCAGCGGCGCCTTCGGAGAAGCATGAAGGCGGGGCCGGTGACGAGGGGCACGCAGGACACGATCACGGCCACGCGGGGCACGCGGAGGAAAACTCGATCGAACTTTCCGAGCAGGCCAGAAAAAGCATAGGGCTCCTGGAAGGTGCAGTCGCCGTATCGACGTTTCACCGCACGGTCACGATTCCCGGCATGGTCGTGGAGCGGCCCGGTCGGTCCCGGTATGCGGCGATCGCGTCCATGACCGGCTTCCTTACGAAAATCCTCGTGACCGTCGGGGAGACGGTCGTACCCGACCAGCCGTTGTTCGAAATTCGCCTCACGCACGAGGAGCTCGTGCAGTCGCAGGCAGACCTCCTCCGGACGGCGGCCGAGCTGGATGTCGTTCGCCGCGAGATCGCCCGGCTCGAAGGCATCGGCCCCGAAGGGCTCATCGCCACGAAGGTGATTCTCGAAAGAAAATACGAGCTCCAAAAGCTCGAGGCGGTCCGGCTTGCCCAGCATCAGGCACTTCTCCTTCACGGTCTCACGGAGGAGCAGGTCAACGCGATCGTGACCACCCGCACACTGCTGGGCTCGATCACGGTGCGTGCCCCGAGTACGGCGGCCATCAATGGCGGAAGCGGGACGCTCATCGTCGCGGAGCTCTCGGTGGAGCGAGGCCAGCATGTGACCGCAGGCGACACGCTGGCGACGCTCGTCGATCACGGCACACTCCTCATCGAAGGAGACGCCTTCGAGCAGGACATGGCGGCCCTCACGGAAGCGGCGGCCGAGGGCAAGCCGATCACCGCGGTCATTGAAGTATCCGCCAAACAAACCAAGCAGGTCGAGGGGCTTCGCATCGCGTACGTGGCCGACCGCGTCACGCCCGACTCGCGCACGCTGCGATTTTTCGTCACGCTCCCCAACGACCTCATCGGCGACCCGCGCACCGAGGGCGAAAGCAGCTTCGTGACCTGGCGATACAAACCGGGGCAGCGGATGCAACTTCAGGTGCCGGTGGAGGAATGGCCTGACCGGATCGTGTTGCCGGCCGATGCCGTCGCCCAGGACAGCGTGGAGAACTATGTCTTCCGTGCCAACGGCGACCACTTCGACCGCGCGACGGTGCATGTCGAGCATCGCGATCCCCAATGGGTCGTGATCGCCAATGACGGCACGCTGTTCCCTGGCGACCGAATCGCCATGTCGGCAGCGCAGCAGCTCCACCTGGCCCTCAAGAACAAGGCGGGGGGGGGCATCGATCCCCACGCCGGCCACAACCACTGACATCCCTGATCTGCGAGCCTGTGAAAAACGTCGCCAATGCTCAACGCCATCATCAAAAGTGCCCTGCGGTTTCGCCTGATCACGATCGTGCTCGCGATGGTCGTGCTCGTGTATGGCGGCATCACGCTCCGGTCCTTGCCGATTGACGTGTTCCCTGACCTCAATCGCCCGCGGGTCACGATCATGACCGAGGCACCGGGGCTGGCCCCGGAAGAGGTCGAGACGCTCGTCACGTTTCCGCTCGAGAGCGTGCTCAACGGGGCGACCGGAGTGCAGGCGGTCCGCAGCTCGTCGGGTGTCGGTCTTTCCGTGATCTACGTCGAGTTCGAATGGGGCACGAACATCTACATCGACCGCCAGATCGTGGCGGAGAAGGTGGCCGTGGCCATCGACCGACTCCCCGAGGGAATTCGCCCGCAGCTCGCACCGATCTCGTCGATCATGGGACAGGTGATGCATGTCGGCATGTGGAGCGACGATGGTACGACTCCGCCCATGGAGGTTCGAACGCTCGCCGACTGGGTCGTGCGCCAGCGGCTCCTGACGATCCCCGGCGTGGCCCAAATCGTAACCATGGGGGGCGGCCGCAAGCAGTTCCAGGTCCTCGTCGATCCCGAGCAGTTGCTCAAGTTCGGGATCACGCTCGAAGAGGTCGAAGCGGCCGTCCAGGCAAGCAACTCCAATGCCACGGGCGGGTATCTGAACCAGGGTGGCAACGAGCTTCTCGTCCGCTCACTGGGCCGAATCCAGACGATCCACGACCTCGAGTCGGTCGTGGTGAAGGCGACCGGCGAGCGGCCGGTCGTCCTCGCCCAAGTCGCACGGGTGGCCGAGGCGCCGCAGGTGAAGCGGGGTGACGCCGCGGTCAACGGCAAGCCGGCCGTGATCCTCATCATCGCGAAGCAGCCGGGGGCCGACACGCGGAGGCTCACGGACGACGTGACCGCGGCGCTCGCCGACCTCCGCGGATCGCTTCCCCCGGATATCCGCATCAACCCCGAGATCTATCAACAAAAGACGTTCATCGACCTTTCGATTCACAACGTCATCGAGGCCCTCCGCGACGGCGGCATCCTGGTCGTGATCGTGCTGTTCCTGTTTCTGCTCAATTTCCGCACGACGTTCATCACGCTCACGGCCATTCCGCTGTCGATCGTGATCACGGGGCTTGTTTTCAAGGCGTGCGGGATGTCGATCAACACGATGACGCTTGGCGGCCTCGCCGTCGCCATCGGCGAGCTCGTGGATGACGCGATCGTCGA
This sequence comes from Planctomicrobium piriforme, assembly GCA_945861585.1. GTDB lineage: Bacteria > Planctomycetota > Planctomycetia > Pirellulales > UBA1268 > RGVT01. The sequence goes on from CAMAVC010000117.1 coordinate 4,011, forward strand.
CGTCGAGAACATCTTTCGTCGGCTTCGCGAAAACGCCCACGCGGCGGAGCCGAAATCGGCGTTGCGTGTCGTGTATGAGGCGAGCAGCGAGGTTCGCAACTCGATCGTGTTCAGCACCATCCTGGTCGTGCTCGTGTTCGTGCCGCTCTTCGCCCTGGAGGGGATCGAGGGCAAGCTCTTCACGCCGCTCGGCATCGCCTACATCGTTTCGATCCTCGCATCCCTCGTGGTCTCGCTGACCGTCACGCCGGTGCTTTCCTTCTGGCTGTTGCCGAAGGCGCGGTTCATGGAGCATGAGAAGGACGGTTTTCTCCTGCGCGTCTGCAAAAGCCTCGCGGGGGTGGCGATCCGGCTTTCCGTGCGGCATCCGGTGCCGATCCTGACGGGCGTGGCGGCGGCGGTCGTCCTGAGCATTGTTGTCGTGATGGGACTCGGGCGAGACTTCCTGCCGCCCTTCAATGAAGGCTGCGTGCAAGTCAACGCTCTCTTGCCGCCGGGCACGTCACTCGAGACGTCCAATCGCATCGCGGCCATGGTCGACGAAAAGATCGGGAAGATTCGCGGTGTCGAAAACTACAGCCGTCGAACGGGTCGTGCCGAACTCGATGAGCACGCGGAGGGCGTCAACGCATCCGAGATCATCGTGAGTTTCGATCCGAAGGCGGGCCGCAGCCGCGAAGAGGTGCTCGACGAGCTGCGGGAGGAGCTGACGCAGATCCCCGGTGTCGTGATTGCCGTCGAGCAGCCGCTGGCGCATCTCATCAGCCACATGCTGTCGGGCGTGAAGGCGCAGGTCGGCATCAAGCTCTACGGCGACGATCTCGTCGAATTGCGGCGGACGGCCGAGAAGATGAAGGCGGCCATCGCCACCGTGCCGGGCGTGAAGGATCTCATGGTCGAGCAGCAGACCGAGATTCCGCAGCTCCAGATCCGGCTTCGCCGCGAAAAGCTGATGCAGTATGGGCTCACCGCTGACGAGGTCAACGAGTTCATCGAGACGGCCATGAACGGGCGGACGGTATCGGAAGTCGTCGATGGCCAGCGGAAGTTCGATCTCGTCGTGCGGCTCGACGAGCCCTTTCGGGTGAACGTCGGCATTCTCGGACGGCTCTCGATCAATCTCCCGTCGGGCGGCCGCGTACCGCTGTCCACGATCGCGGAGATTCGCGAGGGGAGCGGCCCCAACACAATCAACCGTGAGAACGTCCGCCGACGAATCATCGTGCAGTGCAACACCGCCGGCCGCGACCTCGACGGCGTCGTCAGGGACATCCAAGAGCGGCTTGCCCCGATCCAGGCGGCCCTCCCGACGGGTTCGTTCATTGAATATGGCGGCGTATTTGAAAGCCAGAAGAATGCGACGCGGATGATCGGCATTTTGAGCCTCGTGTCGCTCGCGGGCATGTTCCTCGCCCTCTACACGCTCTTTCGTTCGACCAACCTCGCCCTCCAGGTGCTCTCGGCACTGCCGATGGCGGCGATCGGTTCGGTGGCGGCGCTCGTGATCACCGGCCAGTCACTCACGGTCGCGAGCATGGTGGGCTTTATTTCTCTCTCCGGCATCGCGTCCCGCAATGGCATTCTTCTGATCGCCCACTACCTCCATCTCGTGCAGCACGAAGGTGAACAGTTCACGCCGGAGATGGTGGAGCGGGCGGGCAAGGAACGGGTGGCGCCGATGCTGATGACGGCGCTCACCGCGGGTATTGCGCTTGTGCCGCTGGTCCTGGCCGCAGGCGAGCCTGGCAAGGAGATTCTCTATCCGGTCGCCACGGTGATTCTTGGCGGCCTCATCAGCTCGACGCTCCTCGACTTCTTCGTCCACCCGGCTCTGTTTTGGTGCTTCGGCCGTGGCCAGGCCGAGAAGGCGATGGCGGCTGGCAGTGACGAGTTGGCATCGGAAGTGTGATGTATGCGACTTGGTTGCAGGATTGACGAACAACGAATGAGTCACGACAGACAAGAGACACGAATGAAGATTTTACGACGTTTGGGCGTGGCTCTCATCGCCTGTGGGATGGCTGGTGCCGCGGGGGTCGCAAGGGCCTCGGCTGGCGACAGTGCTGCCGACGCGCATCCCGCCCAGGGGCCGCACCGTGGTTCGCTCATCGAATTTGGTGATGAGGACTTCCATGCTGAATTGGTGCATGACGACAGCACCGATACGATCACGATTTACGTTCTCGACAAGGAGGCCAGGAGGGCCGTGCCTGTCACGGCACGGACAGTGACGCTCGACATTCGCGCCGCTGGCAGGTCTCATCGGTATACGCTTGTCGCGAACGTGCGAGGCACTGAGGGTTTTGGGGCGGCATCAGTCTTTACGGCATCTGACAACTTGCTTTGCCAGTTGCTCGACGTCGATGGCGTGTCGGCCCGATTGACGATCGAAATCGACGGCAAATCATTTGTCGGCCAACTGGGCAAACACGCTCACCAAGAGGACATGGACTGAGTCGGAAGCACGACGGAATCCGCGTGGATTGGTGTGGCACGGTAGGGGGTGATTGCGCGAGGGGGCCGCGTCATGGATGACGAGGCCAACGTTTAGGGGAGGGATTCTGATGAATCGAGTTCAAACTCTGCTGCGCAGAGGAACAATCGCTGGCGTGACCCTCCTCGCGGGGGCCTTCGCAGGTACCGCGATGGCGCAGAAGCAACTTGCCGACGACCTCATCGTCCTGAATGCCGGTCAGCGGGCGATCGAACGTGAACGTTCCACGAGCGATCGCGACCCCGGCGGAGACTTCAATCGATTGAATCTGCCCACTGGCACCATGGCCCCGGGCGTCGCGCTGCTGCCCGAGGTGACGCCGTCGTTCACACGGAACCGCGATCCCCTGGCCGCCGCGGCGAATCCGATTGCGACGGCCATGGTACCGCCGCGTTCCGAGTCGATTCCTGCACCGATGCCCATGTCCCCAGCAGCGCTCCCGCCAGGCGGGCCGCTCGAACTTCCTGCGAGCGACGATCCTGGCCCACCAGACGGCATGACGCTCGAATCGGTGATCCTCCTGACGATCGAACGAAATCAGTCGCTTCGGACGCGGTTCCAGGAAATCCGAAAAGCGGATGCCGATGTCCTCACCGCCGGGCTGCGAGGCAATCCATACGTCTTCGGCAGCGTCGACAGCGTGCCCTACGGTAGCTACTCGCCGGAACGGCCAGGAGAGCCCGGATATGGGCTCACGGTCATTCAGCCTTTTGACGTGAACAACAAGCGGGGCCACCGCATGATTGCGGCCCAGCGGGCCAAGAGTGTCACCGAGGCCCAGTATCAAGATGCGGTGCGGCTCGAGATCGAAACGGCATCCACGCTGTACACGGATGTTCTCGCGGCCCGCGAAACCCTCCGCTACGTCGAGGCGAGTATCACGGGGCTGCGCGAGGTTCGGCGCACGGTCGCCGGTCTTGTGTCGGGACAGGAACTTGGCAGTCTCGAAGTCGAACGGCTTGATCTTCAGATCGAGGCCGCTGAGATCGCCAGGGCCGAGGCGATTGGGGCCCTGGCGACGGCCAAACGCCGGCTTGCCTTGGCCCTCGTACTGCCGAACCCTGACGAGGTGCCGTTCGAGATCCGCGGGACATTGCACACTGACACCGCGTCGATTCCCGCTGCTGACGAGCTCTTTGCGATCGCGAAGCAGCACCGCCAGGACCTGCACGCCTTTTTTCTCGGTGTTCAGCGGGCTTCGGCGGAAGTGCAGCTTGCCATCAAGGAGCGGTATCCGGACGTGTTCGTACTCTACACCCCCTGGGGCGCGGTCGACAATTCGGCCCTCGGCGCACAGAACGCGACTTCGTGGGGCATCAGCGGGATGGCAAGCATTCCGCTGTTCAATCGCAATCAAGGCAATATCCGTCGGGCCGAGCTCTCACGGTCGCAGGCGGAGATTGAGGTCGATCATCTCATGCGTCAGATCGAGACCGAGGTGAGGCAGGTCGCGAGTGAAGTGGATATCGCCCGCGCGCGTGCGGAGCGGATCGAGACCACGATCCTCCCGCGAGCCCGACGGATCCGCGACCTGACGATGACGCAGGTGCGCGGCGGCCAAGCCGATATGCTCGACTACCTTCAGGCTCAGCGGGAGTATGTCGACGTGGTGCGGCAGTACCGCGACGCCCTTCTTGACCTGCGCCGCGCCGCCCTGCGTGTGAACACGGTGGCCGGCATCCGGATCGTGTACGACCCTGTCGAAAATCGTATCGCTCCCGCGGAGACGCTTCGCTGAGGGGGATCAATTGTCGCAGCGGAAAGAAGGACACAAAGCCTTCTCCAGTCGCCCTTGATGGGGCTCCGCTGCCCAGTGAATTCCGACTACAACCACGTGGCGTCCGTCATGCTTTCGGCAAGATTGGGGCCGAGTATCATGACTTGACGTCACAGCCCTCGGTACGGCGGGACGATCTTGCTGAGACTTTGAAAGAACGTCGAGATCAATCACCATCGTCGTTGCATGCTGGCAACGGTGATGGGACTTCTCGACTTCTACGAACAAGCTGCGGATGGTGGCTCGCCACTGACAACGGAGCAGTTCATCGCCCGTGTAATCAGTCAGGCGAACCTATGCCTTCAAGGATAGCCCGGTCAATGGCACCTCCGCACCGGTCTTCCGGCTGATGAGCGACTCGTGAGTCTCAGGAGGAGCGGGCCCGGGCGTCGGGAACGGGTTTCTCGAAACGTCCCGCACCCGCTTCGGTGGCGTTTTTCTGGCGTCTGCGCA
>CAMAVC010000118.1 GCA_945861585.1 Planctomicrobium piriforme
TGCCCGTGCCGCCGCCCCCGGAGGCGATCGTGCTCTTCGGCGACGGCTCCACCCCGCCGGCGTTCACGGCCATGAACGGCGGCCCGATCGATTGGAAGGTCGAGAACGGCACGCTCGTCGTGAACACGACGAACGGGCATGCCAACCACATCGTGTCGAAAGAACTGTTTCAGGATGCCGACATCCACGCTGAGTTCATGGTCGATCCTGCAGCCCACGGCAACAGCGGCCTCTATCTCCACGGCCACTACGAGATGCAGATCTACGATTCGTTCGGCGTCGAGCCGCCGACGGAGCAGGATGAGGGCGCGCTCTATCGCTTCGGGTCGCCGCTCATGAACGCGGCCCGGCGGCCCGGCGAGTGGCAGGTGTACGACATCCGGTTCATTGCACCGCGGCGCGACGCAGCCGGCCGGATCACGAAGGCCGGCAGTGTCACGGCCTGGCTCAACGGAAAACTCGTGCAGGACGGGCTGACGTTCACGGAGCCGCGGTCGCCGTATATCCCATATCGCCACGGCGTCACGGATTTTTTGCGCGGCGTCGAGAAGGAGCTGCGGTCCACCGGCCGTGGCCCGCTCTTCCTGCAGGACCACGGCAGCCCCACGCGGTATCGAAACGTTTGGGTCCGGCCCTTGTAGGACAGGCTTTAGCCTGTCGAAAACGCACGTTGGTGATCATGACAGGCTGAAGCCTGTCCTACAGTCGCTTTACGCGGATGTTGCGGAAGTGGACTTCGTCGTGGTGGCCGGCGAAGCCGATGTGGCCCTGCGTGCGGGCGAGGCCGGGGTGTGGCTTGCCGTCGGGCGTGGCCTGGCCGTCGCGAAAGGGCGCCGTGTTGGCATCGAGGATCGTCTTGCCGTTGACGACGACCTTGATCTGCGATCCCTGCACGGTCACTTCTTCGGAGTTCCACTGGCCGGCAGGCTTCAGGCACTTGCCCCGCTCGGCGGCGACCACGCCGTAGATCGAGCCATGCGCCTGCCAGGGCTGGAGGTCTTTGTACTTCTCGTGACCGTCGTCGAGGATCTGGAGCTCGATCCCGTCGAAGGCGGCATTGCCCTGCGCTGGCACGCGGATCGCGAGGCCGTTGTTGGCCCCCGGCGTGAGTTTGAAGTCGAACCGCAGCACGAAGTCGCCGAATTCCTCAGCCGTGAGCAGGTTGCCGCCGACGCCGGGCTTGCTCCGCAATTCGCCGGCCACGGCCTCGTAGCCGGCGGTCTGCCCCTGCCAGCCGGAAAGATCCTGGCCGTTGAAGAGGGGCGCGAAGCCGGTGCGGGCGTCGGGGAGTTCACGGATCCGCAGCCGGCGAAACTCGACGGGCGCCCCCTCCGACTCGAGACACATGAAGCCCGTGGCCGGAAAGCAGTCGGTGCCTCCAGACACCTCGTGGCCGTTCACCCACAGCCGCACCTCGCCGTCGATCGCCCGCACGTAGTAATGGTTCCACTCGGGTGTGCCGCGCGAGTGCCGAGCGGTGGGAAAACTCCGCTTGCCATCAGGGGCGATGGGCGGAAACGGCTTCATGTCAGACGAGCCGACCGGAAACACGTCGCCGTCAGTCTTGAACCAGTCGGCCTTCTTGCCGGTCTGCTTTTCGTATTGCTCGGTAAAACCATGGTCGAGCACTTGCACCTCGATGCCGCCGGGGGGCAGTTTGCCCGGAGGCAGGTTCTCGAACACCTGCGGCGGTGCCCAGAGGAAGATGCCAGAGTTGCCCGCTTTCTGCAGGTGCCGCCATTCGGCAGAGAGTTCAAGGTTCGTGAGTGGCTTCTTCGTGCGGATCACGCCGACGGGCTTGCCCGTGCAGCGGGCCGTGCCGTTCTTCCACGACCACGTGTCGGGAGCGCAGTTCACGTTTTCGAAGTCGGCTTCGCTGAGGTCGCGCCAGCCGGGGCCGGAGCCGTCGAGCGTGCCGAGTTCACGAATGAACACGTTGCGCACGTGCATCGGGGCGCCATGGGTCTGGATCTGGATCGGGCCGCGGTCGGGCGGAGGGGTCGTATGCTTCGTGAAGGAGTTGGGCATCGGCTGGTTGTCGACCACGAGCTCGTTGTTGAGCATCACGCTCACGCGGTCGCCCTGCATGCGGATCTTGAGCGCGTTCCACTCGCCGATCGGCCGATCGGCCTTCACGAGCGGATCTTTCCCTTCCGCACCGGCTGGGCTGTTCCACAGGCCGCCGGAGCCCTTCTGGCAGCCGTGCTTGAAGTCGCGCTCGCAGGCCGGATCCCAGAGTTGTACCTGCGGGAGGCCGCGCAGGTAGATGCCGCTGTCGCCGCAGGGGGCCGGAAACATCCACTCCACGTGCAGTTCGAAGTCGGCGTAGTCGCGGTCGGTGGTGAGGAACACGCCCTGGCCGTCGTTCACGATCACGCCGCTCTCCACCTTCCAGTGTGACGCCATGTCGGCATTCCACTCCGCCTGCCGCTTGGCTCGCTCCTCGGGCGTGCCCTCGGCGTCTTTCGCAGGGTCGAAGTGCGGCCGGCCCCGCCAGCCGGCGAGATCCTGGCCGTTGAAGAGAGGCGTGAAGCCTGCAGGCGGCTCGGCGGCCGCGGTGGCGGTGAGCAGGAGCACGAGGAAGAGGAAGAGGATTCGCATAGTTGCTCGTTGTAGGACAGGCTTCAGCCTGTCATGAAAGATGTCGTGAAATGATGACAGGCTGAAGCCTGTCCTACAGGGTCACGGGCACGCCGCCCTGGGCAGCGCTCTTGTCGGCGGCGAAGATCACGTCGAACGTCTTCTTCGCCTCCTTAAAACTCGTCAGCGGCATGTCCTGCCCCTTGTCGAGCGCGTCGAAGAACGCCTGGAACTGCGCCTGATAGGGATGGTCGCTCACGTCGCCGGAGTCGAGCATCTTCATCGACAGCTTGCTCCAGTGGCCCTTGTCGGCCTTGAGCTTCATCGAGTGAAACTTGTCGTCGAGCAGGCTGCCCTCGCTCCCCACGAGATGCGTGTGGAAGTAGTAGGGCTGGAGGCAGTCCACGATCGCGGCGCTCTTGCCGACGGCGCCGTTCTTGAAGTGCAGGATCGTCACGCTCGACGTGTCGTATTCATACGGGGCGAAGATCGGGCTCGCCGACTTCGTGCTCAGGCTCGTCACGCTCTGCACGTCGTGGCCCATCAGCATCAGGAGCGCGTCGAGCGCGTGGCAACCGGCCGTGAGTAGGGCGCTGCCGCCGTCCTTCTTGCCCGTGTTCCAGCGAAACTGCCCATACCACGGGCCGATGCCGTGGTAGTAGTCCACCTCGCCGTAGTGGAGCTTGCCGAGCAGCCCTTCGTCGAGGAGCGCCTTCGTCACCTGAAATTGATTCGAAAACCGGCACTCGAAGCACACGCAGCCCTTCACGCCGTTGGCCGCGGCGGCCTGCATGATGTGGGCCACTTCCTCCGGCGAGTTGGCCATCGGCTTTTCGAGGATGATGTGTTTCTTCGCCTTCGCGGCGGCCACGGCCTGGTCGCGGTGGAGGCTCGGCAGGCCGGTGATGTCGACGACGTCGATCGCCGGGTCGGCAAGCATGTCCTCGACGCGCTCATATGTCTTGATCGGGCCGCCGTGCTTCGCGGAAAGCTCCGCGGCATCGAGCGGCCGCGACGAGCAGACGGCCGTCACGCGGCCCTGCTTTGTGGCGTTGATCGCGGCGATGTGCGCCGTGGCGGCCCAGCCGTAGCCGATGGTGCCGACGTTGTAGTGCTTGGATGTGGTGTCGTGCTTCATGGGGGGCAATCTATCTGGCCGGCGACAGTCGGCCCAGAGCCGGCCCGACACTCGCGCGGCTCGTCAGGAGAGTTTCGTCTTGCCGGGCACGGCGAAGCCGGGCGAGGGCAGCGACGATGTCCAGGTGAGATCCTTGGGGAAGAGATCGAGCTGCGACTCCTCGGCCACGAACTTCCACGTGACCTTCTGGCCGGTGTAGGCAGCCAGGCGGGCGAGCACGCCCACGAGCGAGCTGTCGGCCATCTGCCGCAGTTCGACGATCGGCTTGCCTGAGCGGATCGAATCGATCAGGGCTTTGTGCTCCTGCTTGTAGGCGTCGGCGATGCTGCCCTTCATTTCCCACACGACCTTCCCGGCCCGGTCCACGATCCGCGAGCCGGTGTTGCCCCCGCCGATGTGGCAGGTGCCCTGCGAACCGTGGATCACGTTGCCCACGTCCGACAGCGTGTTCGGCAGGTGCCGCGACTGGAACGACACGAACCGGTCGCCGGGATACTCGAGGTCGACGCCGAACGTGTCCCAGAGCTCGCTGTCGTCGGGCCGCGTGAACCGGCCGCCCGACCCGTAGGCCGACACGGGGTTGTCGCCCATCACCCAGTTGATCACGTCGAGGTTGTGGACGCCCTGTTCGAGCAGCTGGTCGCCCGAGAGCCACACGAAGTGATACCAGTTGTTCAGCTGGTATTCGGCGTCGCTCATCCCCTCCGTGCGCGGGCGATACCAGATGCCGGGCGAGCAGTAGCGGGCCTGGGCGGCGATGATGTCGCCGATCGCCCCTTCACGAATCTTGTCGACCGCCCCGGCATAGTTCACCTGGCGGCGATACTGCGTGCCAGCCACGATGGCGAGCCCCTTCGCCACGGCATCGTGGTGGGCCTCGAGGCACTGCCGGTAGCCAACCGGATCGACGCAGGCCGGCTTCTCGACGAACACATGCTTGCCGGCCGCGATCGCCGCCCGTGCGTGCAGCGGATGGAAGCCGGGGGTCGAGGTGACGTGCACGACGTCCACGTTCGGGTCGTCGAGAATGCGCTTGTAGCCGTCGAGGCCGTCGTGGCTCGTGTCGGTGGCGGCCACCTTGTCGGGGTGGGCCTCCCGCATCATCTTCCAGGCCCGCTCGCAATTGCGGCCGTAGAGGTCGGCCACCGCCACGAGCTTCACGCCCGAGTTGATGGAGAGCGAGTCGTTGATCGCACCGGTGCCGCGGCCGCCGCAGCCGATGACGCCGATTCGCAGTTCGCGGGTCTCCTGGGCCGCCGCGCGGGAGGAATGCACCATCGCGGCGGTGAACGATGCTGCGGACGTCGCCGCCGCGGCGAGCGAGGCGCCGACAGTGGTGAACTCACGGCGCGTGGGGTTCGCGGGTGCGTGCTGGCGATGCATGGATGAATGCTCCGTCGGGCCGACTGACGATGGGACGAGTTCCCGCAGCATAGCCTTCCGAGTGAACTTTCATGAGCCGGCACCCGCTGCAAGAATTTCGTTTCGTAAGGCAGGAATTTCGAGTCCGTGCAGTCCGTCGGTGGACAGTTGGTGATGCCGAGCAGGCAACGTCACAATGCACAAATGGTACGAATACCCCAAGAACGACGAAGGCGGCGCGGCGTGGCTTCGCCCCAGGGGCCGCTCGTGGCCGTGGTCGTCGATCCATCGTTGCCCTATGACCGCGAGATCGCGAAGGGCGTGGCGCGGTACGCCCGCGAGGTGGGCGATTGGCGCCTGTATGTCGAAGAGGAGGAATCGCGGCGGCTGCCCGACTTCAAATCGTGGTTGGGGCAGGGGATCATCGCCTCGTTCGACGAGCCACGCGTGGCCAAGGCCGTCGTGGCTGCACGCCGGCCCACCGTGGCGGTCGGCGGCGGTGGGGGAGCGTACGACCCGCAGAGCGGCATTCCCTATGTCGACACCGACAACGTGGCGATCGCCACGCTCGCCGCCGAGCACCTGCTCGAGAGGGCGCTGCCACACTTCGGCTACTACGGGATCCGGTCGTCGCCGGCCACGGGCTGGTCGGAGGCGCGGTCGGCCGCGTTCAGCCGGAGGATTTCCAGAGCGGGGAAAGAGGCGGCCGTGCTCGTGGCGCGGCACGACTCGACCCGCTGGGAACTCTTACAGGCGGAACTGGCCGCGTGGCTCGCGTCGCTCCCCAAGCCCGTCGGCATCATGGCCTGCGACGACGTCCGCGCTCGGCACGTGCTCGAGGCCTGCCGGTCGCTCGGCCTGCGGGTGCCGCACGACGTGGCCGTTATCGGCGTTGACGACGACGAGTTCGTGTGCGAGCTCTCCGATCCGCCGCTATCGAGCGTCGCCCAGGCGGCGCGGAAGATCGGGCACGAGGCGGCGCGGCTCCTCGACCGGCTCATGCGGTCGGAGCGATCTCAGGAACATGGAGGGCAACCGGTGCCGGCCCGCTCCGTCGTGCCGCCGATCGGCGTCGTAGCCAGGCGCTCCACCGACACGCTCGCCGTCGAGGATCCGGCGGTGGCCCGCGTGATCCGCACGATCCGGGAGCGGGCGTTTGGCCCACTGGCGATCGCCGAATTGGTCGCGGAGTCGGGGCTGTCGCGCTGGCAGGTCGAGGAGCGGTTTCGCCTGCTCGTCGGCCGCTCGATCCGCGACGACATCCTCGAGGTGCGGCTCGCCGAGGCCCGCCGGCTCGTGACCACGACCGACCTGCCGCTCAAGACCGTCGCCCCGCGGGCGGGGTTCCGCTCGATCGCCTACATGACCACCGTGTTTCGCCGTCACTTCGGCACGACCCCCGCCGCCCTGCGCGCCGCGGCGCAGGGCAGCCAGTGAATCCCTCTGGAGTCCTCCCGAACATGCCTTCCCCTGCCGTCCTCGCCATCGTGGCTCATCCCGACGACATCGAGTTTGTCGCCGCGGGCACGCTCCTGCGGCTGCGCGACGCGGGGTGGCAGACGCACTATCTCAATCTCTCCGGCGGCGATTGCGGGAGCATGACGACCGGCCCCGACGAGACGCGCGCGATCCGCGCGGCCGAGGGGCGGGCGGCGGCGGCGATCCTGGGCGCCGAGTTTCACGAGAGCCTGGCCAACGACCTCTGCATCTTCTACGAGGAGCGGCTGCTGCGCCGGCTCGCGGCCGTGGTGCGGCGGGTGCGGCCGCGGATCGTGCTCACGCACTCGCCCGAAGACTATATGGAAGACCACATGAACACGGCCCGGCTGGCCGTGACGGCGGCCTTCGCCCGCGGGATACCGAATTTCACGACCGATCCGCCCGTCGAGCCCCACGCCGGCGACGTGACGGTCTATCACGCGATGCCGCACGGCCTCTGCGACGGCCTGCGTCGGCCGGTGATGCCCGAACTGTTCGTAGACACCACGAGCGTGCAGGCCGTGAAGCGGCAGGCACTTGCCGCGCACGTGAGCCAGAAGGCCTGGCTCGACACCACGCAGGGTATGGACAGCTACCTCGACGCGGGCGACGAGATGGCCCGGCAGGTGGGCAGGATGTCGGGGCGGTTTGCATATGCCGAGGGCTGGCGGCGGCACCTGCACCTCGGCCTCTCGGCCCACGACGACGATCCACTCGCGGCGGCCCTCGGCGGCGGGGTCTCTCGCGGCTCGTGAGCCGATCTTCGCAGAGTGCCACGGCCGGTGGGGCGTGAAAGCGAAAGGCCGGCCGCGCGGATCGAAAGAGATTCCGGCGTCTTTGGGGGGCTGCGATTCTGCGCTCAGGACGCTTACAGTGCGGAGGTCATCTTCACACTTCGAGGAGTCTCCCGTGCCGCGTCCTTTGAGCCGCATCGCCCCCGACTGGTGGGACTACACCACGCTCGACGCCGAACTCATCCGCGATGCCGCGGCGCTCACGGAGCGCGACCTCACCGCCCTGTCGCGGCCCGGCTTCCGCGTCGCGTTCTACGACACGCTCGAAGACTTTTATCTGGCCGAGGCGCTCGAATACATCACCGCCTGGAAGCAGGCCACGGCCGACGATCCCGTCGGCATCTGCGGGCCGATCGGGCCGACCGAGCAGTTGCCGCTCGTGGCCCGGCTCGTGAACGAACTCGGCCTGAACCTTCGCCACGCCCACTTCTGGGGCATGGACGAGTGGTATGAAGACGGCCGCGAAGTGCCCGTGACGCATCCGCTCTCGTTCGAGAAGGCCGACCGCGAACTGTGCTTCGACCGCATCCGGCCCGAGCTGCGGATGCCCGAGGCGAATCTCCATTTTCCGAAGGGCGACGTCGGGCCCTACGTGGCCAGCTGGAAGACGGCCCGCTGCGCCGTGATGCAGGGAGGGCAGGGGGACATCAAGCACTGGGCGTTCAACGATCCGTTGCGGCGGGAGGGGAAATACAAAGACGCCCCGCCATCGCCGGCGGAGTATCGGGCGCTGTCGACCCGCGTGGTCGATCTTCACCCTGTCACCCTCGCTCAAAACGCCCGCACGAGCGGCGGCGGCAACATCACGATGGTGCCGCAGCGGGCGATCACGGTGGGCCCGGTGCAGACCTGGCAGGCCGAAAAAGTCTCGATCTGGCAGGCGGGCGTCCACGACAACCCGCTCGGCCAGCGGCTCACTGCCCTGATGATCTCGAAGGGCTTGCCCGATTCGAGCGTACCGATGTCGCTGCTCGCCGACCATCCCAACGTGCAGTTCAACTATTACCGCGGCGGCCTTGGCACCTGCGCCGTCGAGATGCACTAGCCGCCGAAACCGGCTAGATTGATCCCTCCACCACGGGGAGTTAATCCATGAAAGCTAGTCGTTTGTTCGCGGTTTTGATCGGCATGGTCGCCGGTCCGTTGCATGCCGAGCTTCCCGCTCCCGCGCGAATGGGCTGCGGGATCATGACGTTCGACACGGTGCCGGGCTGGGGGCTCGACGACAAGGGCCTGTCGCAGATCGGGCCGACGCACGGCGGGGTCGCCGTGGACAGCCGCGGCAACATCTTCACGAGCGCCGACGCGGGCCTGTTCGTCTTCAACCCCGCCGGCAA
>CAMAVC010000119.1 GCA_945861585.1 Planctomicrobium piriforme
GTGGTTGGCATGCCCGTTCGTCGTGTTCACGACGAGCGTGCCGTTCTCGACCTTCCAATCGATCGGGCCGCCGTTCATGGCCGTGAACGCCGGCGGGGTGGAGCCGTCGCCGAAGAGCACGATCGCCTCCGGGGGCGGCGGCACGGGCAGTGAGTCTTGTGCGGGGCGAAACTCGCTCGGAGTCGGTGCCGTGGCTGGCGGCTGCACCGCCGGCAGGTTGCGGTCGGCGAAATCGGCGAACCGCTGCCAGTCGTATTCCAGAAGATCGTGCGCACCCGTTCGCACGTGATAGCCGATCCGTCCGCCCCCGACAGGCGCATCGACCAGCGGCCACTCGGCGGTGCCCAGCCCCTCGAGCCCGAAAAGCTTCCATGCAGGCTCGGCCGCGACGGCTGCGAGAAACTCACCGCGCGGGTCGGCCCAGCGGTCGTCGATCGCGCTCGCCACATAGAGCGGCCGCGGCGCCACCATCGCAAGGAGCACGTGCTGATCGGTCGGCATCTCGGCCTCTCGCCCGGCATACGTGGCGAACGCAGGGCAAAACCAGTGCGGAAACCGCGTCGTGATGTCGGCGATCGTCTCGCCGTAGTTGCGGCGTTCGAGCGCGGCCCCGCCGCAGCCCGACTCGTTCGACACGACCATCGCGAACCGCTCGTCGCAGGCGCCCGCCCAGAGCGCCGCCTTGCCGTTGCGGGAGTGGCCCACCACGATCACGCGCGTGGCGTCGATCTCCGGCTGCCGCACCAGCCAGTCGAGCAGCCGCGACAAGCCCCACGCCCAGGCCGCGATCGCGCCCGGCTCATCGGAGGCCAGGTCGCCGCCCACGGGCCGGCCGAGCGCAGCGAGCACGCTCTCGTCCCGGCCGTCGGGCTTGTCGGGAAAGATGTCGCCGTAGCAGGCGGTGGCCATTCCGTAGCCGCGGCCGAGCATCGCCGGGGCGGCATGCTCCGCCTCGTTGCTCTTGAAGTTGAGGTACAAGAACACGGGCACGGGCCGCTCGGACTTCGGCAGATAGACGAGCAGGTCCACGGTAGGCGTCTTCGGGCCATCACCGAGGCGGAGTCTCACCTGAAGACGGGTCGCCCGCACGCCGCCCGCGAGCGTCACGTCGGCCCGTTCGGGTTCTCCCGCCACTATCACCGGCGCTGGCGGCAGCCTGCGTCCGTAGACATTTTTTTCGAGCAGCGAGAACTGGTGCGGGCGGCACCGGCTCGTCCAGTCCTCGGGCGTCGCGGCAGGCTTCCCATCCGGCCCCGCGAGCGCATTCGGCAGCGTGTATGGCACGACTGCCGACTCGTCGTAATTCGTGTCCGCACCAGCAGCTATTGGCATCGTCACGATCACCACGCCGAGGAAGGCTGCCACCAGACTTCGGTCACTTCTCCCGACGCATGCCCCGCATCCCACGGCATTTCCTCCGATCAACGGACACAAACCCCGCGGAATATGGTAGCGAAAATGTCAGGGCTCGATGCCGCAGCGGTCGATCGCGGCCTGGATCTTGTCCGCGAGCACCCAGCGCTCGGCCCGCTGGGCGTCGGTCGCCGGCTGACGCGACTCGCCCATCGCGAAGCCCCGCAGGCCCGCCGCGATCCGGAAGCCCTCGGGAAAGTCGGCCCCGAGAAACGCGATGTCGAGGAGATCCGTGATCTGCCGCTGGCGGGCAAACGCCGCGTCGAGCCGGCCGGCCCGCACGTCGTCGTAGATCGCCCGCGTCACCTCGGGCACCACGCCGCTCGTGCCATGCACGCCGCCGCAGCAGCCTGCGAGCAGCATCGGCACGAGCGCAGCGTCCCAGCCCGTGAAAAATGCAAACTCGGGCCGGATCGGCCGCACGGCTGCGATCAACCGCTGCATGTGCGAGATGTCGCCACTCGAATCCTTGATCCCGATCACACGCGGGAATTCCTCGGCCAGCCGCCGCGTCGTGGCCACGTCGATCGGCGAGGCGAGCATCGGGATGTTGTAGAGCGTGACATCGATCGGCGTCTCGCGGGCGATCTCACAGAAATAGGCATACACGCTCTCCGGCGAGAGCTTGAAGTAGAAGGGAGCCACGATCGCCACCGCCCGGGCCCCCGCTTCGAGCGCATGCTGGCAGGCTTGAATCGTCTCGGCCACGTTGGCCTCGGCCGCGCCGGCCACCACGGGCACGCGGCCCGCCGCCGCCTCGCACACGATGCTCGTGATCCGCCGCCGCTCTTCGGCATTGAACCGGGTGAACTCGCCGGTCGAGCCGTTCGGGTAGAGCCCGTGCACGCCCTTGTCGACGAGCCAGGAGACGTAGCGGGTGAGTTCCGCCTCGTTGATCCGCCCGCGCGCGTCGAGCGGCACCATGTGGGGCGTGAGGATGCCGGAGAGCGGAGCGGAAGCAGGTGCGGGCATATCTTGTTCCTTAAGCTGTTACGGGTGATGCAGGCTGTCGAGCACCCGCTCCTTCATGCCGCCCACGTGGGCTCGCATCAGTTTCGCCGCCTTGGCCGGATCGCGTTTGTGGATTGCCTCGTAGATCTCGCGGTGCTGCTTCGCCGTGGGGATCGCGCGGGCAGCGAGCGTGGCCGAGTCGGCCTTCATGAAGTTCCACGACACGACGAGCGAGAGGACTTGCGCGTTCTCGAAAAACCGGCGGGCCACACGGTTGTTGGCGGCCGCCAGGATCGTGGTATGAAACTCGCGGTCGAGCGTGGAGAGCCGGCGGCGGTTTTCAGGGGCGTCGAGCCAGCGCTCAAAATCCCGCCGCTTCACGAGCTCGGCAAACTCGTCGCACACGCGCCGCAACACCGCAAGCTGTGATGTATCGGCCATCCGGGCGGCCCGCTCGGCCGCGTAGGGCTCGAGCAGCTCGCGCATGTCGTAGAGTTCTTCGAGCTCCTGCGGGCTCACGTCGCGGAGATACACGCCCGACTGGGGCCTGTGCTCGATCAGCCCCTCGGCCTCGAGTGCCAAGAGCGCCTCGCGCACGGGGCTTCGCGAGAGGCCAAGGTCCTTGGCGAGCGAGCGATGCGACAGCCGCTGCCCCGGCCGCACCTCGCCCCCGAGCAGGAGCGTCCGCAGCTGCTTGTAGGCGTCCGCCTTCGAATCGACGGCTCGGGGGCGGCTGCGGGCAGGAACCACGATGAAAAGTCTCTCGTGCGGGGTGATCGAGCAACGTTCGTGAGCCGCTGGGCTATTACTGTACCGACAGTGAGCGTGGCGGGAAGGGCAGCGGCGGCTGGCGGCAGCCCCCGATGGCTACTCACGCACGGGCCGGATTCGGCAGGCGTATCGAACGCTGCGTACAATCGGACGCATGACTGGGCGGCAATTCTACGACTGGCAGACGGCCGGTGGCGCGGATGACGTGATGCGCATGGTCGATGCGCTGGAGCGGGCCGAGCTGCACTGGTGCGCTATCGGCGGCATCGCCGTAAACCACTGGGCTGCCGAGCCTATGGTGACTCGGGATGTCGATTTCGTCGTGGCGGTCGACGAGATCGAGCGTGCCGTTGCTGCACTCGACGCCGTCGGCTTCAAGGTCGAACGACACGAGTGGTCGGTGAACTTTGGCGGTCGGTCGCAGGTGAGCCTGCAACTGAGCACGGAAGATTTCTATCGCGAGTTTCCTGCCCGCGCCATCGCAGCCGACGTGCACGGGATTCTCCTGCGGGTGGCCTCGCTCGACGACACGCTCGCAGGCAAGATCAAGGCTTGGCGAACGCCTGAACGGCGGCCCAGCAAGGCGATCAAGGACCTCGGCGACATCGCCCGGCTCGTCGAAGCCCACCCGCAGCTCACGCAGACTTTACCAACTGACGTCGCTGCTGCACTCGACCGGGCGTAGCCAGGGGCAGAAGTGGCTCACGCCACGCGATGGCCGGCTGACGTTGACTAGGAAAGGGCATGACAAACGCCAGTTACTGGCAGCACAGCCATTGGTCAAGAGTCACTCCGCCAAGCATCCAGCACTTTGACGAGGAGTTCCTCAGCGGCTGATTCAGCCCAAACGACCGTGTGGGTCACGGCGCAGCTTGAAAGTCGCGAAGCACGTCCGCGAGCGGACGCCCCGGTTCCTCGCGGCTCCGTCGCTCCAATTCGTACTCCGGCGTCGGAGACTCGACACCCTGATACCTGGCTGGTTGGGCGACTGGAATGAAGTGGCCGACGACACGACCTCCCCGGTCACACAGCTCAATCGGCACTGGCGCGTCGAGCAACCTCGCTTCCAATCCTTGATCGATCGTGACCCGCACCATGGTTCGGTCTCCGCAAGGCGCATGCCTGGAAAAGCTGCATCACTGTTCTTTAGTATACGTGGCCCGCTCATTTCTGACAACATGTCGTCGCGAGCAGGTCACGCCACGCGATGCTTCGCGAGCACCGCGTCGGTGAGTTCCGAAGTGGCAACGAAGGGCGAGAAACACCTCTCACTCGCGCATGATCGCACGGAGGCCGCCCTCCAGACAGCGAGAAACCGTGATGGAGCCACATGAGGACTGGCGGTAAACTTACGGGTGGCGTAAGCCACTGTGAGCCCTGCCGTGGCATAACGGAACCATGCGTTCCTGTTCTGCACGTTCAGCGACGGGCTCGATCGCATCTGAGGTACCGGCCGAATGGTCACCGACGTCAAGAAATTGCCCATCCTCTTCGATCATGAACGTGTGGTGGCTTTCTGCCGCGACCGGGGCATCGTTCGCCTGAGCGTGTTCGGCTCCGTGCTCCGCGAAGACTTCGATCCGGCTCGCAGCGACATCGATGTCTTGGCTGATTTCAAGCCAGAGGCAACGCGAGGCATCGGATTTCGTTTCTTCGGCTACGGCGACGAACTGGCAGGAATCCTCGGCCGTAAAGTCGACTTCTGCTCACGACTGGATCCACTCGTCGAGCCGACCATTCGCCGCGAAGCCGTCACGATCTACGAGGATTCATGAGCCGTCGCGACCCGCGAATCACGCTCGCACAGATTCGCGATGCGGCCGAAAAGGCGCGAACATTGTGTGCCGCCCACACGCTCGATTCCCTTTTGGCAGACTGGACTGCGACGGCCGCACTGGAGCGATGCATTGAGATCGTCGGCGAAGGTGTGCGGCGACTGCCAAACGAAGTCAAGCAGCGCCGCGATGATATTCCATGGAAAGACATCGCGGGCACGCGAGACCACCTCATTCACGGCTACGATCTGATCGACCATCGCGTCCTGTGGGATGCGGTGCACATCGACATTCCTCGGCTTATCGAGGCGATCGACGAGTTGCTAGCCTGAGAGAGAAGGCGACAGGCCACGATTCCGTCTTCTGGCCCGCACCGTCGAGCACCGTCCTTTCCGGCCGTTCACGCCACGCGATGCTTCGCGAGCACCGCGTCAGTGAGCTTGCCACCCACGCCGGGCGCGTCGGGCAGCGTGTAGAAGCCGTCCACCACGTGGATCGGATTTTCCCAGATGTCGAACAGCGACTCGTAGCAGCATTCGATCATCGGCGTGTTGGGCGTGGCTGCGGCGAGCTGGGCGTGCACGTTGTGCTGCACGTTCGTATGCGGGATCACTGTCAGCCCGTGGGCACGGCCGAGGGCCGCCACGTCGAGCCATTCCTCGATGCCGGAGAGCTTCGTGACGTCGGCCTGAAGAATGTCGGCGCCTTTGCAGTCCACATAGTCCCGAAACGCGTGGAGCGTGTAGACCGTCTCCCCCACCGCGATCGGCAGGTCGAGCGCCTGGGCGAGGTCGCCGTGGGCCCGCACGTCGAAGGGGTGCATCGGCTCCTCGAGCCACGCGATGTCAAACTCCTCGAGCCGCCGGCCCCACACCGTGGCCGTCTTCAGATCCCAGACGGTGTTCACGTCGACCATCAGCTTCGGCGTGTCGCCGATTGCCTTTCGCACCGCCTTCACCCGCGCGTAGTCCTCGCGGGGGTCGGGCCGGCCGAGTTTCATCTTCACGGCATCAAAACCGCGATCCAAGATCCGCTGCATGTCGGCCACGAGCTCGTCGGTGCTCCAGGTGAGCCAGCCGCCGTCCGTGTTGTAGGCCTTCACGCGATCCTTGCAGGGGCCGAGGTGCCGCCAGAGCGGCTGGCCCTCGAGCTTGAGCTGGATGTCCCAGAGGCCGAGGTTCATCGCACACAAGCCCACGCGGGCCACGCCCACGCGGCCGATGAAGTGCGTTGTCGAGTTCATGGCATGCATGAGGGCATGACGGTCGAGCGCGGGCCGGCCGACGATCGCCGGCGCGTAGCACTCGTCGATCATCACCTTGGCGGCCTTGAGCCCCTTGGAGTAGTTCCAGTTGAAGCCGTGGCCCGTGACGCCCGCGTCGGTCTCGATCGACACCTGCACAAACTCGACCGAATCGACGCTCGACTGACTATCGGTGATCGTCCGCTGCCCGAGCGGCACGTCCACGAGCACGGTCTTCACGGCCTTGATGAGCGGCACGGGAAAATCCTCGCAACCCATTAACTGCCTGTTCATACTGTTCGGACAGTATACTACCCGGACTGGACTTTGCGTCAGAAGGCCCCTCGGATCTGCCCTGAGTGCGTTTCCGATGACCCGCGGTGCACGAAGTGATCGGCCAGGGAACGATGATCGATTCGCCTTGTCGTCGTAACGTTCTCACCTGCTCTCTCGGGGCAGTGACGGCGGCGTTCCTTGGGCACACTGCACGGGCAGCGGATACACGAGCCGCTCCGGTCATCGACACCCACACTCATTTCTACGACCCCACGCGGCCGCAGGGCGTGCCGTGGCCGGGCAAAGGCGACGCGTTTCTCTATCGGCCCGTGCTGCCCGCGGAATGGAAGGCGTTGGTTGGACCGCTGGGCATGACGAGCCGTGGAAACGGTGCCAGGGACCGGTTCCACGCGACGTGTGACTGGCCCGCTCGGCGAAATGCCCCGGCCTTGCCGGGACTGCAGGGGGACTTCGACGGCGGCCTTGATGGCGGCTGAACCGATGCCGCCGGCCCCCGCATCAACCGAGCAGCGTTTCGTAGTCGGCGTGGGTGCCGATCCAACTCCACACGAGCCGGTCTCCGTGAAAAGTGCCGACAGCGCGATGATTGATACCGACGCGGACAGACCAGAGATCAGCTCCCACCTTCTTGAAGTGCAGCGAGGGATGAAACGCATCCTGTTGCCAGAGCCGGTAGGCCCGCGTCGTGGCCTTGCGAACGTCCCGTGGCAGCCGGCGGTATGCCCGCCAAAACTCCCGGCTCGCGACGCTCGGAATCCTCACGAACGACCCTCGGCGCGCTCAGCTTCTTCGAGAATGGTTTCAAGCGGAACAGCTAGGCCAGCCTCGATCTCGGCCTTGGAGTTCGCGATGAGCCCATCGAGCCGTCCGGCGGCAAGGTCTGCCGCGATCTGGCGATCCCAGCCATCATCGGCTGAAGGGTGAAGCATGGACATCAACTCGCAGTATTCCCGCGGCGAGAGTCGGTCGATCGCGGCAAGCCCTTCGGACGCTTGATAGAGGCGGTAGAGCACCTGCGTGCCGTCATTCGCCCAGCCCTTTTCGGCGGCGAGCGTGTAGAGGCGCTCAGCAGTGGCGAGACCGGGGAGGTCGATCCCAGTCGCCGCCGCACACTCCCGCGCAATCGCCAGATCCTTGAGCAGGTGTTTCACCATGAAACCCGGCGCGACGTCGCCGGCGAGCGCCCGTGGGGCGAGATTCGTGAGGCCCCAGCTGCCCGCCGCACCCCCGGAAATCACCTGCTGCACGGCTGCCGGATCGAGGCCTCCCGCCTGCGCATGCGCGAGTGCCTCGCACCAGGCCACCATCCCGATCGCCACCGCGACTTGATTGGCGAGCTTGCACCGCTGCCCCGCCCCGGCGGGCCCGAGGTGCGTGATCGACTTTCCCAAGAGGCCAAGGAGCGGCTGCACGCGGGCGAATGCCTCGCGATCGCCTCCGGCCATGATCACGAGCGACGCGTTCCTTGCGCCGACGTCGCCCCCCGACACCGGCGCGTCGAGCGCCGCGAGCCCACGGGCGGCCGCAGCAGCAGCGATCCGCTCGGCGAGCATCGGGCTCGACGTCGTCATGTCGACGAGCACCGTGCCGCGGCGGGAGCGATCGATGATCCCCTGCCCTGCCGGCACCGCCGCCGTGCCACCGAAATACACCTCCTCCACGTCGCCCGGCAGCCCGACCATCGTGATCACGATCTCGCTCGCCGCCGCCACGTCGCCCGGCGTGTCGTGCCAGACTGCGCCCTGCTCGATGAGCGGCGCAGCCTTCGCCCGCGTACGGTTGAACACGTGGAGCGTGTGGCCGGCCGCGAGCAGGTGCCCGGCCATGCTCCGCCCCATGATCCCCGTGCCGATGAAGCCGATTCGCACCACAGGCATTCCGTTCCTTTCTGTCACGGCCTCAAAACGCCGTTTTCCCAA
>CAMAVC010000120.1 GCA_945861585.1 Planctomicrobium piriforme
AGACGGTGTATGTGACGGTGGCGGGCCGCCTCGAGAGCCAGGCCGTGAAGGCGGGGGCGCTCGTCAAGCAGGGCGACGAGCTGGCGCGGCTCTCGAGCATCGATCTCGACCTTCAGATCGCGGAGCTCGAGGGGAAGGCGTCGGACGCTCGCGCACGCCTGGCGAGCCTGGAGCGAGAGCGGTTCACCGACCCGGCCGCGGCCCTGGAGATCGGCACGGTGGAGGAGTCGCTCAAGAGCATCAACGAGCAGCTGGAAAAGAAACATAAAAACCGCACCGAGCTCGTGCTCCGCGCCCCGCGCGACGGCATCGTCCTGCCGGCCCCGAGCGTGAAGGAGCAGCCGGAGGCCTCGGGCAAGCTGCCGTCGTGGCATGGCAGCCCGCTCGATCCCAAGAATCTCAACGCCATGCTCCTCGAGGGCACGGTGCTCTGCATGGTGGGGGAGCCGGAGAAGTTCGAGGCGGTGATGGTGGTGGATCAGTCAGAGGTGGAGTTTGTGGGCCGGGGGCAGCATGTCGATCTCCGGCTCAATTCGTTTCCGTGGCGCACGTTCACCGGCCGCGTGGAGGAGCTCGCCGAGACGCACATCGAGAGCAGTTCGGAGCGGATGAGCGTGAAGGCGGGCGGCCTCGTGCCCACCGAGACGGATGCCTCGGGCCGCGAAATGCCGATCTCGACGAGCTACGAAGCGATGATGACGCTCGACGACTCCGAGGCCGTGCTCACGCCGGGCATGCGGGGCACGGCCCGGATCCAGGTGGGCAGCCGCACCGTGGGCCAATGGCTCCTGCGGCTCCTCTGGCAAACCTTCAACTTCCGGATGTAGTCACCCGTAGGACAGGCTTCAGCCTGTCGCCCCCCCCGGTAGGACAGGCTTCAGCCTGTCGGCACTCGTGACAGGCTAAAGCCTGTCCTACGTCACATGCCCACGCTCGACCGGATCACGCTCTATCCCGTGAAGAGCCTCGACGGCGTCGACGTCGAAGAGGCCCGCGTGCTGCCCTCGGGCGGCCTCGAATTCGACCGCCGCTGGCGGCTCGCCTTTCCCTCTGGCTGGCGATGCTGTCCGGTATACTGGGACATTGCTCGGTGATCTGGAGGCCCGGCCATGTCTGGTTTTGAACGCATCACGTTTGACCCGAAGGTGATGGGTGGCAGGGCGTGCATCCGAGGCCAGCGGATTACGGCCTCGTTGATTCTGAATCTCGTCGCCAACAGCATGGAGGTGGCTGAGATTCTGCGGGCCTACCCCACTCTGGAGGCCGAAGACGTGCGTCAGGTTCTGAAGTACGCAGCCTGGCTCGCCGACGAATCCGTCCTGCCCGCCGAAGCCGGCTCGGCATGAGACTGCTACTGGATATGGGAATCTCCGTCGGCTTGACGGATGTTCTGCGTTCGCATGGCCATGATGCAGTCCACTTGCATGAACGCGGCCTCGACACGCTCCCAGATTCGGAGATTCTTCAGCTCGCGAATGTCGAGAAGAGAATCGTCGTCACTCATGACCTGGACTTCACTGATCTCTTGGCCGCCAGTGCCGCGATTCTGCCCAGCGTCGTCATTTTTCGCCTGCGAAACATGCGGCCTGAACGGGTGTTGGTCAGGCTTCTCGCCGTGCTGGCAGAACACCCCGCCGACCTTGGACAGGGTACGATCATTTCTGTGACGGAATCACAGATTCGCAAACGCACGCTGCCGCTCGAGCCGCGCTGACGCACGCCTGTGGGGCAAGCGTCCCGCTTGCCAATGGCAACCGGGACGGTCGCCCCACGTGCTACATTCCTGCATGCCCACGCTCGACCGGATCACGCTCTACCCCGTGAAGAGCCTCGACGGCGTCGATGTCGACGAGGCACGCGTGCTGCCGTCGGGCGGTCTCGAATTCGACCGCCGCTGGCGGCTCGTGGACCTCGACGGCCGCGTCGTGAACGCGAAGCGGTCGGCCCGGTTCCACGCAATCCGCGCCGAGTTTGCCCTGGCGGAGCGGCTCGTGTCGCTGTCGATCGATCCCGCCGCGCTCGCGGCGCGGGCGACCCCCGGCATCGAGCAGGTCGCCGCGCTCAGCCCCGAGTCGTTTCACCTCGTGCCCGGGCCGGACGGCCCCTGCGGCTGGCTCTCGGAGGCCCTCAGCATCGGCGTGCTCTTGGAAGAGCGGGCCGACGGCGGGTTTCCCGACGACCGCGACGCACCGGGCCCCACGCTCGTCTCGACGGCGAGCCTTGCAGAAGTCGCCCGCTGGTTTGGCTTCGACCTCGCGGAGAGCCGGCGCCGGTTTCGTGCGAACCTCGAGATCGGCGGCTGCGACGCCTTCTGGGAAGACACGCTCGCGAGCCCGGCCCGGCCCGGCCTAGCGCCCTCGCTCGCCGATCTGCCTGGCGATATCCCCGCCGATCCCTATGCGAGCCTGCCACCGCCCGAGCCGAAGGAGTTTTCAATCGGCGAAGCGAGGTTCAAGGCCACGAACGTCTGCAAGCGGTGCGTGGTTCCGACCCGCGACAGCCGGTCGGGAGCCATCACGTCCCACTTCCGCGACGCCTTCGAAGCCCGGCGGGGCAGGGGCCTGCGACCCGACATCGACGCAAGCGGCTGGGGCCTCTTCTACCGGCTGGGGGTGAACACGGCGAGCCACTTGCGTCGTGAGAACCGGCTCAGCCGGGGCACAGAGTTGGGATCGTAGTACACGGCGAAAGAGCCTCGCCTCCCGCTCATAAACAGCTCCTTGCTGCCGATTTTCGGCCCTCGGAACCCCCATCGCGCCGAAAACTTGACCCGCGTGAAGGCGGGTGATCTTATTGGCAAAGTCTTCGCGTTCTTCCCCAAACACCCCGTTTTGTACATGTCTGTCAAGGGAAAAGATTCCCATTCGCTCTGATCGGCATCCGACCTTGGATCGAGAACCAACGGGCCATGGCGGACCGATTCTTAGGGGGGTGGATGGGAACGATTTTTCAAATCTTGCCTCTGGATCGTCGAACCACAGCCCGGGCAGATGCGTACGCCCCGTAATTGCAACCCCGACGGAATCAGCCCGGATCGCAGATACGAGCCGAAAACTGCGATTCCCACGAGCCCATCTTTTTGAGGAGAGCCTCCCCGATGTCGAGTAAGAATCCGTTATCCCCGACAAACGTGTTCGGGCCTCGACGCAAGCCGGCGCGGAGTGCTCGCCGCGACCGTCGCCGTGAATGGGAAGCGGGATCAGCACAGCTTGAGCGACTGGAAGAGCGGCT
This sequence comes from Planctomicrobium piriforme, assembly GCA_945861585.1. Classification (GTDB taxonomy): domain Bacteria; phylum Planctomycetota; class Planctomycetia; order Pirellulales; family UBA1268; genus RGVT01. The sequence continues at coordinate 3,232 of CAMAVC010000120.1, forward strand.
GGCGCTCACGTTGGCCGTCCACGCAGTGCCCATCAGCAGCGGCCACGCCCTGATCGTTCTGCTCGACGGGCAGCAGGAGGCCTATCTCACGAGGCAGCAGGCCGACATTTGGGTCGCGGGCAATTCGAGTTACCAAAACTACGAAATCACCAACAATCAGTCGGTTGGAGTTACGCCCGGCGGAGCCATCGTTGTCGGTGATCTCTCGAATTCAACGACCACGGTCTTCGTTTCGAGCGGTCGGGAAATTCTCCACTCTGGCGGCCAAGCGTATCCCGCAGGCGGCCCCGCGGGAAACGTATCCCTCAACGTGTGGGACGGTTGGACAGGCACAACCGCCTTTGGGTCCATCATCCCCGGATCGCTGAGAGGACAGGTGACCACAACATGGGGCACGCTCGCGTACGAGATGGCAGACGATGATGGGTTCGTCGTGCCACTGACAATCACGCTTGGCGATAATTTCGACACCGATTCGTGCCCAACGGTCACCGGCACAGTCAGCCAGACTACAGGGTTGGTTACGCTTCGGTTCCGCGATGGCGATGACCCAGTTCCCACGAGCCTCACCACCGGCGTGACCCATTTCGCCACTTTTCAACAATCGCAGGTCGGACCGCAGACGCTCACGGTGACACCCGGCTTCGACATCGACGCTCGGTTCCTCGCGCAGCTTGTCAATGACGAATCCCGTGTGAAGTTTCAATCCCCCGTGCTGGCGTCGCGTGGCACGGGTGCCGACGGCTTTTACGCGAACTTCGGCAACGACGTGGCCGGCGGCGGCGGCATTTCGCTCGGGGCGGAGTACATCAACGTCAACGCGCCTGTGTCGGGCACTGGTGTGGCCGTCGGCTTCGCGGCGAGCAGTTTCGTTCAACCGGGCGTGCAGGCCCGCGTCGTGGACGTTCAGCGGCCCTTGTCGGCCAGCGTGTTCTACAACATGACGGTCGGCGGCCTCGACGCGGACCTCGACGGTCTGATCCAGCAGAACGAGCGCGGCATTTTTCAGACCGGTGCCCAAGGCCGGCTCGGAGACGCGATCGGACTCAATATTTTCGCCACCGACGCAGACGTCGTCTTCGGCGCCACCGTGAATGCCAAAGCCCACACCTACTTTTTCAACTCCGTGAACGACACGCAGCAATGGCAATTCACGACCCGTTCGCCAGACACGGGCCTGAATGTGGGCAAGGTGATCGGGGACGTCGTCAGCATCAACTTTGGGACGGTCGGTGGCAGCGCTTCGACCGTTTCTGCGGCCAACCCGCACGTGGTGTCGCTGAATACGCAGATCAACAGCCTGCGCATGACGGCGGCCGGCACCGGCGCGGAGGCGGTCGCGTTTCCCGTGCGCGTCGACATCACCGACCAGGGCGCTCTGAGCCTCGACGCCACCCCCGCCTCGTCCGCGCCAATGTCGTTCCGCGCCGACACCACGCTGACCACGACGGCCGAAATCCGGACGTTTGCCGATCTCTCGCTTACCGCCGGCACGAGCCTCGTTGCCAACGGCGCGGTTACGACCGTCGTCGGCGACATCGCCATCAATGCGCCGCTCGTGACGGGCGGCACGTCGATCACCGCCGGCTCAGGCCTCATAAAGCGCGACGTCAGGGCGGCTACAACCGTCAGCCTTTTCGACGCCTCGATCAATGCGGCGTCGTGGGCCAATGGGGTATTCGCCGGCCCCGGTGGGACGTTCTTCCCGAACCTCACGATCGACGGCGTGACGATCGGCTTCGGCGATCGCGTGCTCGTGAAGGACGAACCCAACCAGGAGCGCAATGGCATCTACCGGGTGACGACGCCAATCACGTCGGTGAGCACGTCTTCGATGGTGGCCGCGACTGCCGCACAACTTGCCACTTCGAGCGCCCGACTGGCGACCACAGTCGCGCTCGGAAGCAACACGGCGTTCAATGCAGGCGCGGGCACGATCTCGAACGTGATCGCCGCGGGAGCGGGGCTCCACAACTACGTCCTCGACGTCGACGGCACGACGGCGTTCACGGCGGGCGACCTGATCCTCGTCAAGGATCAGGGCAACGCCGCGAGCAATGGGCTCTACGCGGTGACCACCGCACCGAACATGACGCGGCAGTTAGCCGACGTGAGGTTGGCGACGGCTGCCGCAGACGTCCTTGGCGCGGCATACGACAACGGCACCGCGGGCGTCGGTGCGACGCTCACAGCCGCCGCCCCGGCTCGCCTCACGATCGACGGCATCACGGCAAACGTGGGCGACCGCATTCTGGTGAAGAACCAGACCAATCTGGCCCACAACGGCGTCTACGTCGTGACGACCGCCGGTGCCAACCCGGCCGGTGCGGCAGCCGGCACGCCGTGGGTGCTCACCCGGGCGGCGGATGCCGACCAGGCGGCGGAACTTCCCGCCGGCGTGGGCGCGTACGTCACGGCGGGGACCACAAATTCTGCCACGGCTTTCGTGTTGGCTGCCGCGGTCGCGACCGTGGGGACCTCCCCTGCCGACTTCAGCACCCCTGCGACCCAGTGGGCCCTTACCAGGGCCGCGGATGCGAACAGCGCAGCCGAGGTTCAGCGTTTCACGAGCATTCGAGTCACTTCGGGCGCGGTCAACGTTGGCCGGCGTTTCCAGCAGCAGAACAATGTCACCACCCTGAACACCGACGCCCTGCGGTTCGTCGAGAACTACTCGACGCTCAGCGGTTCGAACGCGGGCGGACTGCCGCAGATCAATGGTCTCACGATCAATCAATTCGAAGAGGTGTTGGTCAAAAATCAGGCCGACAGTCGCGACAACGGCGTGTTTTTTCTGCGCATCAACGATGCGGCGAATGGTGTGTGGGTTCTCGAACGCTCGTTGACCGCGTTTCCGCTTCGCGGGATCGGCTTCGACGTGCTGAACGGGACGAACATTGGCACGTGGTACGTGTCCGATGGGCCGACCAGCACGGCAGGCCTCGGCCAGCAGGGGATCACGTTCGCATCGGCGATCGGCACGACGTGGACACTGGCCCGCTCGGAAGACGCCGACCTCGCGGATGAACTGCCTTTGGGAACAACGGCTAACGTCCTCCTCGGCACGGCCAACGGCGACACGGCCTGGGCCCTCACCACCCCGGCGCCGTTCACGCTCAACACGACGAACCTCGTCTTCGCCCAGACCCGCAAGCGGGATGCGTTCGTAGCCAGTGCGGCACCCCTCGACGGCGGCTACGACGCCACCAACAACCGGATCGATGGCAGGAACTCGTCGCTGATCCTCACGATCGATGGCGTTCAGTTCCTGCCAACCGCCAACGGCGGACCGACGAGCGGCCGAGTCTTGATCAAGGATCAGGCCAATGCGGCCGAAAACGGAATCTACGACGTCACACAGCGATCCGACGTCATTCGGCAGCTGGCGGATGTGCGAGCCGCGACTACCGCGGCACTCACCGCCACGTATCGCAACAACACACCCGGTGTGATCGCCTCGACGCTCATCGGCACGGGCCTCTTGCCGCTGATCGACGGCGTCGAACTGGTCACGGGCGACCGGGTGCTCGTGCAGAATCAGGCTAGTGCTGCGGAAAATGGTGTGTATGTCGTCACCCGGACGGGCGGCGAGTCGGGCGACTATTTGGTCAACGGTGGCAACAGGGATTGGGTTCTAACCCGCGCCGCCGACATGGACGCGGCGCCGGAGTTCACTATTGGCACGGGCGTGTTCGTGCGCGAGAGCGTGACGACGCCGGGCGGATTTGGCCGGCGGCTGGCCACGCTGTCTGCGACCGGCGTCGTGGTGGGCACTACGACCGTTGCATTCGGCGGCGTCACTGCCTGGCGGCTCACGCGGTCGACCGACGCCGATACGGCGGGCGCACTGCCCTACGGCTTCTACATAAAGGTGACCAACGGCGCCACGAATGCCCAGACCGGCTGGGCGCTCGGCACCGACGACCCCATAACGCTCGGCACGACGCCGCTTGACGTCTACGCGTCGAATGCCGCGTTCGTGAAGGGCAACGGCAATTTGGCGATCACGTCGGCGACAGGCAATCTCACGGTCAACTCGCTCGTGTCGGCGACCGGCGACACCGTGCGGCTGACGGCGTCCGGTGCGACGGCCGCGATCGGCGGCACGTCGCGGATTGCGGCCGACAGGGCCGAATTGGTGGCGGGCGGGGCCATCTCCGCCAATGGCAGCGTGACGACGCTCGTGGCGACGAGCGGCACAGGAATCACATTCGATAATTCGGGCGCGCTTGAGCTCGAAGCGGTGCAGACGTCGACCGGCAACATCAATGTTTCGGCCGGCGGCCGGATCACGGCCACGGCCGTGCGGGCCGGCGGCACCGCGACCGGGCCGACCACGCCGACGGGCGCATTCGACATCGACCTCGTGTTTGGCGCCGGCCTGCCTTCGGCCGTGCAAGCCGCCATGCGCTCGGCTGCCGACCGGTGGGAACAGATCATCGTCGGCGATATTGCGGACTTCACCGACCCCGTCAGCGGTCAATTGATCGACGACATCGTCGTGTTCGTGCAGGCCGGGCTTCTGGGCGGACCGCCGAGCGACGGACCTAGCAATACGCTCGCCAACGCCGGGCCCACCGGCCTGCGACCCGCCGGGTCGACCAATCAGTTTATTCCATACACAGCCGAAGTCGGCATCGACACTGCCGACTACACCCAGTCCGACATTGTCGGCATCATGATCCACGAACTCGGCCATGCGTTGGGGTTCACCGAGACTGCAGAGCGACTGAACCTCGTGAGCAGTGCCTATGTCTGGACTGGTACGAATGCCACCCGCGAGTATCGTTTGCTGCTGCAACCCGGCGCGACGGGCGTGCCGATGGAGACCGACACGACGCAGTTCGGGCCCGGGTCGTTGTACTCGCACTGGTCGGAGCAGGTGCTCGGAAATGAGCTGATGACGCCGAGGATCAATAACGCTCCCAACCCGCTAAGCCGGATCACGGTCGGTGCCTTCGAAGACATGGGTTACACGGTCAACTATGCAGCGGCCGACGCGTATCCGTCTTCGGCGAGCGTCCGGCCAGCCGCGGCCGTCGCCGGCGACGGCAACATCTCGCTCACGGCCCGGGCT
>CAMAVC010000121.1 GCA_945861585.1 Planctomicrobium piriforme
CGCACGCGTGCCCGAGGCTGGCGCTCGTGCGCAAGTCCAGGTCAACGCTGCAGCGTGTCGAGCTCGTCGGTCGAGAGCCAGCGGGCGGCGAGTTCCGTCTGCACCGCTTCGGGGTCGCCTGGGCGGCCCGCGTTGCGGCCGGCGGCGCGGGCGATGCCGGCGAACGTGGCCCGGTGCTCGGGGTCGGTGCGGGAGAGCCGATCCGTGAGCCGCACGACGCCGTTCGGGTTGCGCTCGGCCGCGGTGGAGAGTGTCTCCATGAAGATGCAGACCTCGGCGAGATTCATGGCGGCCGACCGAACGATGAGCGGCTGCAGGGTTCGCGTGACGAGTTCCAGCCCCATGCCGTCGACGTCGAGGAACGCGTCGATCTGGACCGTCTGCCGACTGCGGCCGTCTGCCGCGGGCGGCTCGGGATGATGCCGGGCGACGATCAGGCAGCTGCCACTGAGCGGCTTGGGCGTGAGCGATCCCGAATAGCCGCCGCGGCCATGATATACGAGCAGGCCGCCGCGGCCCTGCCGTTCGCGATGCACCAGCCGCAGCGAGCCGACGGTGCCGTAGCCGTCAGAAAGCCGCCATTGCTGCGGACCAGCGGGATCGAGCGAGAGTCGGCTGATGCCGAGCACCCGCCAGATGTCGACGATGGCATCGGGATGCAGAAGAGCGAAGTCGAGCAGTGCGGTGTCGCAGGTGATCGTTTGCACGGGGAGGCGGCGATAGAGCGTGGTCTGGCGCAGCGCCCGTTCGACCGTTTGCCGCGCGGGCGCGGCCATTTGGTCGAGCGGGAGCGCCTCGGTGGCCCGCTGCCTGGCCTCGCGGCTCGACGACCCACCGTCGTTCCAGGCCGCGATGAGCTGCGCTGCGGGCGTTCGCTCGTCTGCCCGCGTCGTAGCGGCGCTCGCCGCCAAAAAGACGACCCAGACCCCGATCCATGATGCATGGTGCAACGGCATGACGTTCCCCCCGAACCACCGGCGTGCCCTGGCAGGGCATGACGGTGCGAGGGATTTTTCGGTCTGCGAGGCCCATTCAGGCCAGTCATTTCCGGGTATCGCCGAGCCGTCGAGAACGAGCGGGTTGCCCAGGCTGCGCCGCTTGCCTCGGACCACGAAACCGGGCGTTGGCCCGGTTGTGTGGTTTCCCTACGATCGCCCCTCCCCCCAGGCGCTCGAAGAGGATGTGGCCGATGCGGCCTCGCGACGAGATCGAACAGCTGCCGATCGCCAGTGACACGCCTGCTTCGGGCGAGTCGCTGCCGGGGCACGCGCCTCCGAGTTTGCTCGCCCGGGTGCTCGTCGCCTGGACGCACCTGTGCCTGAAGGCGAGCTCGCTCATCGTGCTCGTGGCGGTCGTTTCGGCTCTCGCCGCCGGGGCCTACACGGCGCGGTCGCTCGGCTACAAAGTGAGCCGCACGGATCTGCTCGATCCCGACAGCGATTACAACAAGCTATGGATCGACTATATCGCCGAGTTCGGCGAAGACGACGACGCCGTGGTCGTCGTCGAGGGCCCGACGCGCACCGAGGTCATCAAGGTGCTCGAGGAGGTGTCGGCCGAGGTGGCCCGCGACGGCACGCTGTTTCGCTCGGTGCTCCACGAAGTCGACCTCTCGAAGATCCGCGCCAAGGGGCTGCACTATCTCGCGCCATCCGACCTGGCGGAGATCGACCGGTTCATCGAACGCAGCCAGCCGATTCTCGACGGAGGGTGGGCGCAACTGCGGGTGACGTCGATGGTGGGCGGACTGGCCGGCCAGATGGTGGCCGGCGGGCCGCCGGGCGTGAAGCAGGACCGCGAGGATCCCACGGCCGCCCTCGAGCGCTATACCGAGAGCCTCGTGGCCGGGCTCGAGGCGGTGGCGCGGCCGGGGCAGTCGGGCGACTACGTATCGCCATGGCCCGGCATGCCCGACTCGCTCTCCACGCTTCGTGATCTGTCGAGCGAGCATCTGCTCGCCAAGGACGGCAGGCTCGGGTTCGTGCTCCTGCGGCTGGCCAAGGCGTCTGGCGGCTTTGCGGGCGCGTCGGCGGCCACCGACGAATTGCGGCGCGTGATCAAGGCCGTGGGCGAGCGGCATCCAGACGTCACGATCGGCCTCACCGGGCTGCCGGTGATGGAAGACGACGAGATGCGGGCCAGCCAGCAGTCGATGGTCTGGGCGAGCGGCCTGTCGCTCGCGGCCGTGGTGCTCGTGATCATCGCCGGGTTCGGCGGGGTGCGGCACGCGCTGATGGCCAACGGCGTGCTCGTGATCGGCATGGCGTGGGCCTTCGCCTGGGCGACCGCGAGCGTGGGCCACCTCAACATTCTGAGCGTCACGTTCACCGTGACGATGATCGGCGTCGGCATCGACTACGGCACCTACTACATCGGCCGCTATCTCGAAGCCCGGCGCCGCGGAGTCGACTGCGAGGCGGCGCTCCTGGAGACGAGCGCGTCGGTGGGGCCCGGCATCCTCACCGGCGCGATCACCACGGCCGTGGCCTTCTTCGCGGCGGCGCTCACGAGCTTCGTGGGCGTGGCGGAGCTCGGCCTGATCGCCGGTGGCGGCATCCTGCTCTGCTGCATCGCCGAACTACTCGTGCTGCCCGCCGTCGTGGCGCTCGTCGACCGCGGCCCGCTCGGCCGCCGGATTCCCGTGCCCGTGCCCGTGCATGCCTGGCTCGCACCCATCTTCCGGTATCCGCGGTTCGTGGCCTTGGCCGCCATGGCCGGCACGATGGCTGTGGCCTCCGGCCTCCATGACCTCGGCTACGACCACAACCTGCTCAACATGCAGCCCGACGGCCTGGAGAGCGTGGAGATCGAGAAGAAGTTGCTCGCCGAGTGTGATCAGAGCGTGTGGTATGCGCTCTCGATCGCCGACTCGCGGGAGGAGCTGATCGCCCGCAAGGAGAAGCTCACGGCCCTGCCGAGCGTGGAGCGGGTCGATGAGATCGCCTCGCTCCTGCCGGTCGACGAAGACCTGAAGCGGCCGCTCATCGAGCGCATCCAGACGCGGCTGGCCACGCTGCCCGAGCGGCCGCCGGAGATTCCCCTCGACCGGATCGACGCCCTCGGCGAGACGCTCGCCTGGGCGCAGACGGAGGCCTCGAAGCGGCCCGGCGCGCTCCGCAGCGCCTGGCACCTCGAGCGGGCCCGCGACGCCCTGCGCAGGCTCGGCCCCGAGGACTACACCCGCGCGATCGCCACGTTCCAGCAGCGGTCGGCGGGGGAACTCCTCAGCCGGCTCCATGCGCTCTCGGTAGTCGCCGACCCCGAGCCGCCGTCGCTCGACGACCTGCCGCCGAGCCTCGTGGAACGCTTCGTGGGCCAGAGTGGCAAGCACCTGCTCAAGATCTACGGTCGCGGCGACATCTGGAACTTCGCCGCCCTCGAGACGTTCGTGAAGGACGTGCGCAGCGTCGATCCGCGGGCCACCGGGAATCCGCTCCAAGCCTACGAGGCGTCGCTCGAGATGAAGCGCAGCTACGAGCAGGCGGCGCTGTACGCGCTGGTCGTGATCCTGGCCGTGCTGTGGCTCGATTTCCGGAGCGTCACGTATTCCGTGCTCGCGGCGCTGCCGCTGGCCGTGGGCATGGCCCAGACGCTCGGCCTGATGGGGCTCGTCGGCATCGAGCTCAATCCTGCCAATCTGATCGGCATTCCGCTGATCCTCGGGATCGCGGTCGACTACGGGGTGCACATCGTGCACGACTTCCTCGAGCGGCCAGGCCCCTATTCGATCAGTGCGTCGACGGCCAACTCCGTGCTCGTCGACGCGCTGACCACGATCCTTGGCTTCGGCGCCCTGATGGTGGCGAGCCACCGGGGGCTCGAGAGCCTCGGCCGCGTGCTCACGCTTGGCGTCACGACCTGCACGATCACGTCGCTCGTGTTCCTGCCGGCGATCCTGGCGCTGCTCCGGCCGAAGGCCCCGGCGACCGACTGCTGAATCCACGCGGCAGCCGCGGAACCGCCCTTGTGCCGGCGCGGCGCGGCGTGGTACTCCCCCCCTCCTTCTGCCCCGGAGCTCCCATGCGCACCATTTTCGCCGCGCTCGCCCTCGTGCCACCGCTCGCCGTGTGTGCCGCCGCCCAGGCGCCGCAGCGGGTCGTGAACATCGCGATGGAAGACCAGTTCAAGACCCGTCACGAAACCGGCATGAGGCGTGGCGACGTGGTCGTGCTCGTCTACGCCGAGCGAAAAGGGGGTGAGGCGGCGCTCGACCTCGGCCGCCGGCTCCACGTCCACTTCCATCCCGCGGCCCTGACCGCGCCGGCATCCGATTGGGGTCGCCAGCCCGTCACAGGCCTGCCGGGTTGGCCGGCCGGCGTGCGCGTGCCCGACGTGAGCGTGATCGCCGTCGCGAGCCTGCCGGAGATTCCCAAGGCGCTCCAGCCGGTGGCCCGGGCGCAGTTCAGGAAGGATTCGCCCGTCGTGCCGGTGTGGCTCGACTTCGATGGCCGGCTCGAACACGCCTACGGCATCGTGCCGGGCAGCCCCAACATCGTGCTCATCAACCCGCAGGGTGAAGTCCACGCCGTGCTCTCGGGCCATGTCGACGAACTCAAGATGCGCGAGCTCGTGGCCACGATCGACCAGCTCCGCCTCCAGGCCCGCCCCGACCAACGCACCGCCGCAGTCCCCACGGGCCTGACGCGGTAGGGCTCACAGCGTTGCCGGGGCGCCGGCTCGGGGTCACCCCGTACCGTCTCGCCGCACGGTACGTCATGTGATAGATGCCCGCACTCGGAGCCGGCGGTAGGCATGCTCGCCTCCGGTCGTGTTGAGAGTACAGGACTCGTGGGTTTTGCTCAGACACCGATAGTCCTCAACGACTCCCTTCGTCTGCGCGTGCCCACCGACCGTCTCCGCCGAAACTGCTGAGCGCCTACGAGTTGGTGAGGCGAGGAGCTGCCCCTGCCGTTGAGACGGCGTATGTGGGCCCCTTCACGGGAAACATGGCATCCTGCCATTTTCCCTTGGCCGACCTCCGTCGGCCGGTGTTCGCCCGGGCCTCCGGCCCTGACGCCGCAGGCGTGGGAGCCGGGCTTTGCCTGGCGACCGTAAGCCGGAGACGACGCCGGGACGGCGGCGACGGCGCGACAGCCAGCCCGCAGCGAACGTCCGGCGAGACGGTACGGGGCAGCCCCTCGCCGACGCGCTGACAAACCGGCGTCGACACTCACGCCCACGGGCTTTTCCAGTCGCCCCAGGCGGCCAGGTAGCGGGTGAGACCGGGCGAGGTCTTCGCCTTGTCCTCGATCCAGCCGCGGGCGTCGTCGATGATCGCGTGCTCTTCCTTCACCGACAGCTCGCCGGCCACGACCCGCGACCGGAGGAATACGAAGTAGGTGTCGAGCACGTCGCCGCGGCAGTAGTCGTGGATCTCGGCCTTCTTGCCGGCGTCCCACAGGTCTTGCACCATGTGGCCCGCCACGTCGAGCTTGCCGGGCTTGCCGATCAGGCTCGCGGCCAGCGACAGCCCGCCGTTGAACCGCGAGGCGCCGTTGTTCGTGAGCCACTCGTGCAGGTCGAAGTGGGCGAAGGTGGCGTAGCGGTTGCGGGGCTGGTCGAAGCTCTTGCGATCTTCCGCGAACCAGTCGGGGATGGCCAGCCCGTAGCGGTAGGCACAGAGTTCGAGGAGCGGCAGGTCGAAGCCGCGGCCGTTGAAGGTCACAAGCCGCGGTCGGCGATACTTCTGCCAGCCCTCCCAGAAGAGTTTCACGATCTCGTGGGGCCGCGACTGCTCTTCGTCGAGGGCCACGAGATCGATGAGCCGGTAGTCGTGGGCAACCTTGGCGATCACGAGCGAGACCGGGAGGTGGAACGTGTAGGGAACGAAGTCCTTGCCGTTCTCCTCGAGGAGTTCCTCCCGATACTTCTTGATCGCCTTGCTCGGCGTGAGATCCTCGCCCGGGTATTTCAGCCGCGATACGAGCGCACCATCCGCCACGCTCTCGATGTCGAACACGAAACAGGCCGTATCGGTCTTCGCCATCAGTGCCTGGCCAGCGGGTGTTTGAGTGGCAGCCAGGCGCCGTCGGCCTTGCTCGACGCCACCGACTGCTCGATGAAATACATCCCCTCCACGCCGTCGTGGATATTGGGATAGATGGTGTTCGTCCGTTCGAAGGGCTGGCCGGTGAGGGCGAGCTCCATCGCGTCGTAGGCGCCGCGGTAGATGTTGGCGAAGGCCTCGAAGAAGGCCTCCGGGTGCCCCGACGGCAGCCGGCAGGCGGCCTTGCCCGAGGCGTTCATGAACGGGGCGTTCGGGTCGCGGGTATAGATGCGGTGCGGCTCGCCGTTCTTGCGTACGAACAGTTGGTTGGGGTTTTCCTGGTGCCATTCGAGGCTGGCGAGCGTGCCGTCGATCTGGATCCGTACGTCGTTCTCGCGGCCATGGCTGATCTGCGAGGCGGTGACGGTGCCGAGAGCGCCGTTCTCGTAGCGGATCACGGCGTGGCCGTAGTCGTCGAGGGCCCGAGCGGGCTCGAAGATCTTCAGGTTTGCGCTGATCTTCTGCGGCAGGATGCCGGTCATGTAGCGGCCGAGGTTGTAGGCATGGGTGCCGATGTCGCCGAAGGCGCCGGCCGCGCCGCTCTTTTTGGGGTCGGTTCGCCACGCCGCCTGCTTCTGCCCCTCGGCCTCGAGCCTGGTTCGCAGCCAGCCCTGGATGTATTCGGCGCGGATCGCCTGGATGTCGCCAAGTTCGCCCGAGAGGATCATCTCGCGGGCCTGCCGCACGAGGGGGTAGCCGGTGTAGTTGTGCGACACGGCGAACACGACCGGCGACGCCTTGACGATCGTGGCGAGCGCCTCGGCCTCGACGAGCGTGAGCGTCAGCGGCTTGTCGCAGATCACGTTGAAGCCCGCCTCGACCGCGGCTTTCGCCACGGGAAAGTGCATGTGGTTCGGGGTCGTGATCGACACGAAGTCGATCCGCTTGTCAGCCGGCAGGGCCTTCTCCTTCGCGAACAGCTCTTCGTACGACCCGTAGGCCCGCGCCGGATCCACGGCGTAGTCTGCGGCGCTGGCCTTCGAGCGGGTGGCATCACTCGAAAACGCGCCGGCCACGAGCTCGGCCCGGTTGTCGAGCACGGCCGCCGTCACGTGCACACGGCCGATGAACGAGCCCTGGCCGCCGCCCACGATCCCCATCCGCAATTTCCTGCCGAGCGCGCCATTGGTCGCCATGCTCCGTCTCTCCGTCTCGAGGAATGAGTCCCGACGCTGCTGTTCCGCGCCGGAACGCGAAGCGTAGCAGATGCTCCCCAGCCGGTCAGGGTGGCCCGCGATCGTCTCCGGTTGCCCTTGGGCCCGGCCCCGTCCTAGGATGCCAGCGATGGGATTCTCCGACCGCGGCTACTACCGTTCCGAGCCGTCCAACTCCTTCCTCCAGGAATGGACGGGCGTGCTCACGATCATCGTGGCCAACATCGCCGTCTGGGTGGCGAACCTGCTGGGGGCGAACGAATTTCCGGTCAACCGGTTTCTCGCGCTCGAAGGCGACCTCCCCCAGCATCTGCTCAAGGCCTGGGAGTTGGTGACCTACGGCTTCGTGCACGATTCGCAGAATCCCTGGCACCTCGTGTTCAACATGCTCGCCCTCTGGTTCTTCGGCCGCGAGGTCGAGGAGATCATGGGGCGGGCCGAATTCTTTCGCTTCTATGTGACGGCGATCGTGCTCGCCGGCCTCGCCTGGCTCGTGAGCGTGCAGGTTGGCCAGCCGCTGCAGGCCCCGCGGATGTTTCTCGTCGGCGCCAGCGGAGCCGTGATGGCGGTGCTCGCCGTCTTCATTTGGTATTTCCCGCGACAGACCGTGCTGCTCTGGGGCGTGCTTCCGGTGCCGGCCTGGGCCCTCGGCATCCTCTACTTCGTGTCTGACGTCCAGGGCGCGGCTACCGGCGGCGGCAACGTGGCCCACGTGGCGCACGTGGCTGGCGCGATCTTCGGCCTGCTCTATGCCTGGCGCGGCTGGCAACTCGGCGAACTCACGAACGTGCTCGCCACGTTCCGTCGCCGTCGGATGCGGGTCGTGCGACCCGACGACGACGCCACGTCGCCGCGGCAGCCGCTCGCCCCGCCCCGCGAGGCCTCACGGCTGGATGCCGACCTCCAGCAAGAAGTGGATCGGATCCTCGAGAAGATCAGCCGCTCGGGTGAATCGAGCCTGACCCCCGCCGAGCGCGACACGCTCACGCAGGCCAGCCGCCGCCTCAAGGAACGCTCGCGTTCGTAGGGCAGTTGATAACAACCCGGATTCGGAGCCGGCGGTAGGCATGCTCGCCTCCGGTCGTGTTGAGAGTACAGGACTCG
>CAMAVC010000122.1 GCA_945861585.1 Planctomicrobium piriforme
CGGCTGCGCGCGAACGGCCGGCACGTGACGATCGAGACGGCAGGCACGGTGTGGCTCGACGCACCGGCGGATCTGATGTCGATCAGCCCCAAGCTCTCGACGTCCGCCCCACCAGCCGACACGCCCGGCGGCTGGCGCGACCGCCACGAAGCGACGCGGCGCGACGACGCCGCGCTGCGCCGGCTGATGGCTGCGGCCCCCTACCAGCTCAAGTTCGTGATCGACTCTCCCGCCGACATCGCCGAGACGCTCGCCTGGATCGCCGACCTCGAGCAGGCGGGCCCGCCGATCGACCGCGGGCGAGTGCTGTTCATGCCGCAGGGCCGCACCCGCGAAGAACTCGCCGCCAAGACTGCCTGGCTCGCCGAGGAGTGCCCCCGGCTCGGCGTCCGCCTCGCCCGCCGCCACCACATCGAGTGGTTCGGCAACACCCGCGGCACGTGACACGTGAGGCACGCGTCCCGCGTGCCATTGAACCATTGCCTCCGTGTCGTTGACCGTCTTATCCTTCACCATCCATGACGACGAATCTCCTGACCGTGCTCGCGGTGACGTGGAACGAAGCGGCGATCATCAGCGATTTCATCGGTGGGAACCGAGCCCGCACTCGCAGCGGATGGGGTGGGGTTTCCACTATGCCTTGCCGGAAGCCACCCACCGCGAGTACTTCACCGAGGGGTATCGAAAACGGCTGCGGGTGGTCTGAGTGGCCCCGCGAGTGACGCCCGCAACCCGCGGTACGCACGCAGGTGCTCCGGATTTCCATCGGTTCGCCAGGCACGCTTGAGCGCGTCGAGCTGCATCAGCGTCTCGCGGCCGGCGATCGGCGCCTTCGACAGCGGCAGCCGGGCGGGGTCGTAGGCCCGCACCTTCCAGCGGGATTCGGTGGCGAGAATGAACGAGGCGACCCGCTCGATCAGGAACACCTTGGCCTCGTTGCTTCGTCCGTCGTGCGGAACGAGCGTGCGCAACTGTGCCGCGAGCGGGCTGTCGCCAGCCTCACACAGCCGGAAGACGGGCTCGCACAGGCTGAACCAGCGCTGCCAGAAGGCGGGTCGGGCGACGAAAAAATTGCAGAACACGACCTGCCTGGAATCCATCACGAGGCGGAGGGCATCGATGCCGGGGGCGAGCTGCCCGAGCACATGGGCACACAACGCCGGCACGCCACGGCCGTGCACCGCGGCCTGCTCGAATACGTTCAGCACCGCCGCCGACTGATCGATCCAGGGTGAAAACAGAAAGACGTCCGCCTCGTCCTCGGCGATGAACCGGTGGACATCGGCCGCCGTCAGCCCCGTCTTGGCGCCAAACTTCGGTGACAGGAATCCATACCCGGCATCGCGAACAAACGTGTTCGCCAGGAAGAAGTGTCGGATCGGCCAATACTCGCTCCAGTCGGGCCGCAGGTTCGCGGTGTTGTCGAGGGGCAGAAACCCGGGGTCGAGCTGCGCCCGGGTTCGCTCGTCGTAGAAGATCTGATGGATGAACGCCTGCTGCGGCATGGCCATCTCGAAGCGCTTCGCGCAGGCCGAAGCCTGTCCTACTTGGTGGCGGGGGCGTGGCCCCGGGGGCCGAATGTGAGCACGATCGCGGCACCGGCGGCCACGATCAGCATCCCGGCGAGAAAGAACGGGCTCACGGCCGCCGGCGGCGTGTGGGCCAGGGCGATCGTGGCCAGCGTGTTGAGCACCGGTGCGCAGCCAAACACGACCGGCATCACCGTGAACGGCTTGCCGCCGCAGGCGAAGGCGAGGATCGTGCCGAGCGCGCCAAGTGCGCCGAGCGACCCTGCCCCGAGGCTCCAGAGCATGCCGCTCATGCCCCAATTGCCCGTGTCGCCCATCGGCACGAGCAGCGCAAGTGGCACGAGCACGGCGATCAAGAAGTACGCCACGCCGATACAGATCAGCGGCCGCAGCCGGCTGCCCCCCATCGCTCCCTGGCCACGGTGCAGCACCGGGCCGTAGGCACCCCACGAGAACATCGCAAGCGCGGTCGAGAGCAAGACCTCGAAGAACCGCTCCGTCTTCTTTTCAGCCGTCTTCGCGGGAGCCCCGATCGCAGGCTCCGCAGGCGCCAACGCATCGTCCGTCACCGCCGCTGCGGCGGCGGGCGCGGCGTGGGCCTGCGGCTGCGGCTGCGGCTTGAACACGAGCACGGTCACGGCCCCGAGCACCACGAGAATCAGGCCCGCCAGAAACGGCGCCTTGAGCTGGTTGAACGCCTTGTTCATGAACGCCGTGAGCAGTGTGTTCACGACCGGCGCCCCGCCGAACACGAGCGGCATCACGTAGATCGGCTTGCCGCCGAACCCGAGCGCGAGAATCACGCCGAGGGCGCCGAGCGCGCCGGCGCTGCCGGCGAGCAGGCTCCAGAGCACGCCCTTCGCCGACCACGCGCCGCGTTCGCCGCCACGGGCAAGCAGGGCCAAGGGCGCGAGCACCGCAATCAGAAAGTACGCGAGGCCCACGCACACAAACGGCCGCAGACTCGAGTGCAGCGCCTCGCGGCCGAAATGGAGCACCGGCCCGTAGATGCCCCAGCAGAAGGCGGTGAGCGCGATCGCGCCGATCAGGCTCAGGAACTGGAACATCTGGCATTCTCCGCGAGGGTGGCGACGAGCGAGCGACCCACATCATCCACCGAAAGCAGCCGCATGCAATCGTGGTGGCCGAGGGGGCAGGTGCGCTTGCCGCACGGGGAGCAGGGGAGGTCGAGCCGCATCTCCACGAGCCGCGGCTCCTCCGACCGGCTCAGCCGCGGATCCATCGGGCCGTGGAGCACGATCGTGGGCCGCCGGAATGCGGCGGCGATGTGCCGAGGGCCGCTGTCGGTGGTGACCACGGCATCCGCACGGCGGATCACCGCCTTCGCGAGGCCGAACGGGAGCTGCGCTTCGTCGGCGAGGCTGCGCACGGCCGGCAGCGCCGCCTGCTGCTCGATCGCCCGGGCGTCGTCGCGATCGCCGGGGCCGCAGTGAACGAGCACCCGCGCGCCGGGAACGCGGTCCGCGATGAGCCGCCCGAGCGTGGCAAACTTGTCGGCACCCCACGACTTCGACGGCCCGAAGGCGCCATTGTCGTTGAACACGACGAGCGGCCCGGCTGGATCATGCTCGGGGAAGAGCCGCGCGAGCACGCCATCGGCGAGCGACTCGTCGGCCGCAGTGGTCGCGAGCTCGAGCTCGAGCGGCTGCCGCGGCACGCCAATCCGCTCGGCGAGGTCCATCGCATGCTCGGCGGTCGAGACGGGGCGGATGCGCAATCCGTCGCGGGGCGGCGTGAGCGGATCGGTGAGCAGCATCCGCCGCCAGTGGCGGGCGAAGCCCACGCGCCGGCGGGCCCCCATCATGAACGCGAGCGCTCCCGTCGAGAGCGAATTCGGCACGATCAACGCGATGTCCGGCCGGTCGGCCCGCAGCCGCCCGGCGACGGCCCGAAATCGCTTGGCCGGATCCTTGCTGCGCCGGTCGTAAAACACCATGTCGTCGAGCCATGGCGTGCCCTCGAGGAGCTCGGCGAACATCGGCTTCATCACGCCTGTGATCCGCGCGCGGCCGGCGAAGTGGCCGCGCAGGGCGCGGAGCAGGGGGGTCGACATGACGAGGTCGCCCACCCAGCGCGGCAAGATCACGACGATGTGCATGAGCTCACCGTACCGGCCGACCGGCGAAACCCGCAAAGCCACTTTCCCGGCGGCCGCCTGGCCGAGCGGACAGCGGGCCTCGTGGTAGGCTGTCGGCCTACAGGAATCGTCGCCCATGGCCTCCAGCCTCCTGCTCTTGCTCGACGACATCGCGACGGTCCTCGACGACGTGGCGACGATGACAAAGGTCGCCGTGAAGAAGACGGCCGGCGTGCTCGGTGATGATCTGGCGCTCAACGCGAAGCAGGTCACTGGCGTGCAGCCCGCCCGCGAGTTGGCCGTCGTCTGGCGGGTGGCCCGCGGCTCGGCCATCAACAAGGCGATTCTCGTGCCGGCGGCTCTCGCACTCAGCTGGCTCGCACCCTGGGCGGTCACGCCTCTGCTCATCGCCGGCGGTGCCTACCTCTGTTACGAAGGCGCCGAGAAAATCCTTCACCGGCTGCTGCATCGTGCCACCGGAGGGCACGACGGGCACGGCCGCGTCGACGACAGAGACTCGCTCCAGCCGGCTCATGTGGGCGATTCAGTGACGCTCGAATCGGGGAAGATCGCCGGCGCGATTCGCACCGACTTCATCCTCTCGGCCGAGATCATCGTGATCACGCTCGGTGTGGTGGCAGGCCGGCCGCTTCCCACCCAGCTCGCGGTGCTGCTCGTGATTTCGGCGGCCATGACGATCGGCGTCTACGGACTCGTCGCCGCGATCGTGAAGCTCGACGATGCCGGCAGCCTGCTCGCGACCCGACGTGAGCCGTTCCTTGCCGCCGTCGGCCGCGGCATCCTCGCGGCGGCCCCCTGGATGATGCGCGGGCTGTCCATCGCGGGAACGGCGGCAATGTTCCTGGTCGGCGGCGGCATCATCGCCCACGGCATCCCCGCCATCCACCATGCCCTTCACGACCTCACAGCCTGGCTTTCCGCAGGCGGGCATGGGGCATCACCATGGACCTTCGCGCTCTCGACGGCGGCCAACGCGCTCGTCGGGGCGGGCGTCGGCCTGCTGCTCGTCGGCGGCGTGGCCGTCGTCACGGCGCTCGCAGCGCCTCGCGCGGATGCACGTGCGTAGCCCCGCGCGAGGCGACGACGCCCGCCGCGGCTGCGGCTGCGAGCGTGAGACCGCAGGTGGCCGCCATCCAGCCGAAAGGCAACGCCGCGCGGCCGGAGAGAAGGGCCGGCATGAGTGCGACCATGCCGGCAAGCGCCCCGGCCACGAGGCCGGCGCCGACGACCAGCACCGATTCCAGCATCACAAGCGCGCGGACCCTGCCTGGTGCAAACCCAACGGCCTGCAGCAGCCCGAACTGGCCGATCCGTTCGAGCACGCCCTGCGCCTGCACGGCCGCCACGCCCGCGGTGCCCAGGAGCAGGCCAAGCAGGCCGAGCGTCTGGAAGCCGGCGAGGAACGTGTTTTGCACGGCCGAGAGCCGGGTCAGTCGGTCGAGCGTCGGCTCGAGCGTCACGCCGGCGTCGGCCCAGACGTCGCGTGCCTGCCCTGCGAGTTCATCCGTAGAAGCTGATCGCGCCGCATCGAGCAGCGCGAAGTCATACCCCGACCGCCGCGGAAACGCCGCCTCGAATGACCGCTCACCCACGATCACGAATCCCTGCAGAATACCCGGCGCGAGGAGCCCAACGATCTCATACTCGACCGCCGCGCCTTCGTCGTCGGGCACCGTGAACCGCGCTCCCAGGCCACCGAGCTTGAGCGCCCACTGGGCCGTTGCCTGATCGAGGATCGCAGGAATCGGCCCGTCGACATCGGGAGCAGGGTCGAGCAGCGTCCACGGGTTCGTCTCGCCTGAGGGCAGAGGCCGGTGGGCCAAAAATGAAAAGCCGCCGCGGGCCACGAATCCGGGCCCGACGCCGAGCACGGTGGGCCGCAGCGCTGCGTAGAGATTCGTGCAGCTGGCGTCGGCGCCGCCGCTCGAGCGAATGCACGCCACCTCCGCACCCTCGAGGTCCGCCGCCGAGTCGGCACTCACCGGCGTGCCGAACGATGCGATCGCCGCATAGCCACCCGTCGGCGACCGCCGGTCGGCGGGGTCGGGGGGCGGCTCGAGCCGAAACGCCGAGAGCGCCACGACGAGAAACTCGGCCACCGCCACGATCGCGATCACGCTCGCCACCCGCGACGGCTGCCCGCAGAGCGACCGCCATGCCAGATGGCCGAGCAACGCGACGGGCACCGCACGCTGCGCGACGAGCACAGCCCTCGCGGCCGCCACGAATGCGACGAGCGCCGCGGCCCCCGACAGAAAAAACATCGCGACGGCCCGCTCGGGCCCCGCGTTCAGCCCGAGCCAGCCGATGACGACCGCGCCCACGGCGGCGGTGAGCGGCAGCCACGGCCGCGGATGCCCGTTCCCGCCCGGAATCTCCGCCGTGCCACGCAGGAGGGCGAGAGGCCGGGCGCGAGCGGCCCGCGCGGCTGCCCACACGAGGGCCCCGACCGACACGGCGAGGCTCGCCACGAGCGCGGCCACGAGCGGCCGACTCGCACTCGCGCCGTCGCCAAACGCCTGCTGCGACCCGGCCGCAACAGACGTCGTCCACGCACGGGCGAGCGCTGCGAGCATCGCGCGTGCCCAGAGCGGGCCTAGACAGGCGCCCGCGAAAGAGCCCACGACGGCCGCCACGAGCCCGACGAGCGCCAGCAGCATCGCCAGCCGCCGCGGCGGCCAGCCGATCGCGGCCAGCACGCCGATCTCGCGCCGCCGCGCCGTGACGAGCAGTCGGAACAACAGCCACTCGAGCACCAGGCCGGCGACGACCACGAACGACGAGAGCGCGAGAAACAGCGGGCCGAACGGCGTCGAGCCCCGTGCCGCGGCGCGGGCCTCGGCGGCCAGTGGCACGACCTTGATGCCGACCTGCTCGGGCTCGAGCCGCGCAGCGAGCGCGCCGCGCAGCGACCCGAGGTCGGTCACGCGTTCGCGCGGCACATGCCAGGCCGTCGTGGCCCCGAAGCGGCTGCCGGCCAGCGTGCGCGCGGTCGCCAGCGACACGAACGCCTTCGGCGTCGTCCCGTATGTTTTCCAAAACTGGTCATCCTCGTCGTGCGGCGGCGTCGTGCGCACCCGCGACGCCTCGAACGGAAACGGCGGATCCCAGTCGGCGATCGAGTCTTCGTCGCTGACGCCCTCCACCTCGGGCACGAGCGTGCGATCGACGGCAGCGCCCTGCATCGCCACGATCCCGCTCACCTGCAGCCTCGCGCGGGCCTCCTCGACGCGACCATGAACGGTCTCAGGGAGAAAATACGCCACATCGAGCGTGTCTCCCACCGCCACCGGCCGCCCCTGCGCCGCGAGATCATCGGCCACCCACTGGTCGATCACGATCTCGTCGGGCCCGGGCGGCGCGAGCCTCGCGCCGTCGGCATCGACGAGGCTGCCGACGGGGAGCGCGGTGTCGGTGACGCCGAGGATGGTGGAGTAGGGGATCGTGGCTGCGGGTGTGGAGCCCGTGGTCGTGATCGCATTCGCGAGAAACACGAGTGACGGCTGGCCGCCGAGCGGCGCGAGGACAGCCTCGGCTGCTCGGTCCACCGCGTCGGGCAGAATCAGCCGCCGGCTCGTGAGCCGGACGGTCGCGGGCTCAGATGCGGCCTCGGCAAGCACGAGGCCGGAGTCGGCGAGCGTGGGCGCAACCCGGGCACGCAGGCTGTCGGCGAGCCCACCGGCTCGCTGGTTGCTCGGACCGCGTGGCACGGCGAAGATCGCGTTCGCCACGTCACCGCGGTCCAAGAGGCCTCGCACGAGCGCCAGCGGTGCCACGACCAGCGGCCGCGTGACCTGCGCCGGTTCGAGCGCAAACTGCCCGAGGCCTTCCTCTGGCAGCACTGTCGCCACGGCGACGCGTCGGCCGTTTGAGCGCATCTCACGCCGGCCGAGCGGAGTGTCGGAGGGCGCCGCCGACCGCTCGGCGATCCGCAGCACGAGCGGCGACGCCGCGTCGACGCCGAGTGCCTCGGCCAAGGGCCGATTCACGGCGACGGCGTCGCCGGAGAGCGTGGGAGCGTTCCCGGCAAAGCCAAGCGTGGCGATGTCGTCGCAGGCAAGCACCACCGCCCGCGTGGCCCGGGAAGGCCCACGGCCATCCGCCGCCGTCTCCACCACGGCTTCGATCACGATCGCGGGCACGAGCGCGGCGCCGGGCTCGGCCGCCGCCGCCAATTCGTCGGCGAGCGCCGCCCGAAAAAAGTCGTCGCCCACCACGGCCGCATCGATCCGCCCGAGCCGTGAGATCGCGAGCCTGAGCAAGCCCTGCTCGACGGCCGCCCCCACGCCGAGCGCTCCCGAGATCGTGGCCGCCACCACGCCGCAGGCCGCGGCGAGTGCCGCGAGCTGCCGCCACCAATGCCGCACAAGCCGGAGCGCAAGGCCCGCGATCGACGCCACCGGCTGGCCGGCCTCGCCCGCTCGCTCCCCTGCGACTGCGGTCATGGCTCGAGCCGCCCCGACACGAGCTGCCGCACCGTGCCGATTCGGTCGGCCACCGCCCGGGCGTGCGTGGCCACGAGCAGCATCCCGCCCACTTCTCCGGCGAGGTCCACGAGCAGATCGGTCACCACCTTGGCGTTGGCCGCGTCGAGTTGGCCGGTGGGCTCGTCGGCCAGGATGAGCCGCGGCCCGAGCACAACCGCG
>CAMAVC010000123.1 GCA_945861585.1 Planctomicrobium piriforme
CCACCTCGACGACCGCCGAATGGAGGCTCTCGGTGGAATACATCGGGGCCGTGCAGCCCTCGACGTAGTGCACCTGAGCCCCTTCGTCGACGATGATCAGTGTCCGCTCGACCTGCCCCATGCTCTCGGCGTTGATGCGGACGTAGGCCTGGAGAGGAAACTCGATCTTCACTCCCTTGGGCACGTAGATGAACGAGCCCCCCGACCAGACGGCCGAGTTGAGCGCGGCGAACTTGTTGTCGGTGGGCGAGATGATCTTCCCGAAATACTCACGCAGCAGGTCGGAGTGCTCGCGGATGGCGGTGTCGGTGTCGGTAAAGATCACACCCTTCTTGGCGAGATCCTCCTGCAGCGAGCCATAGACCACTTCGCTCTCGAACTGCGCTTTCACGCCGGAGAGAAACTTCCGCTCCGCCTCGGGAATGCCCAGCCGGTCGAACGTCTTCTTGATGGCGTCGGGCACCTCTTCCCATGTCTTGCCCTGCTGCTCGGCCGGCTTGAGGTAGTAGAAGATTTCCTGGAAGTCGATGCCGATCCGGCCGCCCCAGTGGGGCATCGGCTTCGAGTTGAAGATCTCGAGCGACTTGAGGCGGAAATCACGCATCCACGCGGGCTCGCCCTTCATCTCCGAGATCTGCGAGACGATCGTCGCATCGATGCCCCGTCGCGCCTTGAAGATGGCGGGGGAATCGGTACGGAAGTCGGAGTTGTTGATCTCGCCCAAGGCGAGCGTCGAGGATTCTTCGATTCCAGTGGACATGTTGCTGCTCCTGCGTTGACCGACACAAAGCCCAGGCTATACCGACACCGCCCGCGCCGACTCCTCCATCACCTTCTCCGCCGCCGCCGCCTCAGGGTAGGCGGCACGGATCCGCTCGTAGCCCCGCTTGTGGAGTTCGGCGGCGAGGTCGGGCCCGCCCGATTCGACGATCTTCCCTCCGAGCATCACGTGCGTCCTGAGGGGAATGTTGTGTTCGAGCAGTTGCTCGTGGTGAGTGATGATGAGAATCCCCATCTCAGCACCGCCAATGCGGGCGATGCTCTCGCTTGCGAGCCGGACGGCGTCGGCGTCGAGGCCGCTGTCGGTCTCGTCGAGGATCGCGAACTTCGGCCGCAGCATCGCCAGCTGGAGAATCTCGGCCCGCTTCATCTCGCCGCCAGAGAAGCCGTCGTTGACGTAGCGGCGGGCAAACTCCGGGTCCATCGACAGCTCGGCCATCTTCTTCTTGAGCTCGTCGCGAAACTCCCGCATCGGCATCAGCTCTTCCCCTTCCTTGCGGTCGGGGTTGCGGACGTTCGTGACCGAATGTCGCAGGAAGTCGGCCACCCGCACGCCGGGGATCGACATCGGCCGCTGAAATGCCAGGAAGATTCCGGCCCGGGCCCGCTCGTCGGGCTCCATTGCCAGAACGTCCAGGCGGCTGCCATCGGCCTTCACCATCTCGATCGAGCCGGCCGTCACCTCATACGACGGATGGCCCATGATCGCATAACCGAGCGTACTCTTGCCCGAGCCGTTGGGGCCCATCAGCGCGTGCACCTCGCCGCGGCCGATCGTGAGATCGACACCCTTCAAGATCTCCTGGCCATCGACGGCCACGTGAAGACCCTTGATGACGAGTTTTTGATCGACGAGTTTTTCGCCGAGCGCTGCCGGGGTGGTCATGTCGTACGTTTCTTCCTTGGCGAGATGCTGCCGAATCAGGCCTGAACCTTTTGGTGATCGAACACGAGTTCGCCGTCGCCCACGGGGGAGACGACGTAGCCCGAGTGGTGCGGCACGGGCAGCTCATCGTCGATCTTGCCGGCGCCGTCTTTCCGCTTCGCGATCCGCTGCCCCTGGATTTTGTCCTGAATCCGCATCAGCCCTTCGAGCAGGCTTTCCGGACGCGGCGGGCAGCCGGGCACATACACATCGACCGGCACGACGAGGTCCACGCCCTTGACGACGTGATAGCCCCACTTGAAGTACGGCCCGCCACCGGTGGTGCAGGCTCCCATCGCGATCACGTATTTCGGATCGGGCATGAGGTTGTAGAGCCGGCGGACACGGCTGGCCATTTTGTAGGTCACTGTGCCGGCCACGATCATCAGATCGGCCTGGCGGGGCGTGGCCCGGAAGGCACCGGCGCCGAAGCGGTCGAGGTCGTAGCGGCTGGCACCCGCGGCCATCATTTCGATGGCGCAGCACGCCAGGCCGAACGTCATCGGCCAGATGCTCGACTGACGGGCCCAGTTGATCGCCTGCTCGACGGTCGTGAGGACCATGTTTTCTTCGAACCGGCCCTCGATCCAAGGCTTCGGGGTGGCAAGGGGCTGCGTCATGGAGCACTCTCCTGGATGGTCTGCAAGGGAAACCGCACGGCATTCGATGCTGCAACGCCCGGGTTTTCAAGGGCTGCTGAAGCGGCCGCCGGGACTGGCTCGCCCGCGGTGAATCGGCAGCACGAGCCGCCGTCGAGCCGGCATTCCGACAGCTTTACGGGCACGCCGACGAGTTCCTCGAGCATCACCCGCTCGGCGGCGCAGATGCCTCGGTCTTCTTCGGCCAGATCTGGGTACGGGCAAGCGTAGGTCGTGAGCACGGGCAGGCCCCCGGAGGAAGCGCCGGCATCGACCGCACACGGCAGCCGCCGTTCGCCGAACAGCCCCGCGACGTCGCGCAGGCGCGCCTCGGGCGTGGGCCCAGCGACCCGGTCGCGGTATTCGTGGGCCAGCGCGGCGCCGATTCGAGCCAGCAGCCCGCGGCGGACTTCCGGTTCGCGGACGGCCCGCACCTCCCGCCAGAGCACGAGGGCGAGGTCGCGAAAATTATCGCCGCCACTGCGGCGGCCCTTGTCGGTGAGACTGTAGTGATGGGCAGGGCGGCCGCGGCCGGCGGCCCGCTCATGCGCCGCGCGTTCCACGAGACCTGCCTTCATGAGCCGCTCGAGCCGCTGGCGGACGGCCGTGGCCGTGACGCCGAGCGCTTCGGCCAAGTCGCCGATGCCCGAACTCCCTTCCATCCGGAGCCTGTCCAGGAGGGCGGCGTCAGAACTCCGCGCAATGGGGGCCGATGTGAGACTCGAAGTGCTCATACATGAGTTATAGCGCGCCCCCGATTTTCGACAAGCGGGGCTGTGAAAAATCCCTCCGGGCCGGACTTCCTGGAAACGTCTTCCGCATCACGTCCAGAAACTCCCCCTGCGAGAGCACCCGCGACACCTGGCCGCGAAACTCGCGCGCCCCGGGCAGACCCTGGGCATAGGAGCAGGCGAACTTCCGCATCAGGAGGGTGCCACGGTCGGGGCCGAAGCGGCGGCAGACGAGATCGTAGTGGTGGAGCACGAGGTCGTATTGCTCCGCGGGCGATGGGTCGGGGGGCTTGGGCTCACCGCGCAGGAGCGCGGCGGTCTGCGCGAAGATCCACGGCTTCGCGAGCGACTCGCGGGCGATCATCACCCCGTCGAGCCCGTGGTCTCGAAGCCTGGCCACCGCCGTCTCCGCCGAGTCGATGTCGCCGTTGCCGACGATCGGCAGCCGCGACACGCTGCGCTTCACCGCGGCGATCGCCTCCCAGTCGGCGCGGCCGGAAAAAAACTGCGCGGCCACGCGGCCGTGCACCGTGAGGCACGAGGCCCCGGCCTCCTCGATCCGCTGCGCGACCTCGACGGCCGTGCGGCAGGTGTCGGCGCAGCCCAGCCGGATCTTGGCCGTCACGGGCGTGCCGTCGCAGGCCTCCACGACCCGGCGCACGATCTCCCCCACGCGGGCCGGGTCGCGCAGGAGCCATGAGCCGCTGTGGGCCTTCACCGTGACCTGCCGCACCGGACAGCCAAAGTTGAGATCGACCACGCTGACCTGAAAGTCTGTCGCCAGCCGGCGGCCCACTGCGGCGAGATTCTCGGGGTCGTTGTCCCACATCTGCACGGCGAGCGGCCGCGGCTCGTCGCGCACGCCCCACAGGCGGTCGGGGTTTTCGCCGCGATGCGTTTCCAGCCACCGCGCGCCGCGGGCCGCGATCATCTCGGTGGCGAGCAGCCCGGCGCCGCCGAATTCGCGCACCACTTGGCGGTAGGCGAAGTTTGTGTAGCCGGCCATCGGGGCTTGGAGCACCGGCGGATCGACGACGACGGGGCCGATCGAGAGCGGCCGCACGGCGGGCACTGCGGCCGGGGTCGAGACCGTCATGGCACGATCGCCGGCGCACCCGGCACCGCGAGCGGCGGAGCCTGCACACCGGCCGGTGGGATGAACACGGGCGGCGGCACCGCGACCGCGGGCTGCGTCGGGGCCGGCGGCGGCGGGACCTCGGCCGTGGCTCCAACGGCGACGACGGCCGGCTGCTGACGCCAGGGGATCGGCGTGCCGATGAGCATCGCCGCGAACCGCTCGTCGGGCACCGAGAAATCCCCGACGGCCATCACGTATTCGGCGATCTCGTTGTTGTAGATCTGCACGTCGTCGATGAACGCCCGCTCCTGCGTGCCGAGCCGCGCCTGGGCCGCCGCGACCGCCTCGATCGGCAGGTTTCCTTTGGCATGCTCGATCTCCGCGAGCGAGAATGCTTCTGCTGCAGCCCGCACTGCGGCAGCTCGGGCTTCGAGCGCCTCGTGGCGCGAGGGCAGCATGCGATGGATCGCCCGCACGCGGCCGGTGGCCGCCCGGGCGGCGAAGATCGTGTCGAAGTGCGTCTGGTAGGCCGTGGCGAGCGGTCGATCGACCGGCCACGGCAGAGGCTCGCCCACGGGAAGCCTGACGAGGTCCACGAGCTCCTGTTGTGCGGCGACGAGCGAAGCCTCGGCCTCGGCTCGCTCCGACCGCGCCTCGGCGGCGAGGGCATCGAGCACGGCGCGGTCGTGCCCCGCGGCTCCGGGGGCGACGAGGTCCAGCCGCTCGACGGCCACCGTGGCCTGCTTCAGCCGAGCGCATGCGGCGGCCACTTTCCAATAGGCCTGCGTGATCCAGAGCCGACGGGTGCGATCGCCCGACCGCTCGAGTGCCTCGAGCAGGGGCAGCGGACGGTCTGGCGGGGGGCCGCCTTGGCCGCGAGCTGCCGGCTCGAGCAACTCCCCGATGAGCGTGGCGGCGTGCGACGCGTCGGGGGCGGACGCTGCATTGCTCGTGCTGGCAGGGGGCGACGCGGACGGTGGATCGACCACGACCGACACGGTGCCATCCGCAGCGATCTCGCGGGGGGCGGTGGCCGCGGCAGGGGAATCCTCCGCGCGCACGGGAGCATGGCCCACCATGAGGCAGATCGTGAGGGACACGACGAGACGCGAGCAAGGCTTCATATGGGGAGTCACGGCTACCAGTAGGCTCACACAGGACGGCACGTCAGTCAACGCCAACCATGCGGCCCGTAGGACAGGCTTCAGCCTGTCATTCCTCATCTTGCCTCATCCGGCCTCGGGCTCCTCGGATCCCGTCGCCGGAGGTTCGCTACGTGTTGGATAGGCGCCGGCTCAACGGTAGGGGTAACCCCGAGCCTCCTTTACTCAGGAAGCCCGAGGCGTAAGCCGAGAGGATGCCCCGGCCGCACGACGCCACGTGTATTCCCTTCGGCTCACGCCTCGGGCTTTCTGAATGGGGAGCCCGCGCCGGCGCATCCCTCCGGGCCTGCGGCGGCTTCCGCGAGGCTCGGCTGGATGCCGAGCCATCGCGGCTCGGGGCAACCTTGGCTTGCCCCGCAGCCGCGGAAGCGAAAATCGGCAGGATGCCGATGTTTCGCGCTCAATTTAGCTCGCGGCGTCGAGATACGGATCTTGGCTCATCTGGATATGTGCCTCGGCCCGCTGCCGCTCCACGTATTCCAAGAGCCGCCGCTGCCGGATGTGTCGCGCCTCGATCCGCTGCTGAGCCTGCTTGTAGATCCGCAGTGCCCGCTCCGATGCGGTGCCGACAAACGATTCGAGCCGCTTCACGACCCGTTTCGCACGGGCCGGGCCGAAGCCGCTCACGAGGATATCGTCGTCGAGCGACACATACTGCCGCCACGTGCCCGGGTCGCCCTGCCGGCCGCAGCGGCCGATCAGCTGCCGGTCGATCCGCGCCGAGTCGTGCAGTTCCGTGCAGATCACGTGCAACCCGCCGACGTCGTAGACGCCCTCCCCGAGTTTGATGTCGGTGCCGCGGCCGGCCATGTTCGTCGACACGGTGATCTGGCCGCGCTGGCCCGCCTGCGACACGATCTCGGCCTCACGCTCGACCTGCCGCGCGTTGAGCACGGTGTGGGGCAGCCCTGCCTCCGTGAGCATCCGCGAGAGGGTCTCCGACTTGTCGATCGACCGCGTGCCGATCAAGACCGGGCGGCCGAGGGCGTACATCTCCTGCACCTCGGCGACGATCCGCTGAAACTTGTCGGCGAGATCGGCACAGATCACGGGCGGCAGCCGCTTGCGGACGGCCGGGCGGTTTGTCGGCACCGTGGCCACGGCCACGTCGTAGGTGCGACTGATTTCGCCGGCACTCGTGGCGATGGTGCCCGTCATGCCCGCGAGGTGCGGCCAGCGGGCGAAGAGATCCTGGATCGTGATCCGGGCCGCGTGTCCCGAGGGCACCGTCACCTCGATGCCCTCCTTCGCCTCGACCGCCTGGTGGAGGCCGTCACGCCAGGTGCGGCCCTCGGCCGAGCGGCCGGTGAATTCGTCGATGATCACGATCTTGTCGTCGCGCACCACGTACTGTCGGTCGCGAATATAAAACTGCCGCGCCTTGAGGGCCCGCTCGACGGCGTCGTAGAGTTCGAGCAGGCTCACGCCGTCGAGCAGCGGCGGCCGCTCGTGGGCCCGCACGCGGCTTCGCCCGCGGCCCAAGAGCTCGCAGGTCTGCTTCTGCACGTCGGCCTCGAAGTCTTCGTCGCGCTCGAGCGAGTCTGCCGCCGTGGCCGCGAAGCGGAAGATCGCCTCCTGCACCGCCTGCGCCTCGCCCGGCGGCGAGGCGATGATCAGCGGCGTGCGGGCCTCGTCGATGAGCACGTTGTCGGCCTCGTCGACGAGGGCAAACCAATACGGCCGCTGGAGGAGCTGCGACGCGGTCGAGGCGGCTCGCCCGGTGAGCATCGCCCCGAGATCGGCCCGGCCCTCCGCAATCTCGCGGTTCATGAGCCGGTCCTTGAGGAAGTCGAAGCCGAATTCCTTGGCGGTGCCGTAGGTGACGTCGCAGGCGTAGGCCGCGCGCCGAGCGTCAAAATCCATCTCCGACTCGACGATCCCCACCGACAGCCCGAGCGCCTTGTAGATCGGCTCCATCCACTCGGCGTCCCGGCGGGCGAGGTAGTCATTCACGGTGGCCAGGTGCGCCCCCTTGCCGGCGAGCGAATACACGATGAGCGGCAGCGTGGCCACGAGCGTCTTCCCCTCGCCCGTCTGCATCTCCACGATCGCCCCGTGCACGAGGGCCACGCCGGCCAGGAGCTGCACGTCGTAGTGCCGCATCCCGATCGTGCGCCGGCCGGCCTCGCGCGTGGCGGCGAAGCTCTCGACGATCAGCGTGTCGATCGGTTCACCGGCCTTGGCCCGGTAGGAGAGCGACCGCGCCAGCCGCCTCAGGGCCGCGTCGCTCAAGGCCTCCATCTCGGCCGCGAGGTCGTCGACCTGCTCCACGACCTTCCACGTGGAGCTCGTGATCGCGGAGCGTTTGGGTTTGAGCCAGTCGAACATCGCGGCATCCGGAAAGGAGCCTTCACGATACCACGCGACGCGTAGGACAGGCTTCAGCCTGTTGCTGCCTGAACAAACGCGCCGGCTTCGGGCTCCCCATATACCGTCGCCGGACGTTCGCTACGTGTTGGATGGGCGCCGGCTCGGGGTTACCCCGTACCGTCTCGCCGGACGTTCGCCTTCGCCCTCCAGGCTCCGGCTCACTGGGATGTGCCTGCGCCGGCGGGAGCGCCTCCGCTTGGCCATCCATGGCTTCGCTGGTCACATACGCCGTCTCAACGGCAGGGGTAACCCCGAGCCTCCCCAACGAAAGCCCGAGGCGTAAGCCGAGAGGATGCCCCGGTGGCGAAACACGACGCGTCTTCCCTTCGGCTCACGCCTCGGGCTTCTAGACGGGGAGGCGAGGGGTTGCCCCGGGGAGGCGGTGACAGGCTGAAGCCTGTCCTACACATGACTTCCACACGACCTAGCGCTTCCGGGCCTGGCGCTTCTTGCGGGCTGCCGTGGCGGCGTCTTCTTTCTGCTTGCCGTTCCGCAGGAATGGC
>CAMAVC010000124.1 GCA_945861585.1 Planctomicrobium piriforme
TGGGCCGCGAGCTTCGGCATGGGGCACGACCGCACGCTCGCCGTGCTCGAAGGGCTCCGCGGCTCAGCCGACGCCTCGTGGGGCATGCGGGCGGTCGGCTTCTGGACCCGCGGCCTCGAGTCGCTGCTGGGCTCGTTCGGCTGGGGCTATTTCTGGGCGATCGCCACGGCCGCGTACATGCTGTTGCGACAAGACGTCGACGGCACGGAGCTCGATGAAGTCGTGCTCGACGAGCCGACTGCGTAAGGCCCCGCCCGGCCATTCGGGGATGCCGCGCCGGCCTTTACGGATGCGCCGCATGCTCGGTCGCTGACCGCATCCGTACCAAGTGTCCGCGAACGCACGGTGTGGTCATTGTCGCGGTCAGCACGTTTGCCTTGCCCGCGCTGACGCACCGCGCGCTACACTGACGCGATGGGGGCAGACGCGATGCGTCGCGTTTGTGTCACCGGGTTCCGAGAGATGAGAGGAGGTGAGACGCGTGGAAGCGATGCTCTTCACGGGAGCCTCCACGGGATCGCACTGATTCCGGTTCCGGGGTCGACCCACCCGAAAGAGCATGGGATTGCCGTTGCGATCCGTGCCGCCCGCAGGCAGTTGCCGCAGCCGCCGTGGCAGTGAACCGTGCCGAACCTGCACAAACGCTCTCCTCATGAAAGGACGCTGTCATGCGCCACGCAACGGTCAATCGGGGCTTCACACTCGTGGAACTCCTGGTCGCGATCGCGATCATCGGCACGCTCATGTCGCTCTTGCTTCCGGCGGTGCAGAACGCCCGCGAAAGCGGCCGCCGCCTGAGTTGCACCAATAATCTCGCCCAGATCTCCAAGGCGTTCATCACGCACGACGGGCAGTTTCAGGTGCTCCCTGGCTGGCGCAACACGCATCCCGCCCTGCGTGCGGGCGTGAGAACGTCGGACCCGACGCTCGCTGCCGCGCTCGACGCCAACACTCCATCCTGGCCGATCCCGCTGATGCCCATTCTGGAGCGTCTCGACATCCACAAATCATGGCTGTCGGTCTCCACAGCACAGCCCGTGCCGACTTCCACACCGACGATGCCGTCGTTCGTTTGCCCAACATCGCCCTCCGACGGGCGGTCCGCCGCGCAGCTCGCCTACGTGGTCAATGGCGGTTCGTGCTTCGTGAGCCCCGCCGCACCCCGCCGCCAATACCGGGCGGACGGCATTTTCCTCGACGCGGTGGGGAACCCTCCGGCGGGCGTCGCCGGGCCGACGGTGTACGCGGCTGCCAGGACGAACCTCGACGCGCTGACTGGGGGCGACGGCAACGGCAACACGCTGCTCGTCGCCGAAAAGTCATCCGGGCGGATCACGCAAGGCACGTGGAACGCGACCGTCCCGCTTCTCACCCTGTCCAACTCGGCGACGCCGCAGGCGATCGCGGCGTTCAACTCGACGTCGGGTTCTGCCGTGCCTGTGTTCGGCATGATCAGCACCGTGCCCGCAGCCGCTCAGAAGATTCTCAACAGTGTGGAGGGCGCTCCAAACTCAAACCACCCGGGCGGGCTGGTGGTGGCGTTTGCTGATGGGCAAACACGCTTCATGCGCGATTCGATCTCGCCCCATGTCTACGCGCAGCTCGTGACGAGCGACTCGGAGTGGGTCACGTCGGGAACGAGCGGAGCTTACGTGGCCAACTCCACCATCGGCCAGGGCTGGCTCGGGCTCGGGCCACGCCCCTACGTTCTCTCGGCAGCCGACTACGACTGACGTGCGATGGAGTCCGTTCACGACGGAGGTGCAATTACGATGGCAACGCTTCTCGAACGATTTCCGGGGCTGGTGCTGGCCGGCGTCTGTGTCGGCATCGTCCTCCCCGTCGCCTTGGCCACGGGCTTCATGCGGGGTCGCACACCGTCCGCCACCGTCCCGAGGCCCGCCGTGATCGAGGATCTTCGGGAGGTCGTTCAGCAACGCGGCCCGACGGACGCCCGAAGTTCTGCCGTCGTTGAACTCGCGCGATCCATGGATCGTGCGGCGCTGCCCATCCTGGTGGCCACGATCGAGGACGACGACGAACTGGTGGCGGGGCGGGCGATCGCAGCCGTCCAGCATCTCCTCGGCGTCCGGTATCCGCTCGAGGAGTGGCCGCTCGACAAGGCGGCACGTCGCCGGATCGCCGCCATGGCGCGCGAGGACATGGCGGCGCTCGACGGCCCGGGAAAAACGTGGTGGGAAACGCACACGAGGCAGCCGGCACGCCGGTGAAGGAATGCATCGCACGCACGATCCGGTGGTGACTTCAGGGAGATGAGCATGGACACGACGACGCATCGCTCGAGCCACACCCCGCGGCGTAGGGCCCAGACGTTGCACACAGGATTCACGCTGCTCGAACTTCTGACTGCGATCGCCATTCTCTCGACGGTGATGTCGATCGCACTGCCGGCGATCCAGGCCGCCCGCGAATCGTCGCGCACGACGACCTGCGCTGCAAACCTCAAACAGATCGGCATCGCCCACGCCTCGCACGTCGCCAGGCACCGCACAGGCATGGCGGCCAGCGATTGGCGGCGCAGCGTGCTCGTCGACATGGAAGGCAGCCGCCCGAACCTGCTGTGCCCGACCGACGTGCGCACGGACTTGTTCGACATCAACGAATACGCCGTCTATATCGTGAACAACAAACGCACGATCCCTCTGGAACCTGGCCCTTGGTGCGCCCTGGGCGATACGGCTTTTTGCGAACAGTTTTCGGGAATCAAGCTGCCGACCCCGGACAGCTTCTTCCTCGTCTACGAAGACATGGCCTATAACTCGCCGTTCGACGGAATGATTCTGGCCCAGCCTTTGCCGCAAGGGGTGTGGAAACTCTCGCACGTCGGCTCGAACCCCCACGGCTATCGGCATCAACTCCGCGACCCGCTCGGGGCGATCATCGCCGACCCGTTCGCGAAGGGATTTACGTGGAACGTGCAGGGCATTCCCACGAGCTACGGGATGAACTCGCGGTCGGCCAGATTCACCACCGACCCCTACAAGGTGCTGGTGCTCGACTATGGCACGCCGGTGGCTGACGTGGTGGGCCCGACGGCCACTGGCGTGGTGACCTGGTGGCGCGACGTGGGCAGCCGTCACGCCGGGCTCACGAACGTGCTGTATGGAGACGGTCGGGTAGAACGCGTCGATCCAGCTGCGATCGATCCGACATCGCCTGGCGTGCACGACCAGGCTTGGTGCCCGACCATCGACGAACGGCTCCTGCTCACCCGCCCCTGATGCGGGCCCCGTCGCCCCCGGTCGGGTCCTCGCCAAGCCAGCGCTTCACCAAGCCTGGAAAAGAACCCAGCAATTCCCCCCGGCTCACCGCCGCATCGGCGCCCGCGCTCACGGCGTCGGCGAGGCGCTCCTTGTGGACGTGGGGTCCGAATGCAACCAGCTTGGCACCCCGCCCCGTGGCGTCCGCCTGGCGTTCGACGAGTTTCACCGCCCGCGCCACGATCACGGCGGCATCGCCCGGCAGGGACTGCAGATCGAGAAGCACGAGGTCGAACGGCCCGTCGCGCGGCTCGTCGTCGAGACTGCGCAGCGTCTCCATCCGCGCCGGCAGCGGGCGAGCGAGCGCCGCGAGCCGGCTCGTCGAGAGCAGGTCGGGGGAGACGAGCAGGATTTTCAGGTCATCGGCCACGATCCCCTCCGGGGCGGTCGCCCGCGTACGATGCTTCCAGATACGCAACGTAGCAGCCGACCCCGACGGCGACCACGGTGAAGGCGATGACACGTGATTCCCCCGACTGCACTCCGTGGTTCGGCCACGAGTCGATGACGATCTCCAGGCTCGGCGGATCGGGCTTCAGCGGGTCGCGCGTGTTCACCGTGCGACGCGGTTCGGGAGCGCTCTTCGTGCTCAAGAACTTTCCGCCTGCGACGCTCGCGACGCACGCAGCGTGGGTCCATGGCCTGATGCGGCACCTCCGGGCTGCCGGAGTGGACGCCGTTCCGGAAGTCAGCGCCGTACGGCCGGAGCGGCGGTCGATCGCTGGGGAGTGTTCCACGGTGGCTGCCGATCCGGAGGGCGTGCTCTGGGAGCTGGTCGAATTCATCCCTGGCTCACCTCGCCCAGCCCCGACCGAGGCGGAGGCGGCGACGGCGCTCGTCGGGCTCGCGCGGCTGCATGTCGCCGCGGCGACGCTTCCCGAGGCCCCGCCGCGTCCGGCCCCGTCGCCTGGCGTCGCCCGGCGAATCGACCAGGCGCGCCGGCTGGCGGCCGCGCCGTGGCATCTGCTCGCGACGTCGGCCGCTGCTCTTCCGAACGATGCGGTCCAGGAGCGACTGCTGCGGGCGCTCGAGATCTTCCAGACGGGCGGCGGCCGCGCCGCAGTCGACAGCCTGGCCACCCACGAGCCGCTCCCGGTGCTCTGCCAACCGGTGCTCCGCGACCTCTGGAGCGATCATGTCTTGTTCGCTGAAGACGGCCGCCTTGCCGGTTTCGTCGACTTTCACGCCGCCGGCTGCGACACGCCCGCCACGGACCTGGCCCGCCTCCTGGGCAGTTGGGACGCTTCGGCCGGGTGCGGCCGAGAGACGCTCGCAGACCGCTGGCGCGGCAGCCTCGAGGCCTACGAGACCATCCGGCCGCTCTCGGCCCGCGAGCGAGGCCTGATTCCCTGGCTGCATGCGACCGGCGTGATCTGCGGGCTCGATAACTGGTTTCGCTGGCTGATCACGGATCGCCGGGAGTTTGACGATATGAAACGCGTGCTTGCCCGGCTCGACCGGCTCCTCGACGCGATGCCGGACGCGTTGGACGGCGTCCGACTCGCGGTTTCCAGCCGGAATTGACCGGCGGAAAACGGCCCCGGTAGGATTTTTCATCTTCATGCATCGCACACCGTCTCGACTCCGCCGGGTTTGGTTCGTGGCCCTGGCGGCCGCATGCGCCTGGCAGGGCTCCCGTGCCGCCGCCGATGCCCCCACGTTCGACCCGCTCGCCGGGGTGAAGGCTGGGCTCGGGAGCCCAATCCGCGTGGAGGCGGTCGTCGAGAAAAGCCCGGCCGGGGATGTTTTGGCCGTCACGGCAGTGCTCGAGGAGGGCTGGCACCTCTACTCCCTCGAGCAGAAGCCGGGCGGGCCCAAGCCCACGAAAATCATCGTGTCCGGCGACTCGCCGCACGTGCCGAGTGGGGCATTTCGCGCCTCCGAGCAGCCGCACCGCCGGACGGTCGACGACGTGCCCGGCTGGAAGGGACTCGTCGTGGAGGAGCACTCCGGGAGGGTGACATGGCGGGCTCCGCTCGCAGCCAACCCGCAGGGGCGCCTGCCCGCGATCCAGGGGTCGGTCAGCGTGCAATTGTGCCGTGACAACGCCTGCTCGCCCCCCGAGACGCTTGCGTTCACGGTGGCAGACGCCCCGCCGGCGTCGGCCTCCGGGCTGACGGCGCCCGCGCCTTCGACGTTCACTCCCGACCGTACCCACGCCCGTGTGGAGGCGGCATTCGGCCCCTCGCGGCCCGGCACGGGCGACAACCGCGTGTGGCCTCTCCTGATCCGCATCGTGCCGGAGCCGGAATGGCATCTCTACACACCGGCGTCCGCCGACACGTCGGCCGTGGGCCAAGGAAAACCGACGATCATCTCCCTGCCTGGGAGCGATGAACTGAGCGTCATCAAGGTCACGGCCCTCGGCGTGACCCCGGCCATGGACCCCGCCCTCGTCGCGGCGGGTGCCGTCGACGGGCCGGTGGCGATCGAGCTCGTGTTCGACCCGCGGTCGGACGCGAGCCGCACGGGCGACGCGATCCTCGGGTTTCAGACGTGCACCGACTCCACGTGCGATGCCCCGACGGCCGTGCGCTTGAACGTCACCCTGCCCCGTGACGACGACCCGCTCAGTGGCACGGTCGAGTTTGCCCCGGCGCGGTACGCCGAGGCGGCCCGCGCCGCGGCCCCGATCGATTTCCCCCGGCCCGCCGCGACGGGCCCGAGCATCGCTCAGGCACCGGCGCCCCTGGTGGCCGCCGCCGGGACCGCTCCGTCGTCGCTGTCGCTCCCCGTGGCGCTCCTGATGGGGCTCGCCGGCGGATTGATTCTGAACCTCATGCCCTGCGTGCTGCCGGTGCTCGGGCTCAAACTGATGTCGTTTGCCCAGCAGTCGGGCAAGGCCCGCCGCGAAGTCTTCCAGATGAATCTCTGGTATTGCGCCGGCCTGTACGCCGTGTTTTTCGTGCTGGCGACGGCGAGCGTGGCCGCGAATCTGGGGCTCGGCAGCGAGAATCTCGCCTGGGGTGAGCAGTTCACGTCGACGCGGTTCAACGTCACGATGGCGGCGATCGTGTTCGCGTTCGCCCTGTCGTTTCTCGGTGTCTGGGAACTGCCGATCCCGGGCTTCATCGGCGAGAAGGCCGGCCACGTGCAGTCGCAGGAGGGACCGCTGGGCGCGTTCCTCAAGGGCGTGCTCAGCACGGTGCTCGCCACGCCCTGCAGCGGCCCGTTCCTCGGGCCCGTCTTCGGCTTCACCCTCGCGCAGCCGACGCCCGTGACGTATGCCGTGTTCGGCGCGATCGCCACGGGCATGGCCCTTCCCTACCTGCTCGTCGGCGTGTTTCCCGGCCTCGTGCGGTTTCTGCCGAAGCCCGGCGTCTGGATGGAGACGCTCAAAGAAGTGCTCGGGTTCGTGATGCTGGGCACGGTCGTGTTTCTGTTCACGTTTCTCGATCACGACTACTTCATCCCCACGTTCGCGCTCCTGATGGGCATTTGGGCGGCCTGCTGGTGGATCGGCAAGGCGCAGGACACCGGCCTGGGCACGGTGGGCTTCGGCCGCTGGGTGCAGGCTGCGGCCGTGGCCACGGTGGTCGGCAGCCTCGCTTTCGCGTTCCTGGGGCCGGTGAAGTCGCTGCTGCCATGGGAACCCTTCTCGCGGGCCAGGCTGGCGGAGCTCCAGAAGAGCGGCGCAACGGTGCTCGTCGACTTCTCGGCCGACTGGTGCATGACGTGCAAGCTCAACCTCGCCACCGCCATCGAGACGACGCGGGTCAAGGCGGCCATCGAAGCCAACCGCGTGGTGCCGCTCCTGGCCGACTGGACGGAGGAGTCGCCGGAGATCAAGTCGATGCTCGAGACGCTGCAGAGCCGCTCGATCCCGGTGCTCGCAGTCTTCCCTGCCGGCGGCCCCGACGAGCCGATCCGCGCCCCGATCATCCTCCGCGACCTGATCACGGAATCACAGGTGCTCGACGCCCTCAAGCAAGCCGGCCCCTCCCGCCCCACGATCGGCACGATCCGCTCCGCCGCCCTCCCGTAGGACAGCCTTCAGCCTGTCACCGCCCTAGTTGCGCAGCGGCTCGGGGTTACCCCGTACCGTCTCGCCGGACGCTCACTGCGGCCATCCTGGCCTCCGCTCGCTCGGATGTGCCTGCGCTCTGGCTTCCTGCCTGCGCTGGTCACATACGCCGTCTCAACGGCAGGGGTAACCCCGAGCCTCCCGTATTGGAGTTGAGGAGGCTTCGGGCTCCCCGTGTCCCGCTCGCCGGCGTATTTGACCAGCGAAGCCATGGATGGCGCAGCGCAGGCAAATCCGAGTGAGCCGAAGCCTGGAGGGCGGAGGCGAACGTCCGGCGACGGGATATGGGGAGCCCGAAGCCGGCGCACTACCTCAGCACGACACGTTCATCAGCCGGACTAGCCGCGTGCACGTCGCCGATCTTCCAGCTTTCGAAGCCGAGGTCGGCGAGCTGGTGCCGGATGCTGTCGGCGAAGTGCGGCGAGAC
>CAMAVC010000125.1 GCA_945861585.1 Planctomicrobium piriforme
GGCAAGACAGCGCGGGCGGGGCTGCTGCTCCACGCGGGGCAAACTCTCGAATGGCTCGCCCCGGACATCCTGGCCGCCCCCTGGTGGCGAGTGCTCTGAAGGGCAGCATGCAGCGGCCGAAAGTGCGCGGGATCTCTATGCCCTGGTCCCCTCGCCGTATCGTGCCCCAGGTCGGCGCCAGGGGGGATGCGCGGCGTTTTGGCGAACCGTCGCCGGACGGCCGACACGCCCGATCTCGCTGCTGAAGGACAGTCCGTCAGCCGGAAGACCGTTGCGGAAGTGCCATTGACAGGGCTATCCTTCAAAAAAGGTGTTGACAAGGCTTGCGCTGCGTGCTGACCTGTGGCATGGTGGGGTGGATTTTCACCTCGCTTTGCACCTTTGTCAGACATCACGGGTCACGCACGTTCAAGGCATCGCTGCGGTTTTTAGGCCTGATCCTGATCGACCAGGAGCTCGGCCGTGAAGCCGAGTCGGAGAAATGAGCCCCGTGGCCGACGGGTCCTCGAGCGTGTCCGCATGCTCCCGGGCCACGTTGCTCAACGAGAAGGGGCTGGGGGCAAACCTGCTCTATCTGGCCGAAGCCGATTTCGAGAAGGAGCCCTCCCCGCCGATCGCCTCTCTGGCCCCCTGACGACGTTGCGAAGCCGCTGCTGCTCACGAGCTGTTTTCCCCATCCAGCAAACGCCCCCGGGCCTTCCTGCCGATGCATCGTTCCGCCTGGCTCGTCGTCGGCCTGCTCGTGCCGGTGGCGCTGCTGAATTATCTCGACCGCCAGCTCGTGGCCACGATGCAGCGGTCGATCATGGGCGACGTTTCCGGCATCGAGAGCCAGGAGCAGTGGGGCCACATGCTCGCCTGGTTCAAGTGGACCTACGCCCTGGCCAGCCCGTTCGCCGGCCTCGTGGCCGACCGCTTCAGCAAGCCGCTGATCATCTGCGCGAGCCTGTTCGCCTGGTCGGCCGTCACCTGGGCCACAGGGCAGGCCACGACCTACGATCACCTGCTCGCCACGCGGGCCGCGATGGGCCTCGCGGAGGCGTTTTATATTCCCACGGCGCTCGCCCTCATCGCCGACCATCACGCCTCGGCCACGCGGTCGCGGGCCATCGGCATCCACCAGATCGGCATCTACCTCGGCGTGATGCTCGGCAGCCTCGGTGGCTTTGTCGCCGACAGCCCGAGCCTCGGCTGGCGTTGGGGATTCTCGACGATCGGCCTCGTGGGCGTGGTCTACGCGGTGCCGCTCCTGTTTCTGCTGGCCGAACCGCACAACGCGTCCCCGACCGTGCGTCGCTCGGCCGAGTCACCGCTCGCCTCGTGGGCCTCGCTCCTCCGCAATCCGTCGTACCGGCTCCTGCTCGCGTACTTCACGCTGCCGGCAATCGCCGGCTGGGTGATCCGCGACTGGATGCCGAGCGTCTTGCAGAAAGACCTCGGCCTCACGCAGGGCATCGCGGGCGTGAGCGCCGTGATCTGGTGGCAGGCGGCGGCGATCGCGAGCGCCATCCTCGGCGGCTGGCTGGCCGATCGCTGGATGCACGTCAGCGACCGGGGCCGCGTCTACGTGAGCGCCCTCGGGATGGCGGCGATCATCCCGGCGCTCCTCGGCGTGGGGATCGTGGTGGGCACGAAGTCGCTGCCGCTGGCGATCTTCTTCTTGATGCTGTTCGGCGTCGGCTGGGGACTCTTCGACACCAACAACATGCCGATCCTCTCGCAGATCGTGCGGCCCCACCAACGGGCGGCCGGCTACGGCCTCATGAATCTCGCCAGCATCTCGTGCGGTGGGCTCGCCGACGTCGGCTTCGGCTGGCTCCGCGACCGCCAGGTGCCGCTGCCGCTCATCTTCGGTGGCTTCGCGGCGCTCGCGGCCCTCTCGGCGTGGCTCGTGCTCTGCATTCGCCCCGCCGCCGAAGATGCCCGGAAAACCCCGTGAGCGCAGGAGATCACTCGCCAGCGCCCGGCTGCTTGTCCTGGTCGCTGTCTTGGTCTTTGTCTTGATCGGGCTTGCGGCGGCGTTGGGGCGAATCCGACTTGCGAAACACGGCGACGACGTCCTCGATCGGAACCACGTAGAGCAGGTTGTCTTGCTCGAAATCGACCGGGATCGAGTTCTTGGGGTGGAACAGCACCTTGTCGTACTTCGCGATCGGGAAGTCGGCGTCGCGTTCCACCTGCAGGCTCACCTCGACCACGCGGCCGGTGATCGTGGGAATCTCGGCCTGATCTGGGAGCACGATCCCGCCGCGGGTGCGCTGCCGGCTCTCGTCCTTGCGGATCAGCACCCGCATCCCGAGCGGTTCCACGAAGTCGTCCATCGTCTGTCATTCCTCCGCGGGGCGGGCCGCCTGGAGTTCGGTGAGCGCGTTCGACGCGGCCCGCTGCTCGGCCTCTTTCTTGTTGCGGCCCCACGCGGGTGTGTACGACCGCCCGCCGATCTGCGCCGACACGTGAAAGCTCTTGCTGTGGTCGGGGCCGGCCTCGTCGACCACCTCGTAGGTCGGCGTCACGCCGAAGTCGCGCTGGGCGAGCTGCTGGAGGATCGACTTGTGATTCGACCCCTGCACACCGGCAGCCACGGCGTCGATCTCCGGCTGCACGAACCGCTCGACGAGCCGCCGCACCGGCTCCAGGCCACCGTCGAGATACATCGCCGCCACGACCGACTCAAACAGATCGGAGAGCACCGACTGCGGCACGGGCTGGTGCAACGCCAGCCCTTTGCCCACGATCAAGAATTCGATCAGGCCGAGTTGCTCGCTCACCCGGCTGCACGTCTCGCGGCTCACCACCACCGACTTGATTCGCGTGAGATCCCCTTCGAGCGAATCGGGAAACAGCCGATAGAGCGTTTCGCAGACCACGAATCCGAGGATTGCGTCGCCGAGAAACTCGAGCCGCTCGTTGGAGGCGAGGCGATGCTGGGCCCCGGAGGCGTGGGTCAGGGCCGACATGAGCAGGCCCGGATCCCGAAACTCGTAGGCGATCCGCCGCTGGCATTCCGCCACGTCGACCGCCGGCTCGGAGAGTTGGCGGGACTCGCGTTTTGCCATGCCCACGTCCTGGTTTTCCACCCGAAAAAATACGGCCGCAACCGCGAAAATGTCAAACTGCTCCCGGTCTATCCACGCCGTTCGAACAGGCCCGGGGTGGCCTGCGTACTGACCGATACGCGGCCGTCTATCATGTCGGTGAGGCCATCGCCAACCCCAGGATTCATCACGCATGTTCCGCACTCGCCCCCGTTTTTTCGTGCCCACGTGCCTCCTGCCGGTGCTCGTCGTCGCTCCGCTGGCGGCCCTCGCCACTTCCGTACGGGCCGATGAATCGGCCGCCACTGCCGAGGCGATGTCGCACGCCACGGCACTCTCGAAGGCATTCCGCCACGCCGCCGAAAATGCCACGCCGAGCGTGGTGGTCGTGCGCAGCGAGGCCAAGGCGAAGCCCGCCCAGGGCCGCGGTCAGCAGCAGCAGCAGCGGCAGGGCGGCGGTGAAAACCCGTTCAAAGGCACCCCGTTCGAAGACTTTTTCAAGGACGGCCTTCCGGAAGGCTTCGACTTCGGCCCGCGGGGCGGCATGGGGCCCCGGTCGGGCGTGGGCTCGGGCGTGATCGTCGATGCGGCTGGCATCGTGCTCACCAACAA
The DNA here is from genome assembly GCA_945861585.1 of Planctomicrobium piriforme. Classification (GTDB taxonomy): domain Bacteria; phylum Planctomycetota; class Planctomycetia; order Pirellulales; family UBA1268; genus RGVT01. The sequence goes on from CAMAVC010000125.1 coordinate 3,648, forward strand.
CCACGTTGTGGAGGGCGCCGACGAGGTCACCGTCGAACTGCCCGACGGCCGTGAGTTCAAGGCCGCCGAGATCAAGACCGACCCCGAAAGCGACCTCGCCGTGGTACGGCTGGCGAATGCCAAGGACCTGCCCGTCGCCAAGCTCGGCGATTCCGACAAGCTCGAGATCGGCGACTGGGTGATCGCGATCGGCAATCCATTCGAACTCGAGACGACCGTCAGCGCCGGCATCATCAGCGGCAAGGGCCGGGAACTCGGCAGCATTCGCCGGGCGAAGTTTCTGCAGACCGACGCGGCGATCAATCCCGGCAATTCCGGCGGCCCGCTCGTGAACCTGGCCGGCGAGGTGGTCGGCATCAACACTGCCATCGCCTCGAACAGCGGCGGCTATCAGGGCGTGGGTTTCGCCATTCCGATCAACCTCGCGAAGTGGGTGAGCGGGCAGTTGATCGCGAAGGGGGCGGTGGAACGCGGCTATCTCGGCGTCTCGATCAGCCCCATCGATGGCGACATGGCAGCCAAGCTCGGCGTCAAAGACAAAAAGGGCGCGCTCGTCACGGAAGTGATGCCTGGCACGCCGGCGGCCGAGGCGGGCGTGCAAGAGCTCGACGTGATCGTGGGCTTCGACGGCGCGCCGGTCGATGGGCCGCGGTCGCTGCAAGAGGTGGTCGAGCGGTCCGGCATCGGCCAGAAGCACAAAGTGGCCGTGCTCCGCGACGGCAAGCCGGTCGAACTCTCGGTGTCGGTGAAGCCTCTGCCCGACAAGGTGGCCCGCGGAGGCGGCGGCGGGCTCAAGAAGGGCCCGGGCGTGGAAGAGACGTACTACGCCGAGGCCTTTGGGCTCGAGGTGCGCGACAAGAATTCAGTGCCCGAAGACGCCTACGAAGGCTTCGAGGGCGTGCTCGTGGATCGGGTCGATCCCGACGGCATCGCGGCCCGTGCCGGCATCGGCCCCGGCGTCTTGATCCGCAAGCTCGGCCACAAGCAGGTGACGAGCGTGGGTGAGTTCGCCGCGGCGATCGAGAAAGAGTCGGCCGAAGACGGCATCCTCCTCCAAGTGCGCACACCCCGCGGCAACTCGATCGTGCTCTTGAAAAAGAGCGAGTAATCAGGCCACGCTGGAGGGCTCCCGCCCCCCGGAGCCCTCCAGTTATGGCCACGCTCGGCGTCAACATCGACCACGTCGCCACGGTCCGGCAGGCCCGGCGCACGATAGAGCCCGATCCCGTCTGGGCGGCCGCGCTCGCCGAACTCGGCGGCGCCGATGCGATCACGGTGCACCTCCGCGAAGACCGGCGGCACATCCAGGATCGCGATGTCGAGGTGCTCCGCCGCACGGTGCAGGTGAAGCTCAATCTGGAAGCGGCGATCGCCCCGGCGATGATCGAGATCGCCTGTCGCGTGAAGCCCGACCAGGTGACGCTCGTGCCCGAGAAGCGCGAGGAGATCACGACGGAGGGCGGTCTCGACGTCGTCGCGCATCGGGCGGCCACAGCGGAGGCGGTGCGGCGGCTGCACGACGCCGGCATCTCGGTGTCGCTGTTTCTCGATCCGAGCCCGCTGCAGATCGACGCCGCCGTGGATCTCGGCGTCGCCGCCGTCGAGTTGCACACCGGAGCGTATGCCAACGCCGCGACCGATGCCGCGCGACATGCGGAGCTCGTGGAGCTCGCGCGTGGGGCGGCGATGGTGCGGCAGGCCAAGCTCGGCCTCAACGCTGGCCACGGCCTCACCTATCGCAACGTCGTGCCCGTGGCCCGGCTCGAAGGCATGGGTGAGCTCAACATCGGCCACTCGATCGTGGCCCGCGCCGTGCTCGTCGGCTTCACGCAGGCCGTGCGCGAGATGAAAGCCCTGATCGCGGAGCGATGAATCGGTGCCAGGCACCAATTGCCGGTCGCCGGAGGCGACACGGCCCCGGCCGAAGGCCGGGGTCTCCGGACAAATGGTGCCTGGCACTGTTTCGCCCTCATTGGGGTTTGCAGGCTTGCCCGCTTGTGGTCTGCTGTGAGACCGCGAAACCGTCAGTCGAGAGAAAGGAGTCGCAGATGCAGGCCGTTGCCACGTCGTTCGAGGCTCCCGTCGATCTCGACCCGGCCCACGAGCCGCAGGCGCCCGGCTGGGTGCGCGACGCCCGCCAAGCGATGCGCGACTCGCCGGTCGACTTCTTCAAGGTCAGCCCGCTCCGCTACTGGGCCGATTTCCTCCTCGCGATCACGCTCGCCTACTCGGCGGCCACGGTCTATCTCATGTCGCCCCTGGGCTCATGGCCGCAAATCGTCGCCTTTCCGATCGCGGTCTTCTGGCTCTACCGGCTCGGCTCGCTCGTGCACGAGGTCTGCCATCTCGGCCACCACGAGATGCGGACCTTCAAGGTGGCCTGGAACCTGCTCGTGGGAGTGATGACGCTCACGCCGTCGCCGTTCTTCACGCGGCACCATCGCGACCATCACAGCCAGCGGATGTACGGCACCCCGGAGGATCCGGAGTACGTCGCCAACGTGCTGCACGGGGGCAACTGGCGGAGCGCCCTCGGCTACGGCCTCCACATGCTCGTGTTTCCGTTTCTCGTATTCCTCCGGTTTCTGCTGGCCCCGCTCACGTTCCTCCATCCACGCCTGCGGCAGTGGGTGCTCGAGCATGCCAGCTCGCTCACGCTCAATCGTGACTACTGCCGCCGGATCACCGCCTTCGACCGCCGGGCGATCACGGCCGTCGAGCTTCTGTGCTTCGTTCGGGCGGCCTTCATCCCGCTCTCCGTGTATGCCGGCATCGCCCCGCCGAGCCGCATTCCCCTGCTCTACCTGCTCGGCCTGACCACGTTCGTGATGAACCAGATGCGGCAGCTGGCCGACCACCACTTCGCGGGCGACGGCAGCCCGGTGGACGTCGAGTCGCACATTCTCGACTCCTGCAACTTCACAGGCCGCGATCCGCTCACGTGGCTGTTCTTCCCGTTCTCGATCAAATACCACGCGCTCCATCATCTCTTTCCGTCGCTCCCCTACCACAACCTCGAGGCGGCCCACGCCCACCTGGTGCAGACGCTGCCGGCCGACTCTCCTTACCTCGGTCTCGACCAGCCCGGCTGGTGGCCCGTCGCCAAGCGGACCGTCTTCGGCTGACGCCGCCCACAGGCATCCTCTCGGCTTACGCCTCGGGCTTCCAAAGCAGGCCGGGCACCGTTTTCACTCGGAAGCCCGAGGCGTGAGCCGAAGGGAACCCGCGTCACAGCGGTAACGCGACGGGCATCCTCTCGGCTTACGCCTCGGGCTTCCTGGTGGCGGGGTCGCCTTTGCATCCGACTTGATTTTGGTACGCTCCACCCCGGCGGCTGCTTCCAGGATCTGCACCCCGTGGTCAACGACGATCTCCTGCGGCGCGACGAGCGCCTTCTCGACGGCAAGCTCGACTCCGTCCTCGTGGAGCTGTCTGGAGCCGACGCATCGGCGCTCGTGGCCGACATTCGCCGGCTCGCCCGTGAGCGCCGGGCCGGAGTCCACGACGCCGAGCGGGCTCTTGCCGCCCGGATCGAATCCCTCGACGTCGCCC
>CAMAVC010000126.1 GCA_945861585.1 Planctomicrobium piriforme
CCGAAGCCTCGTCAATCTGAACGGGACGATCGGACCCCGCATGATTTCGTGGGCACAACGCTGGCGACGGCAGGCCATGGCTTGGGCCGACAACGGCCTGGAATTGCTGTTTCCGCCGCGGTGCCGCTGGTGCCGGGCCGAACAGGATCCGGCACCGGGCGGGCTGTGCGCGGCATGTGCACGAGATTTCGCCGACGCGGGCGGGCGGTGCCCGCGGTGTGGCGTGGCAGGCCAAGCCTCGACAGACGCCGGCTGTCCGGCATGTCGACGCGGCCACCCGGCTTGGGACGGCATCGTCGTCCTCGGGGCCTACGCCGACGAATTGCGCGAGGCAATTCTCCGCGTGAAGCGGCCCGGGCATGAAGACCTCGCCCGGTCGCTGGCGATGCTGCTCGTCGACAGGCATCGGGACGCGCTCCACTCGATGCACGTCGATGCCGTGGTGCCAGTGCCGATGCATTGGTGGCGGCGCGCCTGCAGAGGCACCAGCGCGGCAGAAGAGATCGCGCGTGCCGTGGCCTGTGCGCTCGAGAGCCGGGCGGTTTCGGCCCTGGTTCGTTTCAGGGCGACTCGGATGCAGAACGAACTGCCCGCCGAAGAGCGTGGCGACAACGTGCACGGAGCCTTCCGCCTGCGGACCGCCGTGGCCGGCCGGCGGATCCTTGTGGTCGACGACGTCGTCACGACCGGCTCGACGCTCGCCGCGTGCTGTCGCACGTTGCGGGCGGCCGGAGCCGCGGGTGTCGCCGTGGCAGCGCTGGCCAAGGCCGATCGTTGGGGGCACGAATCAGAACGGGGAACACATTCATGACAGCACAGGCCTCGATTCGCATCGGTACCCGGGCCAGCCTCTTGGCCCGTACGCAGACCGGCTGGGTTGCCGAGAGGATCACGCGCTGCGGGCATGCCGTGACCATCGAGACGGTCACCACCACCGGAGATGAACGCGGGGAAGTGCCGGTGACGCGGATCGGCGGTGATGGCGTGTTCGTGCGGGAACTCGAAGCAGCCCTGCTGTCGGGGAGGATCGACGCGGCGGTGCACAGCCTCAAGGATCTGCCCACGGCTCCCACGGAAGGGCTTGCCCTGGCGTGTGTGCCGGCTCGGGCCCTGCCATTCGACGTGTTCGTGAGCCGGCGGCATGCGAGCCTGGCCGCACTGCCGCCGGGAGCCGTCGTCGGCACCTCGAGCATCCGGAGGGCTCTCCAAGTGCAGGCGTTGCGCGGCGACGTCGAAGTGCGCGGCATCCGTGGCAATGTCGACTCCCGGCTGCGGAAACTCGATGCCGACGAATACGACGGCCTGGTGCTCGCCGGGGCCGGCCTCCAGCGGCTGGGGCTCGAGGGCCGAATCACGGAAGTGCTCCGGCCCGAGGCCTTCTGGCCCGCCGTCGCGCAGGGCGCGCTCGTGGTGCAAACCCGCATCGACGACACCGTCACCCGGCAGGCGATCGCCCCGCTCGACGACCCTGAGACACACGCCGCGGTGGTGGCCGAGCGAAGTTTTCTCGCGGCCCTCGCCGGCGGCTGCCTGGCGCCGATCGGAGCCTGGGCCCGCTGGAACGACAGCGGCAGTCTCACTCTGGACGGCTGTGTGCTGGAGGCCGCTGGCGGCAGCGTGCGCAGGATCGTGGCCGGAGCATCGGCCCGTTCGGACGACACGCCCGAAATGCTCGGCCGCGCCGTCGCCGAGCAGTTGCGAGCCGCCGGAGCCGACGCCATGCTTGCCGCAGCCCGTGCCATGCATCAAGCAGCGTTGCGAGACGAGGATCGCGGCTGATGTTGAGCGGAGTGTCCGACGACCCCTCGGCCATGCGGGAGTGAGCCCTGGCATGGGGGCACGACCCCGCCCGTTCGGGTCGCCCGACCGGGTGGTTGGGGGAAACGGTGATAAATCCTAAAGTCTGCCAGTCTTTTTGCTGGCTGACCGATGACGGTGGGCAGCGGCGCCGTTTCCCTATAAGAAAACTTTTTGATACGTTTACGGTGGATCGAGGACAGGTTTGCCGCCCCGGCAAGCAGGCTCGGGCACTTTCGTGAGGGTTTGATGAGTCGGGTGCGGCGAAGACGAGCTCGGATGAATGGAGCACTTGTACGCGGCCGGAGGTCGCAGAAAGTATGAAAGCCATGGCAGTCAAGGTGGTGATCGCGGACGACCACGAGGTCGTACGCCGTGGGCTCGTGAGCCTGCTGGCAGGGTCGGAAGTGAAGATCGTGGGCGAAGCTTCCACCGGTGACGAGGCCGTGAAGCTCACGAAGAAGCTGAAGCCCGACGTCGTGCTTCTCGATATCCGCATGTCGGGCAAGGACGGCCTCGCCGCCCTCGAGAAGATCCGGGCCGACATGCCGAGCGTGCGGTGCGTGATGCTCTCGACGTTCGACAACCCGACGTATGTCGCCCGGGCCGTGGCCGCCGGAGCCCATGACTACATGCTCAAGGGATCGAGCCGTGCCGAACTGATCACTTCGATCACCGGCGCCGCCTCGGGCCAGCTCCCCATGCGGGCTGGAGAATTGCGCCGCGTGGCCACCACCATGGCCAATCGCGTCGCCACGCCCGACCCCGACATCCCGCTCACCCAGCGTGAAACGCAGGTGCTGCGGCACATGGCCCTCGGCCTCTCCAACAAGGAGATTGCCCAGTCGCTGACGATCAGCGTCGAGACGGTCAAGGAGCACGTGCAGAACATTCTGCGGAAGATCGCGGTCTCCGACCGCACGCAGGCGGCCGTCTGGGCTGTGCGTCGGGGCTTAGTGTAGGCGTCGCGCGTCGCTCTCTGATCGTCATCGCGACGCTCAACGGTGGGCGCCGGCTTCGGGCTCCCCATATCCCGTCGCCGGACGTTCGCCTTCGCCCTCCAGGCTCCGGCTCACTCGGATGTGCCTGCGCCGGCGGGAGCGCCTCCGCTTGGGCATCCTGCCTGCGCTGGTCAAATACGCCGGCGAGCGGGACACGGGGAGCCCGAATCCTCCTCAACGAAAGCCCGAGGCGTAAGCCGAAGGGAAAACGCGTGGAAGTGCGCAGCCGGGGCATCCTCTCGGCTCACGCCTCGGGCTTCCAGACCGGGAGGCGAGGGGCTGCCCCTACCGTCGAGACGGCGTATGTGACCAGCGGAGCCATCTTCACGCGAACACCCGGCATCGTGCCGCTGTTTGCTTGGCCGACCTCCGTCGGCTGGTGTTCACCCGGGCCTCCGGCCCTGACGCCGCAGGCGTGGGAGCCGGGCTGTGCCTGGCGACCGTAAGCCGGAGACGACGCCGGGACGGCGGCGACGGCGCGATAGCAAGCCCGCAGGGAACGTCCGGCGACGGGGCACTGGCGGCCCCGAACCGGCGCTTCCAAATAGTGTCGCTCCCACGATCAGAGAGCGTCACTTCGCGCGTGGGTGTGCTTTGTCGAAGGCTTCGCGGAGGCGGGTCGTCGTGACGTGGGTGTAGATCTGCGTGGTCACGAGGCTCTTATGGCCGAGCAGTTCCTGCACGCTGCGGATGTCGGCGCCGGCGTCGAGGAGGTGCGTGGCGAAGCTGTGTCGCAGCGTGTGGGGGCTCGCGCGTGTGCCGAGGCCGGCGGCGGCGAGGTGTTTTTCGAGGAGGCGGGCGATGCCGCGCACGGAGAGACGACCGCCGAACTTGTTGGTGAACAGGGGCTGGCTGCGGGCGGCCGGAGCTCGCGCGGGCTTCGGTCTGGCGGCGAGCCACTGGCGCAACGCGGTGCGGGCGTGGGTGCCCACGATGCCGAGCCGTTCGCGGCGACCCTTGCCGCGGACGCGGACGGTGCCGTTGGCCAGGTCGAGGTCGCCGTCGTCGAGGCCCACGAGTTCACGTACGCGGACGCCGGCGGAATACATCAGTTCGAGAATCGCACGGTCGCGCAGGCCGCCGGCCGCCGTGGGCTTGGGTGCTGCAAGAAGTGCCGAAATCTCCTCGCCGGTGAGGAACTTCGGCAGCTTACGCGGCCGGCGCGGGCTGCGGAGTGGCTTGGCAGGATTGGCTCGCACCCAGCCTTCGCGCTGTCCAAAGGCATAGAAGCTGCGCATGCTCGCGAGCTTGCGGGCCACGGTGGAGGCCGCGTAGCCGGCGGCGCCGAGCCCGTTTTGGAAGCGGCGGAGCAGGGCACTCGAAGCATCGGCCGGTTCGTGGCAGCTCGCCGACTGGAGGAACTCCTCGAGCTGGAGCAGGTCTTCGCGGTAGCTCTTGAGCGTGAGCGGTGATGCGCCGCGCTCGGCGGCCATGAACCGCAGGAAGCGGTCGATGGCGGCGGCGAAGGTTCCCGGTGCCGGTGGTCGGCTGGCCATGCTGCGGGCCTTTACCGGCTCACGCCGCGCGGTCGGCCGGCGGCACGCTGCGCAGCCGGTTGACACGCGGGGCGTTGAGTCGCACCTTCTGCCCCAAGACGGCGGCGTCGTACCACGAAAAACTGAGATCGGGGTTGGCCGCATACCGGCCCAGCGTCTTCAAGGCCTCGGCCCGGCTGTCGTCGTCGTAGAGGAACACATAGCGTTCGCCGCCTTTGACGAGGGCGATCACGTTGATGTCGCGGGCAGGCATCGGAAGGCTCTCGAGGATGAGGATGGCCGATGGCGGGAGCGGTCCCCGACCGCAAGCCACCAGGGGTATCGGCAGCCGAGAGCCGGTGGCAGCAGCCTTCCCGGAGGTGCCCCCCGAGTCTCCGCGATCGGGCCAGCCATCCCCGAACGATCGCGGCACGCCCCCGATATCCGGGTGGGTCGGGCGGTTCAGACGAGGTCGGTGAAGCCCCGCAGGCCGATCGGCTCGCGGGCCGTGAACGCCTCGCCGTGCGTCGAGCCGATCATCGCGCCCCACCAGCTTGCCGAGGCTGCCACGCGATCGAGCACGGTGGGTCGGGGCGCGGTCTGGGGAAACTGGCTGGCGTAGCAGGCGAGGCTGCGGGCCTTGAGATCCCAGGTCGTGGCGATGTCGATGATGAACGCCGGCCGGGTTACCACCTTCAGGTGCACGCAGGCGTAGTGATAGATCCGCTCCGGGTGCCAAGGCTCGCCGGGCAGGTCGCACTTCGTGAGCTTCGCCCAGAAGCGAGCCGCCTCGACGAGCCGCGTGGCGGCGGTGTGATCGGGATGGGCGTCGACCCAGTGGGGTGCGAACAGCCAGCGCGGCCGCGTGCGGCGGATCACGGCGGCGAGCTGCCCGCGGGCGGTGAGCGTGGCCCGCAGTTTCCGATTGGGGAGGCCGAGATTCTCGCGCCATGGAATGCCGAGCACGGCCGTCGCCGCAGCCGTCTCGTGGGCACGGGTTTCCACGGAGCCGCGCGGCGTCGGTTCGCCGTCGGTGAGATCGAGCACGCCGACCTTCAGGCCCTGCTGCAGCATGCGTGCGATCGTGCCACCCATGCCGAGCTCCGCGTCGTCTGGGTGGGGGGCGATGACAAGGGCATCGAGCATGGCAGGTTTGCGTCTCCGGGGATGCCTCAGCATACTCTGCCATCATGACGGCTTCGGCAGCCCCAGCGTCGCAGACCCCCGAGGAACTCTTCGCCGCGGTCTGCGACCACGCGCGGCGGGTCGCAGTGCTGGCATCGGTCGAGGCGTTGCTCGGCTGGGACGAGCAGACTTTTCTGCCGCCCGAGGCCGGGAGTTATCGGGGCGAGCAGGCGGCGGCCGTCGCCGGGATCGTGCACCGCCTGCGCACCGATCCGGCCCATGGTGACCGCATCGCCGCGCTCGCCGCCGGGCCGCTCGCGCACTCCGGCCCCGCCGTGGTCGTGGGCACGATCCGCCTGCTCGAACGCGACTTCACGAAGCAGGCCCGGCTGCCGGCGCGGCTCGTCGAGGAACTCGCCAAAACATCCATCGACGCGCAGCAGGCCTGGCGGGCGGCCCGCGAGGCATCATCGTGGGCGGCGTTCGCACCGTGGCTCGAACGCATGTTCGCCCTCAAGCGGGAGCAGGCGGCGTGCCAGTTGCCAGATCGCGATCCGTATGACGCCCTCATGGACGACTATGAGCCCGGCGCGTCGTGGCCCGCGATCGCCGCGCAGTTCGAGCGGCTGCGCGGCCAGATCGTGCCGCTCGTGCGGGCCTGCGTCGACGCCCCGCAGCGTCCCGATGACGGCCTGCTGCGGCGAGCGTGTCCGGTGGCCGATCAGCGCCGGTTCGTGCGGACGGTGGCCGAGCGCATCGGCTTTGATTTCCAACGCGGTCGCCTCGACACCGCGGCGCATCCCTTCTGCTCGACGATGGGCCCCGACGATTGCCGGATCACCACGCGGTGGGACGAGCGCTTTTTCCCCACGGCGCTCTATGGCGTGCTCCACGAAGCGGGGCATGGGATGTACGAGCAGGGCTTGCCGCGAGACTGGCACGGGCTGCCTCCCGGCGAGGCGGCGTCGCTCGGCATCCACGAATCGCAGTCACGCCTGTGGGAGAATCTCGTGGGCCGATCGCCCGCCTTCTGGGAGTGGTGCTTCCCCGTAGCCCGCGATGCGTTTCCAGGAGCGCTCGCCGGCACGACCGCCGACGAGGTGCAACGGGCCCTGATGACCGTGACGCCGTCTTTCATTCGCGTCGAGGCCGACGAGGTCACCTACAACCTGCACGTGATGCTGCGATTCGACCTGGAACGCGCGGTGATGCAGGGCACGCTGGCAGTCGCCGATCTCCGCGACGCATGGAATGAGCGCTTCGAAACCGACTTCGGCATCCGGCCGCCGACCGACGCCGAGGGCGTGCTGCAAGACATCCATTGGGCCGCCGGGCTCGTCGGGTATTTTCCGACTTACACGCTCGGCAATCTGTTCGCAGCCCAGATGATGCACGCCGCAGAGACGCGCCTGCCGGGGCTCGATCGGGAGATCGCCGCCGGCAACTTCCGGGGTTTGCTCGACTGGCTGCGGCAGCACGTGCACGCCCACGGCCGGTTGCTCGATTCCGAGCGGCTCGTGGAGCAGGCGACGGGCAGCCCGGTGTCTGAGCAGTGGCTCGTCGCCAGCCTGCAGCACCGATACGGCGCTGCCCACGGCCTGTAGGACGGGCTTCAGCCTGTCATCCCCTCGACTGGTCCAATTCGGCGAGGGGCTGCCCACGCTCCATCACCGGACGTTCGCTCCGGGCCTCCCGCCCTCCGCTCACTCGGATATGCCTGCGCTGCCTGGAGCGCATTCGCTGCGGCATCCATGCCTGCGCT
>CAMAVC010000127.1 GCA_945861585.1 Planctomicrobium piriforme
TCAGTCATCCGCAGGGCAAGCGCGAGCCGATCCCCTGGCGACATTCGGCGATAGCGTTCGAGAGTATCCTGACTGAGCATAGTCTCATCATACCCAGACCCTGCCGTCCCGAGGTAATCCGTCTTGGAGACAGCGGCGCTCATGAGTTCGGCTGGACGAAGGATAGCCCGGATTCTCTCTCTGGGCGTGGTGCCGCTATAAGGGGGGCAGGTCAGTCGGCGAATCGCTCCGACAGATCCATCGCCGGATGCCCGACAAAGAGTTGACGCCGCAGATCGAGCAGGAAATTGTCGAGGCCGTGCAGGCCGTGCAGGCCTGTCGGGCTGAGCGACGCGGGTGACGGTCGGGATGGTGGTTCCGGCCACCGGTGAAAACAGTCATGATGTCGCTGGCCCGTCCCACCCGCAACGCTGCTTTTTAAACCCGATCATGTCTGCACCGCAGTCCTCCGAGTTTTCTTCCGCGGCAGCCGACCGGAATGTGGGCCTGTTCGTGGCCTTTCGCGTTCTCTTCAACGCGCGATTTTATTACCCCGTGTTCATGGTGATGTTCCTCGACTACGGGATCACGGTCGAGGAGTTCGCGTTGCTCAACGCCATCTGGGCGGCGGCGATCGTGCTGCTCGAGGTGCCGTCGGGGGCGCTCGCCGACCTCATCGGCCGCCGGCGGCTCGTAGTCGCCGGGGCGGCCTTGATGGTGGTGGAGATGCTCCTGCTCGTGGTCGTGCCGGTGCCGTCGGCATGGGTGCTGCCCGCGCTCGCAGCCAACAGAATCGTGAGTGGCGCAGCTGAGGCTTTTATTTCTGGAGCCGACGAAGCCCTTGCGTTTGAGTCGCTCGCCGCCTGCGGCCGCACAGGCGAGTGGCCGAGAGTGCTTGAGCGGCTCCTGCGTGCAAGCGGCATCGTGACCATCATCGGCATGGTGACAGGCAGCCTCGTTTACGATCCCGGTATGCTCAACACGATCGTGAGCCGCGTTGGCCTCGCCGGTGGCTTCACCCGCCTCGACACGTTTCGGCTGCCGATCTGGCTCACGCTCGCCTCGGCCCTCGGCGCGTTTGCCGCGGCTATGGCAATGCGCGAGCCTCCTCGGGTAGCACCCGCTGGCAGGCAAGCGGAGGCGCCCGGGCTCGCAGAGGCGCCCGGGCTCGCGGCTGCGTTTCGCCAGACCGCGGCCACCGGCCGCTGGATTCTCACGCAGCCGCTCGTCCTGCTCGTGATCGTGGCCGGGGTGCTGATCGACCTCCCGATCCGACAAGTGCTCGTCGTGTCGAGCGAAATCTACACCGAGATCGGCATCCCCACGCTGGCCTTCGGCCTCATGAGCGCGGCGTCAGCGCTGCTCGGGCTGGCAGTGGCCAGCCCGCTGCGTCGGCTGGCACTGGGCGCGAGCGCCCGGGCCAACTGCCTCGTGCTGGCCGCGTGCACGATCGTCGGCCTCGTCGGCATCTCCGCCTTTATCCCGTTGGGGGGAGTCGCGTTCATGATCCTGCTCTCCACCGTGCTACGGATGGTGGTTTTTCTCCAGAGCCATTACCTGAACCAGCTCGTCGACTCGGGGCGGCGGGCGACGGTCCTGAGCTTCCGCGGACTTGCGGTGAACGTCGGCTACGGCCTCGGCAGCCTCGGATTCGCCGCCGCGACGGCGGCCTACGGCCGAATCGTCGGCGCGGAGAACTGCTTCAGGGCCGTCGTGGGACTCTTGCCTTGGTTATTCGTGCTGGTCTGTGTCGCGTTCTGGAGCTACAGCCTGCGGCTCGTACCAAATCGCGCCGCCCTCACCCGGCCCGGTGGCTTCGGCCAGACGTCGACACCATCTGCCTGATAATCTTCGTCCATGGCCCGCCACAAACCGGCTGGCATCAAGATGGGGGCGGCGTCACATCCCAGGTTCTCCCTTGAGAAGTCGTGCCGTTTTACAGCCCAGGTCAAGGCTCCCGCCGGGGACTTTCGCGCGCGTTCCTGGGAAAAAACGCGATTCAGAGGCCCCGAAAAAACTTCCCTGAATCCGACCCTGTTTCAGGGCAGGCCGTCGCCCTTGGCGGACAACCGCTGAAAAGACAGACGGGGATAGCCGGCGAGGAGGGCGACCAATGCTCCGCACCTCCTCGAAGGCAAGACCTCGGAGGAGATCGGCGAGGAACTCGACTTCACGAAGGACCACATCCGGAGAAGCAACGGGATAAAGCGGTTGATGGAGGAGAATCCCTGTCGCCGGCCGACGGAGAAGCAAGATTGTCGCTGCACAGCGGGCGAATTAGACTCAAAGAGTTATGCGTCTAGTCCTCGTATTGCTCGTGCACGCACATTTGCTTCTCCGCGGGGCTGCGATGCCTCATGCGCACGAGTCACTTGCCGAGGCTCCGGGGCATTCCAATCGGGCGCATGTCCATGTATCTGGCCATGATCACCGCCACCGCCATGCACACGGCCATCATCACCATGACAATGGCGTTCAACGAAGCCATCGCCACTCCCATGACGATGAGGCAACCGATCATCTCGCCAGCGGCACCCCGGTCCAGGAAACATCGCCAGATCATGATCGAGACGCCGTCTATCTCGACGACAATGGCCCGATCCTCGTGACAGGCGGTCCGACATCGCCGCGGCATGCGGCGGCCTGGTGGCTTGCCTTGCCGGCCTTCAACGCGGAGATCACGGCACCGGTTCTCAGGCCGCAGCCTCGCCGTGTTCGACCGCCCGGCGATGGAGTTCCCACGATCCACACGCTCTTGCCGCACGTGCTTCGCGTTTGATCGCGAGGCCTTCTTCCGGTGCGCCGGCACGGAGGCGATCCGCCCCGTGGCTGATGACGACGGCCCGCCTCGGGCCGTCACACGTTCGTCGATGGCATCCCGTCTGTTGTGTGATTCGCCTGACCTTATATCTGCCGAGTGTTCCATGCTCAAAGCCTTCATCCGGTTCGTTCGCGGACTGCTCCTGTTCGTCGTCGTCGGCAGCGTGATCGCGGCTGCGGCGTGGTATCGGGATCTGTGGATGCCCTTGCTCAAGCCGCCGGCCGTCGCGCCCGCGGCTGCTTCGGCCAGCCCTGAAGAGCCGGTCGCCCAGGCCAAGGTGCTCGAGCTGAGTCCGCAGGCTCGGCAGAACCTCAAGCTGGTCTCTCGGCCCGTGAAACTCTCCACCTACTGGCGGTCGATCATCGTGCCGGGCGAGGTCATGGATCGACCGGGTCTATCGGACAGAGGAGTCACCTCGCCGGCCGTGGGTGTCGTGACGCAGATTCATGCGTTCGCGGGCGACACCGTCCGGCCGGGTGATCGTCTCTTCACCCTGCGGCTCGTGAGCGAGTACATCCACAACACGCAATCGGAGCTCTTCAAGGTCACGAGGGACATCGAGATCGAGAAGGAGAAGCGGCAGCGGCTCGCCCAGATCGGCGAAGGCGGGATTCCACAGGTGCGGATCATCGAAGTCGAACAGCAGCTGCGTCGCTTCCAGGCCGCGAGCGAGAGCTATCGGCAGGATCTGCTGACCAGGGGCTTGAGCCTCGACCAGATTGCGCAGGTGTCGGCGGGCACGTTCGTCGCCTCGGTGGACGTCGTCGCGCCACCCCCGATGCCTTCGCCGGGGGCGTCGGTGTCCGTCCCGGCGGCCGCTCCCCCTTCCGACATCGTGTACGAGGTCCAGGAACTGAAAGTAGACCTTGGAACGCAAGTGCAGGCGGGCCAACTGCTTGGTGTGCTCTCGAACCATGCCACGCTCTACATCGCCGGGCATGCCTTCAAACGCGAGGCCACGTCACTGGAGCGTGCGGCTCAAGAGCACTGGCCGATCCGGGTCGATTTCGCCGAGGACGACGCGGCGTCGTGGCCGGCACTCGACCAGACGTTCGAGATTCGGCATCTCTCCAACACCATCGACTCCACAAGCCGGACGTTCGATTGTTTCGTGCCGCTCGTGAATCAATCCCGCTCGTATACGAAGGACGGCAAGACATTTGTCGTCTGGCGGTTTCGGCCCGGCCAGCGGGTGCGGCTGCACGTGCCGGTGGAAGAGCTGAAAGACGTGATCGAGGTGCCTGCGGCGGCGGTCGTGCGGGAGGGGCCGGAGGCCTATGTCTTTCGGCAGAACGGCGACCTCTTTGACCGGCGCCCTGTCCGCGTGCTGCACGAAGACCGGCTGAGCGTTGTCATCGCCAACGACGGCAGCGTGGCGCCTGGGTGGTATCTCGCGCAAGGGTCGGCGGCATCGCTCAACCGGGTGCTCAAAGCCCAATCTGCCAGCGGCACTCCGGTGGGCGTCCATGTCCACGCCGACGGCACCGTGCATGGAGCCCATTAGGACCACACCATGCTCAACGCCGTCATCCGCTTCGCCCTGCGATACCGCCTGCTCGTGGTGGTGGCCAGCCTCATGCTGCTGTTGTACGGCAGCTACCTCGCGACGCTTATGCCGATCGACGTGTTTCCCGATCTGGATCGGCCACGGGTGGTGATCATCACCGAGTGCCCGGGGCTGGCTGCCGAGGAGGTGGAGACGCTCGTCACGCAGCCGATTGAAATCGCACTTCTTGGGGCCAACGGTGTGGAGGCGGTCCGCAGCCAGTCCACGGCTGGCCTCAACGTGATCTACATCGAATTCAATTGGGACGTCGAGGTGCGGGCGGCACGGCAGACTGTGCAGGAGCGTCTAACGACCGTTGCTGGCATCCTTCCCGAGGGCATCCGCCCGCAGATGACGCCCACCGCGTCGATCATGGGTCAGATCGTGATCGCTGGCATGTACCGCCAGAAGGGACCGGGCGGCGGCGATCTCATTGCGATTCCCGGGACACCGTACATCGCGGAGGCGGTGAGCGAGGGCGCAGAACCGGCGGTGAACGTGTGGCAGGTCGTCGACCGCCATCGGCCAGCCACGTGGGAGCGGGTCTCGGTGGAGAACGCCCGGTGGTCCACGCCGGCTGCGGCCACGCTCACGATCGGCGGCCGCAACCATGATGTGGTGTTCCCAACCACCCTCCAGCAGTCGATGAACCTACGCACCACCGCAGACTGGGTCGTACGGCCCCGCCTCCTGAAAATCCCCGGCGTCGCCGAGGTGTTCATTCAAGGCGGCGACCGCAAGCAGTACCAGATCCTTGCCGATCCAGCGGCCATGCTCGAGTACGGCGTGTCGCTGCAGATGGTCGAGCAGGCCTTGCGTGATAGCAACATCAACTCGAGCGGCGGCTTCGCCGTCCAAGGCGAGCAAGAGCGACCAATTCGCGTGCTGGGACGGCTCGGTCCGGACTCGGCCCGTGTGCTCGAGGATCTCCGTAAGGTCCCGGTCGCCGCTCACCGCAAGCGCACGGTCCTTCTGGGCCAGGTGGCCGACATCGTCGAGGGTCCTCAGTTCAAACGCGGCGACGGTGCCATCAACGGCGTGCCCGGCGTCGTGTTCACGATCGCAAAACAGCCCCACGTCGATACACGAGCTCTCACCGATCGGATCACCGATGCGTTTCGGGAGGTGGAGGCCGCCTTGCCGGCCGAAGTCGTTGTGAACTCCGAGCTTTTCCGGCTCAAGAACTTCATCGACCGGGGCATCTTCAACGTCGGTGAAGCGCTCGTCATCGGGGCGGTGCTCGTACTGATCGTGCTGTTTCTGTTTCTGATGAATCTGCGGACAACATTCATCACGCTGACGGCCATCCCGCTGTCGCTCGTCATCACGACGCTCGTGTTCCGGATCGCAGGAATGCTGACTGGCACGCAGCTCTCCATCAACGTGATGACTCTTGGCGGCATCGCCGTTGCGATGGGCGAACTCGTGGACGATGCCATCGTTGACGTAGAAAACATCTTTCGGCGGCTCAAGGAGAACAACGCCCTCCCCGAGCCGAAGCCGGCACTCCGCGTCGTCTACGACGCCAGCCGTGAGATCCGCAGTGCCATCGTGTTCGGCACGGCCGTCGTGATCCTTGTGTTCCTGCCACTGTTCGCCCTCTCTGGAGTCGAAGGCCGCCTGTTCGCGCCGTTGGGTGTGGCCTACATCGTGTCGATTCTCGCGTCGCTGCTCGTATCACTGACCGTGACGCCCGTCCTGTCGTACTACCTGCTGCCGCAGTCGCAGGCGACGCACCACGAGCAGGACGGGTTGCTCCTGCGGCTCCTGAAGTCCCTGGCGACACCGCTGATTCAGTTCAGCATGGCAGTGCCAGGCCTGCTCCTCGTGGTGACGTGGCTCGGCGTGGCATTCGCCGGATGGGAACTCTCCCGGCTGGGGCGAGACTTCCTGCCGCCGTTCGACGAGGGCAGTGTGCAGGTGAACGTGACGCTCCCGCCTGGTTCGTCGCTCGACGCCTCCAACCGCATGTCGTCGCTCATTGACGCGAAACTGCGGTCGCTCCAGAAAACCGACGAGCGCCCGGACGGTGAGATCGTTCATTTTGTGCGCCGAACAGGTCGCGCGGAGATGGATGAACACGCCTCGCCGGTGAACGCGGGCGAATACATCCTGAGCATCAACCCGAACTGCGGCCGGCACCGTGACGAGATCATCAAGGAACTGCTCGCTGAACTCGGCAGTGAGGTCCCTGGCGTGTCCATCGAGGTCGAGCAGCCGTTGGCCCATCTCATCAGCCACATGGTGTCGGGCGTATACGCCCAGATCGCGATCAAGGTGCACGGCGACGACCTTGACGTGCTCATACAGGCTGCCGACCGGATCAAGTCGGCCATCCAGTCGGTACCTGGCGTAACCCCACCGGTGATCGAGCCGATCCAGCAGGCCGAGGAACTGAACATCCGACTGCGTCCGGACGATCTCGCCTTCCACGGCGTAACCCGCGAGCATGTCGCTCGGATTCTCCAAACGGCGTTGCAAGGCGAGGTGGTCTCGCAGGTGCTCGAGGGTCAACGTCGCTTCGATCTCCTCGTGCGGCTCGAGGAGGGCTACCGGACAGATTATGCGAACCTCGGCCGCCTCCGGATCGATCTGCCGGACGAGCGAGGGCAGATCGAACTGCGGGAGCTTGCCGATATCGGTGAGGGCACGAGCCCCAATGCGGTGAATCGCGAGAACGCCCGCCGCCGGATTGTCGTCCGCTGCAACACGCAGGATCGCGACCTCTCGAGCGCCGTTGCCGAGATCCAGTCCCGGGTCCGGCAACGTGTGGACTTGCCCGAGGGTTATTTCATCGAATACGG
>CAMAVC010000128.1 GCA_945861585.1 Planctomicrobium piriforme
ATGCCGCTGCCGAGGCGGCGGCCCGTCTGGCCGCCGACCTTCGCCACCTCGGCGAGACGGTCGAGCCGCTGCGTCGGCAACTGCCCGTGGAGCGGATCGACGCCGACCTGCTGCGCTACACCGCCTACCCTGCGGCCGGCAGCACGCGACGCGAGGTTTCCTACAACGAAAGCGATCCGTTTCGGATGTCGTGGGTGGCGAGCCTGCTCGCGCTGTTCGCCTTTGCGGTCGCGGTCGGCCGCGCCCGCACGCCGATGTTTTGGCTCGGGGTGGGGCTCCTCGTGTTCGAACTTGCCTGGACGGCTGCGGCGTTTGCCTCGCGCGTGGCGATCACCGGCTGGGCGCCCGTCACGAACATGTATGAGACGGTGATCTACGTACCCTTCTTCCTCGCGCTCTTGGGCCTCTTTTTTCTCCTCGCGCCTGCCTGCGCCCGTGGCGTCGGCCAAGCCTGGCGGATGACGGCCCTCCCCGCGCCCCTGGGGACGTCGATCCCGGGAGAGCAGGGCACCGGGATCGCCAACTGGCTCGCCCTTCTGCCCCGCATCGCGGTGTCGGCGCTCGTGCTCTGGGTGCTCGCGCTGGCCCCGTATGCCGCGGGCGGTCGCACGATCATCAATCTGCTGCCGCAGACCGACGTCGACCGGTCGATTCCCAACCTCAACAACCTCGTCGTGTGGGTGGTCGGCCTCTCGATGCTGGCGCCGGCCGTGTGGTATGTGCCGCGCGTGGCCCTGACGGCCATCGCGTCGCTGGTGACGGTGCCGCGATCGTGGAGCGGCGGGCATCTGGCGGCCATGCTGCCCGAGGTCTACGGCCGCAAATCGTTTGGCCTCGTGGTCACGGCGGTGGCCTTCGCGGGCACGTTCATCGCCTGGTTCTTTCCGATTCCCGGCAAGGCATTCAGCCCGCTCCAGCCGGTGTTGCGCGACAACTTCTGGCTGACGATCCACGTGCTCACGATCGTGTCGAGCTATGCGGCCGGCGCACTGGCGTGGGGGCTCGGGCTCCTGTCGCTCGGCTACTACCTGCTCGGCCGCTACCGCCCCGGCAGCGCGGGCCGGCCGAGCCAGCCACCGGAGGCCTGCGCGGAGCTCGCGGGCTTCATCTACAAGGCGATGCAGGTCGCCGTGATGCTGCTCGCCGCCGGCACGATCCTTGGCGGCTTGTGGGCCGACGTGTCATGGGGCCGCTTCTGGGGCTGGGATCCCAAGGAGGTCTGGGCGCTCGTTTCGCTGCTCGCGTATCTCGTCGTGCTCCACGGCCGGTATGCCGGCTGGATCGGCAACTTCGGCCTGGCCGCCGGGGCGGTCGTCGGCGCGGCGGTGATCGGCATGTCGTGGTACGGCGTCAACTTCCTGCTCGGGGCCGGGCTACACTCCTACGGATTTGGTCAGGGAGGACAGACGGAGTTTTTCATGTTCCTGCTCCTGAATGTGGCGCTGCTGGCCGCCGCCGGGTGGCGCTGGCGACGCGAGACGGCCGTGGCGGCCTGACCGTCGGAGCGATCTCGTGCCAGGCGCCGGCGCGAAACTGCCGCACCGTCACGCCGCAGGCCGACAGCGACACCGACACCGCCCCGGCGGCCTCCGCGGGAACCCCGCTCGTCTTCACGACTGCGGCCGGCGGGCCGGCGCCCCTGGCTGTCGCATACGCCTGCTCCACGATGCCCCATCGGTGCCCTCCGCACCCGCTCACCACCACCCAGTCGGGCTGCGTGACACGGGCGATGTCTGCGGGCAGGCTTGTGGCGCTGCCGTGGTGCGGTGCCAGGAGCACGTCGCAGCCATCGGGATCACCCGCCACGAACCGGCCGAGCGCCTCGCCCTCGAGATCGCCCGGCAGGAGCACCCGGCGGCCCGCCGCCTCGACGGCGAGCACGAGGCTCGTGCCGTTGTCGTCGGTGGCGAATGCATCCTGATGCAGCACGCGGATGCGGCACCAGGGATCGCAGGCGAATTCGTCTCCTGCCACCACGCGCCGCACAGGGATGCGTCGCTCGTGCACCCGCTGCAAGAGATCGCGCACGGCCGGGGCATCGCTCGCCAGGAAAGACTCCGACACGAGCACCTCACCCACACTGAACCGCTCGAGCAGGCCGGGCACGGCATTGAAATGATCGGTATCGGCATGGGAGATCACGAGCGTGTCGATCCGGCCGATTCCACCGCTCCAGAGAATCGCCGACATGCCGCGCCGGGCTGCGGCTGGGGCCCCAAGCCGGCCGGCGTCGTACACGAGCACCCGCCCCGTCGGGCTCCGCACGACCACACCGCACCCATGGCCGAGCGCGGCCACCGTCACATCGAGCGGCCCGACCGCCGGCCGCATGAGGGCCCCGACCCCGGCCACGATCGCACCGACTCCGATCCACGCCGCCGCAACCACCGCCCAGGTGGCAGGCCGCACGAGTCGCTCTCGCGGCAAAGCCACGAGCACGACGAGGCCGCAGGCATAGGCACCAGCCACCCACCAGGCAGCAGGCCCCACGACCCAGAGGTGCCCACCGGGCACCTCCGCGGCCTGGCCCACGAGCCACTCGACGACGGCGAGGGTGGCGTCGCAGCCTGCGCCACAGAGGCCCGCCGCCGACGTCGACACCGGGGCCAAGAGCAGGCAGAGAAACCCCCACACCATCGCCAACGGCACGAGCGGCGCGATGAGTGGATTGAGGACGAGGCCGATCGGACTGACGACGTGAAACGTGCCCGCCACGATCGGGGCCGTGACGGCCCAGATCGCAGTGCCCACCAGCGCGACGCCCACGGCCTGCTTCCCCCAGCGGCGCAGCCGCCGCTCGAGCCGACTGCGGCTCCCGTCGATGAGCCGCTCGATCGGATCGTCGCTCGCTGCGAGTGACGGGCTGAACACCGCGGCCCCGACGAGCACGGCCGTCGACAAAAACGACAACTGCGTGCCCACCCGAAACACCTCCGGCGGATGCCAGACCACGACCACGATCGCCGCGGCGGCGAGCGCCGTGAGCGCCGGCGACCGGCGGCCAAGCGCCGCTCCCAGGCAGGAGAGCCAGACGAGCAGTGTGGCTCGCACGACGGGCGTCTCGGCTCCCACGAGCACGGCGTAGAGCCCCGTGCACACGGCGACGGTGACGAGCGCCCACGACCGCCGCACGGCCAGCGTGCGCAGCACGCGAAACAGACCGATCGCCAGAATCCCCACGTGCAGCCCCGAGATCGAGAGCACGTGAATCGTGCCCGTGACGAGAAACTCCTGGGAGTCCTCCGCTGGCAGCGCCTCGCGGCTACCGAGCAGGAGCGCCGCAGCCAGCCCGGCTCGATCGTCCACGTGCCTCTCGAGCGCCGCGGCTCCAGCGGCCCGGATGCGATCGAGCCAGGCCACCGGCGACCATGCCGCCGGCCCGCGCAGCACCCGCACACACTCGCTCGACTGGCACCGAACGATCGACAGGCAGCGCTGTGCCTGGGCCCGCTTACGAAAGTCGAACTCGCCCGGATTGAGCGCGTGCCCGGGCCTGAGCCCGCGGCCCAGGATCCGCACCCATGTGCCGCTGAGCACGTCGGGTGGCTGCCCCACCACGATCACGGCCGCCCGCCCCGACGCAGGCTTCCAGGATGCACCGCGCCGGACCTTCGTCACGGCCACCACACACTCGGTCGATGGCTCGATCGCCAGCCCGCCGGGCGTCGAAGAGGGCGGGGGCGACAACGACCGTGGCGACTCGACCACCACGCCCTCGATCGCCACCGGCACCGGGGTTTCCGCCAAGCCCCACGCGAGGTCATCGCTCCGAAAGAGCCGCTCGCGGGCCACGGACCAGCCCCCGGCCGTGGCTCCGATCGCCACCAGCAGCGCTGCCGCGGCGGCGGTCGCGCGGGACGACCGCAGGAGCCACACCCAGAGGCCACACGCGGCCGCCGCCGTCAGCCAGCAGCAGAGCGTGGCGCTGGAAGCCGCCCCGGCGGGCCAGAAACGCGCGAGAGCTGGCCCACCGACGGCCCCCAGGAGTGTCGCACCCGCCACCGCGACGAGCGGCCGACGAGGCAGCGGCTCCTGCCGCAGAAGCGGCCGCACGCGCCGTGCCCACGCAGCCCGAACGGCAGTGCACCACTCGACGATTTCGAATTCAGCACGTCGCATCTCTGAGAAGAGAAACGAGCGCGAGAGACCCAAGGGGCAAACCCGCCCCGCCCGAAGGCGCCAGGCCCGGAGGGCCGGGTTGTCACCAGCGGGCGGAGGCCCGCCAAGGAACGGACGGCAGGATGCCGTGCCGTTCCGTGAACACAGCCGGCCGGGTGAACACCAGCGGGCGGAGGCCCGCCAAGGAACGGACGGCAGGAAGCCGTGCCGTTCCGTGAAGCGTGCAGCCGCCCCTACGCTTTGCGGGCCTGAACGATCCGAGGCAGGCCCGCCATGTCGGGGAGCGTCGGCCCGGGCACGAGCCCCGGCACGGCCGCCAGCGCTCGCTCGGCGGCGGCCGCCACGACCGGCCCGATTTCGACCACCAGCCATCCGCCCGCAGCGAGGCTGCCGACCGCGTCAGCCGCCAGCCGCGCGACGACTTCGACGCCGGTCGGGCCCGCCACGAGGGCTCCCTTCGGCTCGTGCAGCCGCACGTCGCGCGGGAGCGCGTCGAACTCGTCGTCACGCACGTAGGGCGGGTTGCTCACGATCACGTCCCACGGGCCGGCGGCCTGCGGGGCGGAAAGCAGATCGCACTCGAGAAACTCGATCCGCTCGGCGACCCCATGCCGCGCGGCATTCTCGCGTGCCACGGCGAGCGCGGCGGGCGAGATATCGGTCGCCGCGAGCCGGGCCCGTGGCAGATGCTTGGCGAGCGTGACGGCGATCGCGCCGGAGCCGGTGCCCACGTCGATGATCCGCGACGCAGTCAGCGGCTTGCAGAGGTCGATCACACGCACCACCAGCCCTTCCGTCTCCGGCCGTGGCACGAGCACGGCGGGCGAAACCGCGAAGGGAAGCGAAAAGAAT
The DNA here is from genome assembly GCA_945861585.1 of Planctomicrobium piriforme. Lineage (GTDB taxonomy): Bacteria > Planctomycetota > Planctomycetia > Pirellulales > UBA1268 > RGVT01. The sequence continues at coordinate 4,972 of CAMAVC010000128.1, forward strand.
TCACGGTTTCCCACGAGATAGGCCACCGGCTCCCCATCGCCGCGCCGTTTCACGAGCTCGCGAAACCGGGCCCGCTCGGCGTCGGACACCGGCGTGTCGAACGCCGTGTAGAGGAGGATCCGCTGGCAGCCACGCACGTGCGCCAGCAGCACTTCGGCGTCGAGCCGCGCCGACTCGCTGCCCTTCGTGGTGAGCCAGTCGGTGGTCCAGGTGAGAAGCCGCCCCACCGTCCAGACATCGTCACTCATGGCGACCGCCCGATCCAGGCGCCCCCGCCGCGGGCTTCGCCGAGCGTTCCATTTCGTTCTTGCGCTGCTGGCGGTTGAATTGCTCGATCGCTTCGATGACCAGGCCGATGCGGCCGGCCATCACCTGATCGAGCGTGAAGCTCTCGTTGATGCGATGATCGGTGACCCGATTCTGGGGGAAGTTGTACGTGCGGATGCGCTGGCTGCGATCGCCGGATCCGACCTGGCTCTTACGGTCTGCCGACCGCTTCTCGTGCTCGATCCGTCGTTCGTGTTCATACAGCCGCGTTTTGAGCACCCGCAGCGCCTTGGCAAGATTCTTGTGCTGGCTCTTTTCGTCCTGGCATTGCACGACGATGTTCGTCGCAAGGTGCGTGAGCCGCACGGCCGAGGCAGTCTTGTTGACGTGCTGACCGCCCGGGCCGCTCGCGCAGAACAGGTCTTTGCGGTAGTCGTCGGGCGACAGCGACACCTCGACGTCCTCCGGCTCGGGCAGCACCGCCACGGTGGCCGCCGACGTGTGAATGCGGCCCTTCGTCTCGGTGTCGGGCACCCGCTGCACACGATGGCCGCCGCTCTCGAACTGGAGCTTGCGATAGACGTTGTCGCCCGTCACGCCGAGCACCAACTCCTTGAAGCCGCCGAGCTCGGTGGGGCTCGCATCGAGCACCTCGATCTCCCAGCCGACCTCCGCGGCGTGGCGGCGATACATCTCGTAGAGATCCCGCACGAACAGCGCCGCCTCGTCGCCCCCCGTCCCAGCCCGCAGTTCCATAATGATCCGCGCCCGGTCGGCATCTTCATCGTCAGAGCAGAGGTCGAGCAGGTCGTCCCACTCCTGATCCCGGCGGGCGGTCAGCTCGGGAAGCTCGGCCTGTGCGAGCGACTTGAAATCGGCATCGTCGCCGGCGCTCATCTCCTCGAGCTCGTCGATCTGCCGCTCGAGGGCCACGAACGCCCGATACCTGCGGGCGAGCTTAGCGAGCGTGCCGTGCTCACGGGCCACTGCCGCGAGCCGCTGCGGCTGGGCGAGCACCTCGGGATCGACCAGGGAGCGTTCGAGCTCTTCGAACCGGGAGAGCCTGGCTTCGAGCTGGTCGCGCATGGATCAGGCCCGGAGGGCGAACCTCACGAGGCGGCCGCGTCGGCCTTCTTGCCCTTCTTGAGGCTGGCGTACCCAGCGCCCGCAAACTTCGACTTGAACTTCTCGATGCGGCCGGCCGTGTCGACGAACTTCAGCTTGCCGGTGAAAAACGGATGGCAGACGTTGCAGATGTCGACCTTCATCTCCGGCACCGTGCTGCGTGTGGAAAACGTGTTGCCGCAGCCGCAGCGAACAACGGTGTCGATGTAGTTGGGGTGAATGCCGTCTTTCATGCTCGCGTCCTTCCGTCCTGCACTAGCTCGAAACGATTCCCGGGAGAATCACAGAAGATACCCGCCGGCACCGTGCCAGGCAACGCAGGTTGTGCGAACGGCCCAGAAAACGAGGGCAGACTTGAGACGCGGTTCCGCTAGCCCAATCCGGCTCGGGGTTAGCTACCTCCGTCACCAGACGTCCGAGTCGTTGGTTGCGCGCCGGCTTCGGGCTCCCCATATCCCGTCGCCGGACGTTCGCCTCTGCCCTCCAGGCTCCGGCTCACTCGTTTTTGCCTGCGCTGCCTGGAGCGCATTCGCTGCGCCATCCAGGGCTCCGCTGGTCAAATACGCCGGCGAGCGGGACACGGGGGAGCCCGAGGCCTCCTCAACTCGTACGCGCTCAGAAAGTTCGGCGGAGTCGGTCGGTGGGCACGCGCAGACGCAGGGAGTCGTTGAGGACTATCGGCGCCTG
>CAMAVC010000129.1 GCA_945861585.1 Planctomicrobium piriforme
CTTTCGCAAGGTGGTGGAGCCATGAGACGGTTCATCGTGCTCGCGTTCGTGGCGGCCGGCATCTGGCTCGGCGCGTTGCCGCAGCTGCTCCGGTGGGCTCCCGTCGCCCGCCACATCGCGATGATGGAAGACAGGCGTGTGAACCCAGCAGCGATGTATTACACCGAGCTCGACCGGCTGCCGCGGCGGCCCGAGTGGCTGGCCCGCCACGTGGTGCTCTGGCCGTGGCAGCGTGAGATCGCAGGCACTACACTCGCCGCCGAACCCCGTGAGTGATGCGATGACATCGATCGGCGCCTGGCTGCGGCTGCTGCGGATTCCCAATCACGCCACGGCTGCAGCCGACGTGCTGGCGGGATTTCTGATCGTGGCCCGCCTGCGGGAGATCAGTCCGCTGCCGCCAGCCCTCTGGTGGGCGATCGCCGCCAGCCTCGCGTTTTACGCTGCCGGCATGGTGCTCAACGACGTCTTCGACGTGGACCTCGACCGCGACGAGCGGCCCGAGCGGCCGCTCCCCTCCGGCGCGATCGCCGTCGGCACCGCGGCGGCCGTGGGCCGCGGGCTGCTCACCGTGGGCAGCCTGTGCGCGTGTCTGGCTGCCTTTGCATCGGGCAACGCAGCCGTCGCGCTCGTCGGGGCGGCGCTGACTGCGGCGGTCTGGGCATATGATCGCCACGCGAAGGCCACGCCGCTCGGCCCGGCGGTGATGGGCGCGTGTCGAAGCCTGAACTGGCTGCTCGGGATGACGGCCGTCGGCGGCCCAGTCGCGCCCTCCGACTGGCTGATCCCGCTCGGCATGGGACTCTATGCCGGCGGCATCACGCTCTACGCCCGCGACGAGGCCTGCCGCAGCCGGGCCGGCACGCTCGCGATCGCGACGCTCGCGATGCTCGCCGGGCTCTGCATCGCCGGCGCTTCCGTCTGGCTCTTGGCCGCGGCGGGCGAGGGGAGTGCGTGGCTCCGGTCGGGGCGGCTCATGCCCTGGCTTGCGCTGTGGGCCGTGCTGACGTCGTCGATTGTTCTGCGCAACGTGCTCGGGATCCTCGATCCGACAAGCGGCCGCGTGCAGCAGGCGGTGGGCAATGCGATCATGTCGATGATCACGCTCGCGGCGGTGCTCGTCTTGCCAGTGTGCGGCGAAGCCTGGGCGATCGTCGTGCTCCTTCTGCTCGTGCCATTTTTGTTTGGTCGGCAGCTCGTGTCGGCCACCTGAGACTGCGGATCGCCCGACCATGCGCCTGGGATTCAGCACCAACGGCATCGGCGACCTCGCCCCACTCGACGCGCTGCCGATCCTGGCGGACCTCGGCTACGAATCGCTCGCGATCACACCCGATCGCCACCTCCTCGATCCGTTTTCATCAGGCCTCGCCGCCGAGACGGCCCGCTGGCGGAAGGTCCTCGAGGCCGCCGGCTTCGGCCGCGTGCTCGAGACGGGCGCCCGGCACCTTCTCGACCCGCTCCAGAAGCACGAGCCGACGCTCGTCTCGCCACACCGCACCGACCGCGACCGGCGCACCGACTTTCTCGTGCGCGTCATCGACCTCGCCGTCGAACTCGGTGCACCGGTCGTCTCCCTCTGGTCGGGCATGGCCCGCGACGCGGCCGACGAGGAGACGCTCTGGCAGCGGCTCACGAACAGCCTCGGCCCGGTGCTCGACCGCGCCGCCGCCCGCGGCATCGTGCTCGGCTTCGAGCCGGAGCCGGGCATGTTCATCGACACGCTCGCCCGACAGGCCGTGCTGCATCAACGGCTCGGCCGGCCCGATCACCTCCGGCTCACCGTCGATCTCGGCCACCTCGAATGCATGGGCGAACGGCCCGCGGCCACGCTCCTGGCCGCTCGGGCTGCAGAGATCGTCAACGTGCACGTCGACGACATGCTCGCCTGCCGTCACGAACACCTGCCGCTCGGCACGGGCGACATCGACTTCCCGCCGCTGCTCGCCGCCCTGTCAGCCGTGGGCTACACGGGCGGCCTGCACGTCGAACTCCCGCGGCAGTCGCATCGCTGGCTGGAAACCGCCCGCGAGTCGGCGAACTTTCTGCGGGCGTGTGGCCTTGCGTAGGACAGGCTTCAGCCTGTCGCTGCCTCAGCGCGGGGCATCCGCTCGGCTTACGCCTCGGGCTTCCTGATCACCGAGAAGAGGAGGCTTCGGGCTCCCCGTGCCCCGGGAGCCGGCGTATCTGACCAGCGGAGCCATGGATGGCGGAGCGCAGGCAGATCCGAGTGAGTGAAGCCCAGGATGGGCGCAGCGAGCGTCCGGCGACGGGGTATGGGGAGCCCGAAGCCGGCGCGCGTCCAACCTTAGGCCAGGCGGTCGAGGAGGCGGTCGAGGGCCAGGTCGAGCTTCTCGGGGGTGTCGTACGATCCGTCGGCGATCGCCGCACGGATCGCGTTCACCTTGTCGAAGCGGATGTCGGCCGTCGATTCAGCGGCGCGAACCGCGTCGATCGACAGCGTCACCGAGTCCTGCACTTCGCCAACGCCCTGCTGGACGGCGGCCTGTGCGGCCTTGGTCGACTCCACACCCTTGATCCCGCCGAGCGCCTGAGCTCCGTGCGTCGAAAAAACACCCAGAATATTCATGATTGCACTCCTTGCAGACAGTGTCGTGATTGTCCGGTGGCTTCCCTGCGTCCCCCGTCGTGTCCGCTTCTACGCGGCGTCATGATCGATGGTTCGTTTGGAATTTCGGAATCGCGTGCTGGCTGTGTTGTGGGTCCTGCTGTGGTTATTGTTGCCGCGCTTTTGGCTTTGGGCGACACCAGTCGTCGCACGATTTTCGTCCGTGTCACGCGGACGATTCCAATGCCGAACTTTCTTCAATCGACGCGCCGGCCGCTCGAACTTCACCAAAAATTTTTCCTGCGGTTTTTCAGCGTTTTGATGGTCGGCGGGCCCCACTCGTCGAAGAGCGCATGTTGCCCAGCCTGCCTCGGCTCACATCGCGAATTCCGGCCGGCGTCGTTCGAGCTGGTTTTGCAACCGCTCGACGATCGCGCTGTGCATCTGACTGACGCGGCTCTCGGAGAGGTCGAGGGTGGCCCCGATCTCTTTCATCGTGAGTTCCTCGTAGTAGTAGAGGATGATGATCAGCCGCTCGTTGCGGTTGAGCCCCTTCGTCACCAGCCGCATGAGGTCGGCCTTCTGGATGCGGCGGGTGGGGTCGTCGCCCTTCTTGTCTTCGAGGATGTCGATCTCGCGAACATCCTTGGAGCTGTCCGTCTCGCACCACTTCTTGTTGAGGCTGACGAGACTGGCCGCGTTGGCCTCGATGAGCAGCTTCTCGAAATCCTCGCGGGAAAGCTGCATATGCTCGGCCACCTCGTCGTCGGACGGTGCCCGCCCCAGCCGGGCTTCGAGCGTCTTGACGGCCTCGTTGAGCTTGCTGGCCTTGGAGCGGACGAGCCGCGGCACCCAGTCCATGGTGCGGAGTTCGTCGAGCATCGCGCCCCGGATACGGGGCACGCAGTAGGTTTCGAATTTCACGCCCCGTGACATGTCGAACGCGTCGATCGCGTCCATCAGCCCGAACGTGCCGGCCGACGTGAGGTCGTCGAGTTCCACGCCTTCAGGGAGCCGCGACCAAATCCGCTCGCCGTTGTATTTCACGAGCGGCAGGTAGAGCTCGATGAGTCGGTTGCGCAGGTCTTCGTTCGACTGGTCGGCTTTGAACTGCGTCCACAGTTCCAAGACCTCTTCGGGAGACAATTGAATCGCCACGGCGTCCTCCTTGACTGGCTGGAATCGACTGGTTCGGGCTCGGCGACGCTCTCTGCGACAAACCGTTTGTCATCGGCCGGGGCAGGGGCTTCGCTTGAATGATTTTTGCGGCGCCGGTGTATCCGGCGTGTTCGGGAGATCTTGTTTCGTCGGGGGTGCTCATGCAGCGCGTGCTGCCTCGGCTCCTGTGATCGTGGCGAAGACCTCCACGCGCGGCTCTCCGGCCAGTTCGGCATCAGCCAGCACGACGAGCCCGGGCATCAGCCGGGCCAGCCGGTCGCGGACGTTCCGGCGGTCGTCGGCCGGCACGACGAGCACCGCCGCGGCGCCGCGGTCGAGCCGCGGCCTGGCCGCGCGACGGAGTTCGGCCAGCACTTTCGCGGCCGGGCCAGCTCGGTCGACGACTTCGGCCGTGGAGCCGCGCAAGGCGGCGACGGCGGTATCGGTGAGTCGCAAGACCACGAGCCGGCCATCGGGATCACGGAGCCGCCGGCAGAGCACGTGCACCAGGCGGCCGCGCACGACGTCGGCGAGTGTGGCTGGGTCGGCCGCCTCCGCGGCGTGGTCGGCCATGAGTTCGAGCAGCTCCGCCAGGGGCCGGATCGGCAAGCCCTCGCGGAGCAGTCCTTGCAGCGTGCGGTGGATCTTCGCGAGCGACAGGACGTCGGGCACGATCTGGCCGATGACGGCCGGCTGCGACTCGCGGAGCGTCTCGATGAGTCGGGCACAGGCATCGCGTGTGAGGAGCGCGTCGGCCCGTTCGGTGACCGCAGCCGTGATGGCTGCCACCACGGCGCCGACTGACTGCTCGCGGCCGTCGGCCGGCGGCAGTTCGGCCTCGCGCATCCGTTCGCCGGCGAGCGTGATGCGGTAGCCGCGTGGCGGCAGGGAGAGGTCGTCGCGAAACGCGATGCTTGGCACGACGATCCCGAGGTCGGCGGCGACGGCTGACCGGATGGCCTGGGAGCGGGCCACGAGCGGAGCGGCGCCCTGCACGAGATCGAGGAGCCCACGGCCGAGGTGAACGACGAGCCGCTCGTCGGTCAGCACGTCGGTGAGGGCCGCCTGGGCGTCGGAGGCTCCCGGGGACGGCTGAGCGGACGTCGGAGCCGGTCGGCTGCGGCGATTTCGCCGGCTCGTGAACCAGGCGGCTGCGAAGGAGATGGCGGCCATTGCAGCCAGCGGCGGGAACGGCAGCCCGGTGAGCGAGAGCACTGCCAGGAACGCGCCGGTGATCGCGAGCACGTGCGGCCGGGAGGTGAACTGGCGGCCGAGTTCCTGTGAGAGATCGATCGCCTGGCTCGACCGCGAGATCAAAAGCCCGGTTGCCACCGACACGAACAGCGCCGGCACGGCGCTCACCAGGCCGTCGCCGATCGTGAGCCGGGAATAGATATCCACGGCCTTCTGCACGGGCATGCCGTGCTGTACGACGCCGATCGCAAGTCCGCCGACGAGATTCACGAGCGTGATGATCACGCTGGCCACTGCCTCCCCCTTCACGAAGCGACTGGCACCGTCCATGCTGGCGAAAAAGTCAGCCTGTCGCTGGAGGTCGAGCCGCAGGGCGCGGGCCTGGTCGCGCGTGATCGAGCCCGCCGTCGCCTCGGCATCGATCGCCATCTGCCGACCAGGGAGGCCGTCGAGCGCGAAGCGGGCGGCGACTTCGCTCGTGCGGGTCGAGCCGGCCGTGATCACAACGAATTGGACGACGGCGATGATTCCAAAGATCACCGCCCCGACCACGAGGTTGTTGGCCGACACGAAGGAGCCGAACGCCTGGACGACCTCGCCGGCGGCGTCGGCCCCGTCGATGGCGGCACGAGACAGGATGAGTCGTGTCGTGGCGATGTTGAGCACCAGCCGCACGAGTGTGGATCCGAGCAGAAACGTCGGAAAAACTCCCATCTCGAGCGGCGTGCGGGCCGCGAGGGCCCCGAGCAGAGCGAGAATCGATACTGTCAGATTCGCGGCGAGCAGCAGGTCGACGAGCGCCGGAGGCACTGGTGCGAGCACCACCAGCACGGCGAGCAGGATCACCGCCGGCACGGCGTAATCGAGCACCCGGGCCGGGGGGGCCGGAGGGGCGAGCGCGGTGGTGCCGAACGACTGCGACATGCGCGTGCGACTGAAGGGGAAAAAGGTGCTGGATCGCGGGCGGGACGATAGCGGTGGTCGACGGGCCGGTCCAGACCGCTCCCGATGCGAAAAACGCTATGATTCGGGCCTCGTTTTCCGCTTCACGCAGGTTCGCCACGATGCACTTCGATCAATTCGGACTGGCCTTCGACTACCCCGACAGCTGGGCGCTCGACACGACCGACTCGGCCGGTGGTCAGGCGGCGGTGACCGTCTACTCTCCCGAGGGTGCGTTCTGGTCGGTGAGCGCGCATGCCCCGGGAGGCGAGGCAGCCGTCCTGGCATCAGCCGTCGTCGCCGAGATGCGCGAGGAGTATCGGGATCTCGACAGCGAACCGGCCTCCGACACGCTCTCGGGGCGGGCGCTCGCCGGATACGACATCAATTTTCTGTGTCTCGACCTCACCAATACGGCGGCCGTCCGCACGCTCGAGACCGAGGATGCGATCTACCTGTTCATCTGCCAGGCCGAGGATCGGGAGTGGGACCGCATTTCCCACGTGTTCGCGGCGATGACAACCAGCTTCGTCGCGGCGCTCGCAGGGTGAGCCGTGGCCCTCGTGCGGCGGCCGGGCACGGTCCACCCCGGGTGGGAGGCCATTTCAGGCGTTGCTGCTACACTTCTTTCACCCTCCGGAGATCGCAGTGATCGTGCCTGCCTGGACCACCCCCTGCCTTGTTCCTCTGTACGCTCTCGCCGACGCCCCTGCGGCCAGTCTGATCACGAACTTCCACTGGGCGGCGTTCGCGGCCTTCGTCGTCGTGATGTTGACCCTCGACCTCACGGTCTTTCACAAGCACTCCCACGAGCCGTCGCTCCGTGAGAGCGCCTTCTGGACCTGTTTCTGGTCGGCCCTGGCCTTTTCCTTCAATGGGCTCGTCTGGTGGTGGCTCGGCAGCAAGGCGGCCCTCGAGTTTCTCACCGGATATCTCGTCGAGTGGTCGTTGTCGATGGACAACGTGTTCGTGTTCGCGGTGGTGTTCGGCTATTTCGGCGTGCCGCTCAAGTACCAATACCGCGTGCTCTTCTGGGGCATCCTCGGCGCCGT
>CAMAVC010000130.1 GCA_945861585.1 Planctomicrobium piriforme
GCGGCGGCGGCCTCCGGATATCTGGCGAGCGCGAAGAGCGCGAGGGCCCGCACCTCGTGGACGATCGTGTCTTTCGGAGCCAGCCGCACGGCCTTGTCGCACGCCGTGAGCGCCGCGGCGTAGTCGCCGGCTTTGAATCGCGCGAGCGCGTCGTCGAAGGCTCGCTCAGCTTCGGTGGGCGCGTCGGCCGGGGCGGCGGCAGCCTGTGCCGCGTCGCTGTCGGCGACATCCTCCAGGGGAGGCGCGTAGGTGGTCACGGCGACCGGCTGGCCGTAGTCGTAGGGTGACGTCGCGACGACCGTCGCCGGAATCGCCGAGTAGTAGGGGTTTGCATAGGCGGTGCCGTAGCCCCATGCGCTGGAGCCGAGCCCCCACGCGCCGACCGTCGAGGCCAACCCCCACGTGGCGGCGCCGACTGCGAACGGAGCCCACCATCCGCCGCCCCAGCAGCCGTTGTACCAGCCGTAGTGCGGGTTTACGCAGCCGGCGTTCCACGCGCCAGACCAGCCGCCGCCATACCCGGGATAGCCCCAGCGTCCGCCGCCCGGATAGCCCCAGCCACCACCGGCCCAGGGGCCGCCAACGTGCACGTTGTTGAAATTGTTGTTCCAGAAGTTGTTGCCGATCCCGATGTTGCCGTTGTTCCAGAAGTTGTTGTCGTTGCCGATGCCCGGTCGGTTGCCGCCGATGCTCGGACGGTTGTTGCCACCCAGGCCCGGCCTATTTTCACCTATGCCCGGACGGTTTCCGCCGATGCCCGGACGGTTTGGTGCGTTGGGAAGCGTGCCGGGAAGCGTCGTGGGACGCTGAACACCCCCGAGACCGGGGCGACTTCCTGCCGCTCCACTGCCCCCGAGACCCGGCCGAGGCGCGGGCTTGGTGGTCGCTCCAATACCCGGTCGTGGAGGTGCTGGCCTCGTGGTCGCCGCCTGGCCTGGCCGCAGCGAGCCGATCCCAGGGCGCGCGACACCGGAAGGTAGCGAGGGCCGCGTGGTGGCCGCGGGAAAGGTCGGCCGTGTAGGCATGGCGGGCCGCGTGGCTCCCGGCCGCTGCATGTTGCCGAGACTGGGACGTTGGCCGAGCTGGGGTCGCGAGACGTTTGGGAGCGAAGGACGCGACGCCGGCATCTGAGGACGGGCGACGGGCATCTGAGGACGGGCCATCCCACCGGCCGGCCGCGCCATTCCTCCTGAAGGACGGGCCATGCCACCAGCCGGACGAGCCATGCCGCCAGCGGGACGAGCCATGCCACCAGCGGGACGAGCCATGCCACCAGCCGGACGAGCCATGCCACCACGTCCGCCTCCGCCTGCGGGCCGTGCCACGGCCACCTGCGCGCACAATCCCGAGAGCAGCATGAACACGGCTGCGATTCTGGTGAGGTTCGTCACTTCTTCACTCCCGGGGCCGGGGCACGACGGGCGATCGTGAGCTCGAAGTCGGGCTCCTCGACGCCTGCCACGATGCGGTCGGTCGCCCGCACCGCGAAGTGGTCGGCATCCTTGGGCACGATCGTCATGGTGGCCGAGCCGAGCGTGCCATCGGGCATCGTCGCCTCCGACTTCACCGTCCACCCGTCCGCGGTCGCATCCCATTCACCGACGCTGAATCCACCGTCGGAATCAAACGTCCATGACCGCAGCCGTCCCGTCACCGGATCCCAGCCAATGCGCTGGGTGCTGCGGGATGCTTCCTGATCGGGGCCGGTGATCTCGTAGTCGCCGAGCAGAAAATTGCCGTCATCGCTCCAGCGAAACGTCACGGCGGTCCGGCCAGCCGGGCCTTCATCGACCCAGCTGCCGACGAGCCAGGCAGCCGACTGGAGCATTTCGCGCGGCGTCGGCAGCGGGTCGTCGGCAAACTCGTGGTACGACGCGATCGGCCAGCGGTCGCCCTGCTTCGATCGCACGACGACATACCGCACCTCCGCTGAGGCCGCTCCTTCGGCCGTCGTGATCCGCCGCTCGCCCTCCTCGACCGCGAGCGCATCGCCCACCAGCCGCGCCGATGTCGGCTGCATCTCCAGCACGGCCTTGGGAAACTTTTTGAAGAATCCGTCGAACAGCGACGTGATCGCCTGCCGGCCCGCGTGCACCGTGCCCGCTTCGTCGACCAGCTCGCCGCCATCCAGAAACATGACGCTCAGGGCGGCGGCATCGCCGGCGTTGAACGCCTTGACGGTGGCATCGGCTTCGCGGTCTATGGCCGCTTTGAGCGGCGACGCAGTTGCCGTGGGCGACTCGGCGGCCCGAGCCACTGCAAGGTACGACGCGCAGGGCATCAGGGTGATGGCGAGTGCGGCCGTCAGGCGGGAGCAAAACCAGTTCATGCCAGGAAGTTCCCAAAAAAAGGTCGTCGTCCTCGGGGGCGCCGTGACCACGCTGGCTGGCACCGGGAGGCAGCGCGCATTGTTATGCCGATCGGCGAGGTTCACAAGATGCCGATTCCTCGTGGTCGGCACGGTCGGCGGATGTTCCTGTGCGTTTTCGGACAGATCGACGGGCTTTCAAGCGCCGCCGCCATGTGTTCCGATGATGTCGGTCTCCACGACGTCTGTCGGGGGTGGTCGTGGTCCAGGATGTCTCAGCTCAGTCTGGCGAGTGCTGCGGTGGTGGGCGATGATCCGGTTTGACGATTTCGACGCCTGGGGGGAAGCGATCAGCGGTGCGAGCTTGCGGCTCGCATGCGACGCCGTGGAAACCCGCGCCTGGACGCTCGGCACAGTGGACCTCGGCAGCGTCGTGCTGCAGATCGGCTGGGAAGGGGGCGGCACGCTGTGTTACGGGGCCAACACGCACCCGGGGACGATTCTGTTCGTTCCGCTCACGCATGCGGCGGAACACATCGCGAACGGCGAACGGCTCGATGACGACTCGCTCCTGGCCATCCCCTCGGGCGCCGACTTCCGGATCGCCGTCCGGAAGCGAGCCCACGCGTGGTGTTCGATCGCCCTCCCGGACGATGCCGCTGCGATGCTTCGGCCGACGCCGGCGAGTGCGCGGATCGCCTGCGGGCCGGGCCTCGTGCCGCGGTTGCGGCGGCTCGCCACTGAAATTGCGGCAGCGCTGCTCGACCGTTCGGGAGGCTCCGCTGCCCATCTGACTGCGGGCCGCACGTTGGCCGAGGCCGCCATGGCATGCCTGCCGGCCCAGCAGGCGCCGCCCGTGCCGATCGGGCGGCCGCGATTCGATCGGGGCGAGATCGTACGGCGTGCGATGGCAGCGATCGACGGCCAGGCGATGCTGCCGACGGCAGCCGATCTCGCCCGCGACGTCGGCGTCACCAGCCGCACGCTGTTGCGGACGTTTCAGGAGACATTCGGCGTGCCGCCGCGGCAGTACCTGATTCTCCGTGAACTGCACGCCGTCCGGCGCAGCCTGCAAACCGCGGCCGGCGCGGATGCGACCGTGGCCGACGTGCTCGCTCGGCACGGCGTCTGGGAGTTTGGCCGGTTCGCCGCCCGCTACCGTCGGCATTTCGGCGAGTTGCCGTCGGTGACGCTGTCACGCGTCCGAGGTTGACCCCGATCGTACGCCGTGCCTGGCCGCGGCGTTCAGCGGCCCGTCGCCGCCCCCGCCGTCACGGCCTCCATGACACGGTCGAGGTTGAAGCTGCCCGGCTTCTGCCGCGGGGGAAACTCGCGGAAGCTCTGCAGCCACTGGCCGACATACGCCCCCGCCGGCGCGATCATGAACATGTGCTCGAGATACCAGCGCTGGTAGTCCATGCCGATGTCCTGGGCCAGTTCGAAGGGGTCCATCCGCAGATTTACGAGCTTCGGAGCCCGCAGTTCCACGAACGGCTGCTGCCAGACGTGCATGCCGTGGGCCGGCTGTTCCAGGAACGTGGCTTTCCAGTTGTCGTAGCGCAGGGCGGCCACGCTGCCGTCGTCGGTCCAATAGATGAACTCCTTCCGCGGCCAAGCCGCCTGGCCGCGGAGCGCCGGGCCGAGGTCGTAGCCGTCGAGGTGCACTTTGTAGGTGCGGTCGCCGATGCGCCGCCCCTTCTTGAGCTCTTCCTTCGCGGTCGTGTCGCCGGCAGCGGCCACGAGCGTCGTGAGCATGTCTTCGTGGGCGCCGATCTCGTTGATCACGGTGCCCGGCTTGATCGTGCCCGGCCACTTGATCGCGCAGGGCACGCGGTAGCCACCCTCCCACTGCGTGTTCTTCTCGCCGCGGAACATCGTCGTGCCGCCGTCGGGCCAGGTGAAGGCCTCGGCGCCGTTGTCGGTCGAATACATCACGATCGTGTTCTCGTCGAGGCCCAGTTCCGCGAGCTTGGCGAGAATCTCGCCCACTTGCCGGTCGTGCTCGACCATGCCGTCGGCATAGATGCCGAGGCCCGTCTTGCCCGCCACGCCTTCTTTGAGATGCGTGAAGATGTGCATCTTGGTGGAGTTCCACCAGATGAAGAACGGCTTGTTGGCCTGCTTCGCCCGCTGCATGAAGTCGACCGTCTTGGCATTCACGTCTTCGTCGATCGTCTCCATCCGCTTCTTCGTGAGCGGGCCGGTGTCGGTGATCTTGCCGTTGGCGAACGAGTGGATCACGCCGCGTGGGCCGAACTTCTTCTTGAATTCGGGGTTCTTCGGATAGTCGGGGTGCTCGGGCTCCTCCTCGGCATTGAGGTGGTAGAGGTTGCCGTAAAACTCGTCGAAGCCGTGGGCTGTGGGCAGCATGTCGTCGCGGTCGCCGAGATGGTTTTTGCCGAACTGGCCGGTCATGTAGCCCTTCGCCCGCAGGAGCGTGGCGATCGTCGGGTCTTCCTTCTTCATCCCCTCGGGTGCGCCCGGGAGGCCGACCTTCGTGAGGCCCGTGCGGATCGGAGACTGGCCGGTGATGAAGGCAGCCCTGCCGGCGGTGCAGCTCTGCTGGCCATACCAGTCGGTGAACAGCGCACCTTCGCGGGCGATGCGGTCGATGTTGGGCGTCTTGTAGCCCATCATCCCGTGGTTGTAGGCCCCGACGTTGAACTGCCCGATGTCGTCGCCCCAGATCACGAGGATGTTGGGCTGGCGGGCCGCCTGGGCATGCGCGGGCGCAGTCATCCCGAGGCTGGCGATCGCGAGGATGAGCGCGGGCAGGACGATTCGAGTGCGGGGGCAGGTGGGCATCGAGACATCACTCCGGAGGGATGAGAAAGGTGTCATAGTGTGCGCGCCATCGGGGGTGCAATGCACCATCCGCCAAAAAATGACGCCGGGCCCACGATCCAGCCCCCGAAAAACGCCGCCAGACTGGCACGAGCGGCCTGCGGCTCGCTATCCTGCCGCCACTGCCCACCCCACGCCCCGCCTTCACGAGGAGTTTTCATGTCGCGCCACGCCGTCACCGTGATCCCCGGAGATGGAATCGGCCCCGAGTGCGTCGCCGCCGCCGTCGAGATCGTCAACGCCACCGGAGTCGGGATCGACTGGATCGAGCGGCACGCGGGCGAGCGGGTGTTCAAGCAGGGGATCGCCTCGGGCGTGCCGCAGGACACGATCGACTCGATCAACAGCACGCGCGTGGTGCTCAAGGGCCCGCTCGGCACGCCCGTGGGCTTCGGTGAAAAGTCGGCCAATGTCACGCTCCGCAAGCTGTTCGAGACGTTCGCCAACATCCGGCCGGTTCGCGAGCTGCCCGGCGTGGCCACCCCCTACTCCGGCCAGGGCATCGACCTCGTCGTCGTCCGGGAGAACGTCGAGGATCTCTACGCCGGCATCGAGCACATGCAGACGCCCGACGTGGCCCAGTGCCTGAAGCTGATCAGCGCCAAGGGCTCCGAGAAGATCATCCGCACGGCGTTCGAGTTTGCCCGGTCGGAGGGCCGCCAGTCGCTGGCCTGCGCCACGAAAGCCAACATCATGAAGCTCACCGAAGGCGAGGTGAAGCGGACGTTCGAGCGGATCGCGCCGGAGTATCCCGACATCAAGTCGTGGCACGTGATCATCGACAACTGCGCCCATCAGCTCGTGAAGAAGCCGGCGCAGTTCGACGTGATCGTGACCACGAACATGAACGGCGACATCATCAGCGACCTGACCTCCGCCCTCGTCGGCGGCCTCGGTTTCGCCCCCTCGGCCAACCTCGGCAACGGGATCGCGATCTTCGAGGCGGTGCACGGCTCGGCTCCGAAGTACGCCGGCAAGGACGTGATCAACCCCACGGCGGTGATCCTCAGCAGCGTGATGATGCTCAAGTATCTCGGCGAGTTCGAGGCGGCCGCGGCCATCGAGCACGCCGTGCTCACGACGCTCCTCGACGGCAAGCTCACCGGCGACGTCGTCGGCTACGACAAGGGCGTGCGCACCTCCGACTACACGAAGGCCGTGATCAAGAACCTGGGCCGCAAGGCCGAGGGCTGGAAGGTGCGGACCTCGAAGCCGATCAAGATGCCCCAGCTGAGCCGCAACCAGGTCTTCCGGGCCGCCAAGACGAAGGAAGTGGTCGGGGCCGACATCTTCGTGGAAAGCGCGATCGTGCCGGCGGAACTCGGCCCGGCGCTCGAGGCGATCGCCGCCGAGGCGCCGCTCAAGCTCAAGATGATCTCGAACCGGGGCACGAAGGTGTATCCCGACGGCAACCCGAACATCGACTGCGTCAGCCAGCACCGCTGCCGATTTATGACGCGGAGCGGCAGCCCGATCGCGTTTGACGACGCGCTCGCTTTGGCCCGGCGGATCAACGAGAAGCACGAGGTCTGCCACATCGAGCGGCTGCTGCGGATCGACGGCGCCGACGGGTTTACGAAGGCCCAGGGCGAAGACTGACGCCCAGGGGGGGCCCTGGGGGCGGTGTTTCGGGGCAAACCAGAGGCCGTCGTGCCTTGGGCGCCAGGCTGCTCACGGGTGCAGAGGCCGAGAATTGGGCCGGCGGTGGGACACTGTTGTTCCTGGAGCCCCGAAATGCTAGAAAATCACAGG
>CAMAVC010000131.1 GCA_945861585.1 Planctomicrobium piriforme
CTCCTCAATAAAGATTCTCGTGAGAGCGGCGACGGCCGCAGGCCGATCGGCGAGAAAACCCCGTAATCGCTTCGGCACGGAGATCACCCACTGTCGCACGGGCACCGGTGGAATCACGTGATCGACAAGGTGCGCGGCGGTCTGCGCCATGTGCCTGCCATTGCAGGACGGGCAAACCCCGCGCCCCTTGCACGAGAACGCGATGACAAACCCCTGGCCGCAGCCCGTGCAGAGGGCACGGCCGAACCCAAAGCAGAGGATGCCGCACTCGAGATAGCCGCGGAGTTCCTCCTCGACGTGGCCCGGCACGGGCCGCTCGGCAGCTTCCCGCCACTCGAGCCAACTCGGTGCAAACCCGACCATCAACCATTGATTCCAGTCGTTCCACTCAGCCGGTCCCCGGCAACACGCACTGGCCATCATTGGCTCTCCTGTTATGCGGCGTTTTCAGCACACGAAATGTGAGGGGAGAGCCTCTTTCATCAAAGACCAATTTCTCGCAAAGTGCAGGTAAAGTAGAAGTGTGAGATTGAGGGGGGGCTGCCGGTTCGATGGCGAATCGGCAGCCCTGTCCTCGAATCGCTTGCGCTTGCCCCTGCCGGGCCGATCCGATTGAGACGTTACGCCCACCCGTGACGTGCCGAATAGACGGTTTCTGAGTTCAAGGCATAACGCAGTCAGGGCCATGCACGATGGTTCCGGACAGGAAACACGTCATGACCATGTCTCGGCAGACGACGTTTGTAGTCGATCAGCTCGATTGCCCGGCCGAAGAGGCCGTGCTGCGGCGGCAGGTCGAGGGCCTGGCCGGTGTAGCGAGCATCGCCTTCAACTACTTGAGCCGCGAGATGCGTGTCACGGCGACCGAGGCCGTGGAGGATCGAGTCCTCGCAGCAATCCAGTCCGCTGGCATGACCGGTCGCGTCAAGCAGAAAACCCAGTTCTCTGCGGACGACGAGGCGCGCCCCGCCTCGGCGACTCGGGCATCCATTCTGCTCGCCATCGCCGGGGCGCTTGCAATGGGCGCCGAGGTTGCCGCCTGGGGTGGACTGGAGCGATCCTGGCCCGTGCTCCTCCTCAGCCTCGCAGCCATTGGGCTGGGTGGGCTCAGGACGATGCAGAAGGGGCTGCTCGCCCTGCGGACGTTTACGCTCAACATCAATTTCCTGATGAGCGTGGCGGTGATCGGCGCCTTTGCCATCGGTGAGTATCCCGAAGCCGCCGTGGTCATCGTGCTGTTCGAGTTGGCGGAACTGCTTGAAAGCCGGGCGATGAACCGCGCACGCAAGGCCGTCCAGAGCTTGATGGCGCAGACCCCACAGGTGGCCACCATACGCGACGCGACGGGAGCGTGGGTCGAACGTCCGATCGACCAACTTGCCGCCGGCATGGTGGTGCTGGTCCGCCCCGGTGAACGCATTCCCCTGGATGGCGTCGTCGAGTCCGGGGAGTCCGCGGTCAACCAGGCGCCCATCACGGGGGAAAGCGTTCCCATCGACAAGCGTCCCGGAGACCAGGTGTTTGCCGGCACCATCAACGAATCCGGCGCGCTGGAGTTCACGGCGAGAGGCGGCCGGGATGAAACAACGATCGCGCGGATCATACGCACGGTTCAGGAAGCGCAGAGTGAGCGAGCGCCGACGCAACGCTTCATCGACCGGTTCGCGCGATTCTACACGCCGGCCGTGTGCGGCTTGGCGTTCGCCATGTTGCTGGTTCCTTGGTTGGTGTTCTCGCAGCCGTACTATCCGTGGCTCTATCGGTCCCTGGTGCTGCTCGTGATCGCGTGTCCTTGTGCGCTCGTGATTTCCACGCCCGTGACAATCGTTACCGGCTTGGCTGCGGGAGCAAAGCGGGGCATTCTGATCAAAGGCGGCGTGTACTTGGAGCAGGCCCGATTGCTCAAGGTCGTGGCGCTTGACAAGACGGGCACGATTACCGTCGGCAAGCCCGTATTGACGGACGTGGCACCGATGGAAGGCCAGGCTCGCGACGACGTGCTGCGAATCGCCGGAAGCCTTGACTCGCTCTCTGACCACCCTGTAGCGAGGGCCATAGCGGCAGCATGGCCGACCGACCGCCAGCCCGTGGACGCTTTCAAATCACTCCCTGGTCGCGGTGTCGAGGGCAAGATCGGCGGAGAGTTGTACGTCGTCGGCAACCATCGTCTGGCCGAGGAGCGCACGGTGTGCGGGACGGAGGTCGAAGCAGCGTTGACGCGGTTTGAGGGGGAAGGCAAGACAGCGGTCGTCGTAGCCAACTCCGAACGGGCACTGGGAGTGCTGGCAGTGGCCGATCAGCCGCGTGAGTCGAGCATCGACGCCATCCGCAAACTGGAGCGCCTTGGACTCGAGACAATCATGCTCTCGGGAGACAACCAGACCACGGCCGACGCGGTGGGCCGCCAGGTGGGAGTCAAGGTGGCCCGCGGGAACCTGCTTCCGGACGACAAGCTAAAAGCCATCGATCAACTGCGTGTCCAGCATGGAGATGCATGCGTCGGAATGGTCGGCGACGGGATCAACGACGCTCCTGCGCTGGCAAAAGCCTCCATCGGATTCGCAATGGGAGCCGCCGGAACGGACACCGCTCTGGAGACCGCTGACGTCGCTCTCATGGGTGACGACCTGCGTGGGCTGCCGGAATTCATCGAGTTGAGTCGGCGAACGCACCAGATCTTGCAGCAGAACATCGCGTTCGCCCTGGGGATGAAGGCCCTCGTCTTCGTGGCCGCGCTCACGGGTCATGCAACCTTGTGGCTGGCCGTGCTCGCCGATGTCGGAGCCAGCCTGGCAGTAGTCGCCAACGGGTTGCGTGTGGCCAGCCGGCAAACCCTTGCTTCGAGCAATGGCGACCGGGGGCGAGAAGATCTTGCTGCCGCCCGGACCGGCAAGCTATCGTAGAACAACTGGCAAAAGGACGGTGTGCTGTGAACTTCACGCGTATGCGATCGATCGCGACTATGTTCGTGGTAATGCACCTCGTTCTCCGGGGAATCGCCGTGCCGCATGGTCACGGACTGGACGAAGCGTGCCCCCATCAGGCAGCGGGTGTCCACATTCACCTGAATTGGCTCAGTGGCGACCGTGGGCAGCAGTGCGAGCACTCTTCTCGGGGCGCCGCTGCCGACTGCGATGCATGCCGATCACCCGATCATGGCGGCGTGGTCTACCTCGACGATGGCCTTGCATTCGTCCCTGCTGAAGACAAGACAGCAAGTGAAGATGTCGTGCCCGATGGGCATCATGCATCGCCCATCAATGCGTTCGTCGCTCCCGATCTGACTGTGCCGTTCCCCGAGTCTGCTCGGCCGGCTGGCGATGTCGCAGGCACCCTGCACAGGTTCTTGCCGCACGTCCTTCGCATTTGAAGCGAAGCCCCCCCGTGCGCCATCGGACGGCTTCTCCGTCCGTGGCCAGTCGTGCCTCGTGAATGGGCCTTCGTGCGCCTTCACGCCTTCTTCCCACCCTCCTGTCATCCATCGAAAAGGTTTTACCCATGTGGACTTCTTGCGCATTGAATGCCTTGCGTACTGGCCAATCGTATGCAGTTTTTTGCCTCGCCATTGCGATCGTCGTTTCCGCGGCCAGTTCCGCCGACGCTGGTCGCTCGCGTGGGCGGCGCGGCCCGAGTCCGCAGCAAATCCAGAAAATGAAGGAGGAAATGGCCTATCGCCAACGCGAGATCCAGCGGGTGCAAACCGAAGTTGCAGCCAAGGAACGAGAGTTGTTCCTGCAATTCGACGAAAACGGAGATGGCCGCCTTCTTGGGGCCGAACGGTCGAAGTACGACAAGAGGGTCTACGAGATTCAGTCCGGAAAGGCTCCCAACCCCCTGGCAGGCATCGCCCCTCTCGGCAGCGGCCCGCGAGACTCGAAATCTGGTGGCGCTAAAAAATGACGGTCCCGAATTCTATGACATTGCTCGGAAAAGCCGTGAGCGGACTGTGATGCAATCGCCTTGTGAAAATCCCCGTTTGATTTTCTGGCGTCGGCCGGTCGATACTAAAGAAATGCGATATTGCTTCGTCATGCGAACCGCCGTCACAACCCTGACGCTGCTTGCCACGCTTTTCCACTTCACCGTGGGCTGCTGCGGGGGCATGCATGCCGATTCGGGGCACGTCGATTCGCATGCCGATGCTGTGGCGATCTGTGAGCATGGATGCGATCATGGTGGCGACCATGCGGCCGAGGCCGCGGCGGAACCCGGAATGGCTGATCATCTCATGCCATCCCTTCATGACGGCGACGGTGGCTGCCCGGGCCATGACTGTCATGGATGTTCATGCTCGGCCACCCATGATGAACGCCCTCTCGATTCGCACGCGGTTGATTTTCTCACGGTTGCATGGGTAGGTCCCGCGATCGCGATGATTCAATCGGCGGTGAGCGTGGCATGGGAGGCGGCTGATCCGCCGGTCCGCGCTACCATTGCGCCCCCGCTCAGCGAGCGTCTGCTCGTTTGATCTTCGCGCGGCCCTTCTGGCCGTAGCGTTTTTTCAGGTCGCGTCCGTACGTGCCCGTTTGGCCGTGGCGCGTTCTGGATACCCCGCCCCTGTCCGTGCCCCCCATTTCAAATTCCCTGGAGTTTTCCATGCGACTGCTTTCGTCCTTATTCGTTCGATCACTTGGTTCTTCGGCGATCGCCTGTGGCCTCACGTTCACGACCGGCTGCGGCGAAGCCACGAAACCGGCCGCTGAAACCGCTCATCACGAGGGCGACGGTCATGCCGAACACGACGAGGCAGGCCATCCGGAAGAGGGGCCACACAACGGCCACCTCATCGAGCTTGGCAAGGAGGAATACCACGCCGAGCTCGTACACGATGACGCGACCCACACGATCACGCTCTACCTGCTCGACGGTTCTGCCAAGAAGATGGTGCCCGTAGCTGAAAAGGAACTGACGATCAATCTCGTCGCCGGCGGCAAACCAACGCAGTTCAAGATCCCAGCAACACCGCAGTCCGATGACCCGAGCGGTCAGTCTTCGCGATTCGAGCTCGTCGATGAGACGCTCTGCGAGGCGCTCGACGACCCGAAGAGCAAGGCCCGGCTGATGCTCACGATTGCCGGAAAACAGTTCTCCGACGACATGGCTCACGAGGACCATGACCACTGATCGAGACGGTGTCGATGGTTCAACGCCGCCACGCTTCTATCACTGTCCCACGTTCACTCATGCGAAAGGAATCGCCCATGAAAACCTCGACTCGAAAACTCGCGTTCGCTTTGTTCTCTGCCCTTGCCTCTACCACACCGCTCGCAGCTCACGCCCAAGCGCCGGTCCAGGCAGCGGAACAAACCGCTCAGGGGAAGTTCAGCTACATCGTGTTTTACCGCAACGACGACGAGCTCACGCAAACGATGGCCCAGGTCGTCAAAGACGCTGCCGCCAAGCAGCCGGACGCGGTCACGTCGCGGTTCGTCCAAATCACGAATCCGGCCGATGCCGCGATCGTGGCCCAGTTCAACATGGGTCGTGCGCCGATGCCGCTTACTCTGGTTGCCGCGCCGAATGGAGCCGTGACTGGTGTATTTCGCAAGCATGTCACCGAGGAGCAGCTTGCGGGGGCGTTCGTCACCACGTCGATGTCGCACTGCATGAAGGCGATGCAGGATGGCAAGCTCGTGTTCCTCGCCCTCCAGACGACTCCCGACGTGACCGTGCCCCAGGGCGTGGCCGACTTTCTGGACGATCCGGAGTTCAAGGAACGGGTGATCGTCGTTCCGGTCCAAGCCGCCGACCCGGCCGAGGCCCAGTTGCTGGGAGAACTCAAAATCGGCGCCGGGCCGAATCAGCCTACCGTCGCCTTCTTCGCGCCTCCGGGCGTCGTGGTTGGAACGTTCGGTGCCGCATCGAACAAGGCCGAAATCACAGGCGCGCTCCATGCAGCCGGCAAGTGCTGCAATGATCCGAACTGCAAGCATAACCACGCGGCCAAGTCGGGAAAGCACGTTCGGTGATCGTCCGTAGCCATTCCGTCAACCCGATCCACCACCAAGGAACTGACTCATGAACATCAAAAAGATTGCCTGGAAAGAGCTGTGGGAACGCCCCACGGCGATGATCACGAGCCTGCTGGCCATCGCCCTCGGCGTGACGGCCCTCGTGGCCATTCGGCACATCACCGTCTTCTCCGAACAGGAAGTCAAACACCAACTGTCCGAGTTGGGCGCCAACATCCTGATCTTGCCGCCGGCGGCGTCGCTTCAAGACTATTACTCAGCCGACGTGAACGGCGGGACGCTCCTCGAAGAGCATGTCTCGACCGTGCTTCTGGCCAATCTCGCGGGTGTCGAAAAGCTCTCGCCCAAGCTCTGCACGTCCGTGAAAGTCGGAGGGAAGGACGTCATCCTCACCGGCGTGCTGCCGCAGTCGGAGATGAACACGCAGGCGTGGCAGTCGGTCGGCATGTTCGCCAAGAAGAACAAGCACGAGGGGTGTACGAAGGCATCGACGGGCGTTGTCGACACGAGCCCCGAGGCGCTCGCCAGCCTCCGGACGATCGAGGAGCTCGACCGATTCGCCGTGGTCGTCGGAGCGGACGTCGCGGCGAGCACCAAACTCCAGGCCGGCGCGTCGCTCGTGCTTTTCGGCACGCAGTTCAACGTGCGAGCCGTGTTGCCGCCGACCGGCACCGTCGATGACGGGCGGGTCTTTGCCCACCTCCACACCGTGCAGGAGTTGACGAAGTCGGGTGAAGTCGTGAGCGCCATCG
>CAMAVC010000132.1 GCA_945861585.1 Planctomicrobium piriforme
CCACGGGGTCGAAAAAACCGCGGTTCGCGACATTCAAGGAACCGGAACGGGGCGGGAGGGTGACGGGCCAAGTCGTGGCGGTCAAGTCGAAAAAGGTCGAGAAAAAGCCAGGCATCGCCGCCCGCCGGCCAAGTGGCGTATGATCCAAGGCGTCGGTCTGCCCCGCGTCGAGGTCGTCGTGATGAGCCGCGTCAAAATCATGACCATGCTGCTGGCGGGCCTGGTGGTCTCGGCCGCGGTCGGCCGCGCCGCTCCGCTGCGAGTCGAGCGTGGCAGGCCCACTGAGAACCTCCGGGCCCGGCCACCTGCCGCGTGGGACAGGGCCACCGAGGCGGTCTTCTTCGACGACGCCTTCGACACGCTCGAAGGCGAGCGGCCCGACTTCGCCGTGCTCGTATCGAGCGGGCGGGCGGCCCCAGGTGCCGGCGGCGCCGCACCGGCCGGCCCGCGCGGTGATTCAGCCGGGGGCTTCAAATGGTCGGCGCTCGTTTCCGCCGACACGCTCGCCGACGAGATCAAAGACATGAAGGGAAGGGTCGCATCCGCCGTGGCCTCGGTGTCGGATTTCAAAGGGGGCGGGTATGACGAGGCGCGGGTGGGGTTTTCCACGATCGCCCTCGCCTTCGCGGTGACTGCCGAGCACGACGGCGACGTGCGTTGGAAGAAAGACGCCGAGCAGGCCCGCGACCTGTTCGCCCGCGTGGGGGCGAATTGCAAGGTGGGCACGACACAGTCATTCGCCGAGGCGAAGGCGCGAGTCGACGACCTCGCTACGCTGCTCGACGGCAGTCCGATCGAAGCCGCTGCCGAGCGCGAAGACGACTTCACATGGAGCCACGTGGCGGGGCGGCCGGCGCTGATGGCCAGGCTCGAGACCGCCGACGAACTCATGGCCGCGAGCATCGCCTCCAAGGACGACTTCACAAAGCAGGTGGAGAAGCTCCTGCACGAGGCCGAGCTGGTTGCCACGATCGGCGAAGCGATCCAGCGGCCCGATTACGAATACCACGACGACGACACCTACCGCGGCTACGCGGCCGCCATGCGCGACGCCGCCATCAAGGCTCGTGACGCGGCGCTGAAGAGCGACTACGACGCCGCCCGCACGGCGGTGGGCGTGTTGAAAAAATCGTGCGACTCCTGCCACGGCGACTATCGCGGATAGGCTCACGGCCGGTGGGGAGACAGGCTGAAGCCTGTCCTACATAAGCGCGTCGGGGAAGACGTCGCGGGCGGGCCGCCACTCCGGCCAGTCAGACCGCCACACCACTTCCGTGCCTTCCGCCTCCCCTGCGTCGAGCCAGGCCTGCATCGACTCGGCAGGCAGCGGCTCCGTCGGCTCGCCGCCAGGAAAGGCGATGCACCACTGGAGGTCGGGCCGCTCGGCGAGCACCGGGTGGAGCGTGGGCCAGGCCGCGGTCGGCGCGGGAGCGGGTGCGAGGACAGGCTCGGCCGGAGGCAGCAGATCGCGTGTGGCGGGGCGGTCGGCATCGTGCGCGACCGGGGCCGTGGCCGCGACGGCCGCTCGATCGAGGGGCAGCACCCGGGGAAGCGTCGCTGCAACGGCCGCGTCGAGATCGAGGAGCCGGGCCGTCGGCAAGGCGGAGCCCGGGGCGGTGATGCCGGAGCCCGCTGCCGGCACGCGAAACTTCGCGCCGCAGGTCGGGCACAGGCCCTTTCGGCCCGCGAACGAGTCTTTGACGTTGATCCGGTGCCCGTTGGGGCAAAACACCACGATGCCCATGATGGATGCCGAACTTGCCGTTTCGGGGAGGCGGTCTTACGCTGTGCCTCCATCATGGCACGGCGAGACAAGCCTCAACCAGAGCCCGAGCAGGACGAGCGGCGTGGGCCGGTCGAGATCGCCCTCGTCGGCGACCTCACCGACAACGAGGCCGACATGACCGACCGGCTGCTCGGCATCGAGCCCGGTGGCGAGTGCACGATCTATTTCGACTCGCCCGGCGGCAGCCCGTATTGCGCGATGTCGCTCGTCACGCTCATGCGGCTGCGCGGCATCCGAGCCACGGGCATCGTCACGGGCGAGTGCTCGTCGGCGGCCCTCTGGCCGTTCGCCACCTGCACCCGCCGGATCGTCACGCCCTACAGCGTGTTTCTCTTCCACCCGATGAAGTGGCAGAGCGAGGAGCACATCGGCATCACCGAGGCCGCCGAGTGGTCGCGGCACTTCGCGGAGCTCGAGCGCGACATGGACGTGCTGCTCGGCGATCTCTTCGGGTCGGCGACCGAGCTCATCGCCCAGTGGATCAAGACCCACCGCTACGTCACGGGCCGCGAGATGGTGAAAGCGGGCCTCGCCGAAATGGCGTCATTGCAGCCGCTTTCCGAGCTTCTGCCAGCTGAAGCGGGCTGACGCCGGCTTCGTATAGACTGAAGCGGTGCAGATTCGCCCCGCTCACCCTCCCGTCCTTCGGAGCCGCCCCATGCGCCGCATGCTTGCCCCTGCAATCGCCCTGATCGCCGTTTGTGTCTGCGCTGGTGTCGCACGGGCCCAGGCCGTGGCCGATGACGTGCGTGCGTTTACGATCGCCAACGGAGCTTTCTCGCTCGAGGCGCCGGCCGGCTGGAAGCAGGTGCCGCCGAAGTCGGGGATCGTGGAGACCGAGTTTGCCGTGCCGTCGGAAGGCGATGCCGCCCCGGGCCGGATGACCGTGATGGGCGCAGGCGGCAGCGTGCAGGCCAACGTCGACAGATGGTATGGCCAGTTCACCCAGCCCGACGGCAGCGCCACGAAAGACAAGGCCACGACGAAGACGCTCAAACTCGCCGGCTGCACGGTCACGCTCGTGGATGTGGCGGGCGTCTTCAAAGACATGCCCGGCGGCCCGTTCGCCGGCGGGCAGGCCGTCGAGCGGCCCGACTACCGGATGCTCGCGGCGATCGTCGAGACACCCGAAAAGGGCAGCTACTTCCTCAAGTTTTACGGCCCTGGGGCGACGGTCGCGAAGCACGCCGACGGCTTCCGCAAGATGGTCGAAGGGCTCGTGGCGGCGGGCAAGTGATCTCCGCGCGACGCATGAAAGCTGCACGATGAAGATCCAGGAATTTCTCGAGCACCACGGGATCGCCGGCAATCCCTTCGCCGAGGAAGACGCGCAGAACGACACGGTCTTCAAGCGCACCTGCCTCGAGACCACGTTTCATCCGGCGTGGGACAAGATCTACGGCGATCCGGCCGACCCGAGCACGTCGATCGTGTTTGGCGAAAAGGGGGCCGGCAAGACCGCGCTCAAGCTGCAGATGGTGCGTCAATTCGACAAGCACAACGATTCGGATCCCGAGCGGCGCACGTTCGTCGTGCTCTACGACGACTTCAATCCCTTCCTCGATAGGTTCGTGAGTCGGGCCGGCCCGCACCGGCCGGTCGAGAAGACGCTCGCCCAGTGGAAGCTGTGGGACCACATGGACGCGATTCTCGCGCTCGCCGTCACGCAGTTCGTGACGACGCTCACCGCCCCCGGGCAGAAGCGGCCGCCGAAGCTCACGCCGCCGCAGGCCCGCGATCTCGCGCTGCTCGCCGCCTGCTACGACCAGTCGACGGGCGAGACGTTTCCGGCCCGCTGGCGGAAGCTCCGGCGCAAAGTGGGCTACACCGCCTGGCTCGGCCTCTGGCCGCTCATGCTCGGCGTCGTGGCCACCGGCGTGTTTGGCGCGGCGGCGGCGCTCTCCGTGAGCCGTGGCACGACGGCCTGGCTCGGAGCCTGGTGGCCGTGGCTCGTGCTCGCCGCGGCCTGGGCGCCTTGGGCCGCCCGGCGGGCCCGGGCCACGTGGACGGCCTTTCGCATCGTACGCAGCATGCGCACCGGCAATCGCACGGTCAGCCAACTCGCGAGGGCACTCGCCCGGATGCCCGAGGTGGATCTCGCCGGGCAGCCGCTGCCGCTCATGGCCCGCAGCGACGACCGCTACGAGCTGCTCGCGAAGTTTCAGGCGATTCTCGCGGCGCAGGGCTACGCCGGCACGGTGGTGATCGTCGACCGGCTCGACGAGCCGCATCTCATCAACGGGTCGGCCGAGCGGATGAAACAGGTGATCTGGCCGATGCTCGACAACAAGTTTCTCAAGTCGCCGGGCATGGGGTTCAAACTGCTGCTCCCGGTCGAGCTCTATCGCTTCATCGAGCGCGAAGACGAGCAGTTCAACCAGCGGGCCCGGCTCGACAAGCAGAATCTCGTGCCCTCACTCGAGTGGTCGGGCGAGACGCTCTACGACATCGCCTCGATGCGGGTGAAGGCGGCGAGCGTGGGCGACCCGCCGGCCACGCTCGCCCAGCTCTTCGAGCCCGAGGTCGATCAGCGGCGGCTCTTGGACGGCCTGCGCAGCCTGCGGGTGCCGCGGCAGCTGTTCAAGTTTCTCTACCGGCTGCTCGTGGCCCACTGCCACGCCCACACCGGCGAGCAGCCCGTGTACCAGATTCCGCTCGAACGGTTCGACACCGTGCTGGCCGTGTTTCGTCGCGACCAAGACGCTTTTGATCGCGGCCTCGCGCCTCGGTAGCATCCGGAGGCCTGTGGTCTTCGCGGTTGCGGGCTCCCCATACCCCATCGCCGGACGTTCGCTGCGCCCATCCTGGGCTCCGCTCACTCGGATCTGCCTGCGCTTCGGCATCCATGCCTCCGCTGGTCAGATACGCCGGCTCCCGGGGCACGGGGAGCCCGCAACCTTCCCCGCTTGATCTGTTTGACCGTTTTTTCGTCGGCCGAGTCCGGTTCGCATGGACATTCACTCCCTCGTCGTTGGCCGTGACTTGATGGCGTGCCGGTTCGAGGTCGTGTTCAACGCCGGCGAGGTGGAGAATGCGACGGAGCTCGCCGTCGATGCGCTCGATCTCGTCGAGCAGATCGAGGCGCGGATTACGGTGTATCGCGACACGAGCGAACTGGCCCGGCTCAACGCCACGGCGGCGCAAGGCTGGCAGAACGTCTCCCCCGATCTGTTCGCGCTCTTGCTGCACGCCCGCGGCCTCGCATCGCGAACGAACGGCGCATTTGATTGCGCATCTGGTGCGTTGACCCGCGCCTGGGGGTTTCTCGAACGGCGCGGGCGGACGCCTGCGGACGACGCGCTCGCGGCGGCCCGCGAGCGGTCGGGCCTCGGGCTCGTGGAGTTCGACGAAGAGGGCCGTCGGGTGCGGTTTCTCCGACCGGGCGTCGAACTGAACCTTGGTGCCATTGGCAAGGGCTGGGCGCTCGACCGTGCGCTCGGCGAATTGCGGCTGGCGGGCGTGCCGAGCGTGCTCGTGCATGGCGGGCAGAGCAGTGTGCGGGCGCGGGGCGTGCAGGGGCCGGCGCTCCCGGGCCGCCGCGGCTGGCCAATCGGCCTGCGGCATCCGCTGCGGCCGGCAGAGCGGCTCGCGGCGATCACGCTCGACGATCGCGCCCTCGGCACGAGCGGCTCGGGCACGCAGTTTTTCGTCGACCGCGGGCGGAAGCTCGGGCACATTCTCGACCCGCGCACCGGCCTGCCCGCGGAGGCGGGCGTGATCTCCGCGACCGTGATCGCCCCGGAGGCGGCCGATGCCGATGCCCTCTCGACCGCGCTCTACGTGCTCGGCGCAGATGGCCTTTCGAGCGTGGCGGCCCCCGGCGGCGACGTGGGGGCGATTCTCGTCCTGCCGGGCGACAGGCCTGGGGTCGTGCGCGTGATCGTCGCGAATCTCGACGCCGAAACGTGCGTGGTGCCGGAGTCGGGCGGGGTCGCGGTCGAACGGGTCGCGTAGGCTATACTGCCCGCGTCGCTCGCTCAGGAAAGTCACCCGCTCACTCGCCTCCCCAAACCATGTTCGACTGGTTCGAGCGGGGTTCCTACCTCGGCATCATTCTCTTTCTCACCCTCACGGGCATCGGCCTGCCCGTCCCTGAGGAGGTGCCGATCGTGGCGGCCGGCGTGGCCAGCCGCGCCGGCGCGCTGCACTGGTATTACGCCCTCCCCGCCTGCCTCGTCGGGGCGCTGCTCGGCGACAGCCTGATGTATGCCATCGGGCGCTTCTTCGGGGCCCGAGTCTTGAAGGAACACCCCTGGTGGTCGGGCTTCCTCACGACGGAGCGCGAGAAGACGATCGAGGAGCTGCTCAAGAAGCACGGTCTCAAGGCCTTCTTCGTGGCCCGGTTTCTCGTGGGCCTCCGCAGCCCCTTCTATCTCACGGCCGGCATCCTGCGGGTGAAGTACCGCTGGTTTCTCTTCGCCGACTTCATCTGCGCCTCGATCGTGATCGGCGGCTTCTTCGGCCTGGCCTACCTGTTTGGCGACCGCATCACTGGGCTCATCCAGTCGGCGGAGCGCGGCTTCACGGCCGTGCTCATCGTGGCGGGGCTCGCCGCCCTCGCCGTGATCGCGTTCTTCTCGTTCCGCAAGCGCCGCATCCGGATGCTCGACCACGACCCCGAAGCCCTGTTCGAGAACCGCGAGATCCTCCTCGGCCCCGCCGCCGACCGCATCGCCGACGCCGTGAACCTCGGTGACGTGAACCACACGGACGAAAAGTAACTGTGTAGGACAGGCTTCAGCCTGTCTGTGTCTTCATTCGTTTGAGCCCAACGAGCCCAATCCGGCTTCGGGCTCCCCATATCCCGTCGCCGGACGTTCACTGCGCCCATCCATGGGCTCCGTTCACTCGGACTCACTGGCGCTGCGCCATCCTG
>CAMAVC010000133.1 GCA_945861585.1 Planctomicrobium piriforme
GAGCCCGAAGCCTCCTCAACGAAAGCCCGAGGCGTAAGCCGAGAGGATGCCCCGGTGGCGAAACACGACGCGTCTTCCCTTCGGCTCACGCCTCGGGCTTCCAGACGGGGAGGCTCGGGGTTACCCCTGCCGTTGAGACGGCGTATGTGGGCCGCTTCACGGGAAACATGGCATCGTGCCATTTTCCCTTGGCCGACCGACGTCGGCCGGTATTTACCCGGGCCTCCGGCCCTGACGCCGCAGGCGTGGGAGCCGGGCTGTGCCTGGCGACCGTAAGTCGGAGACGACGCCGGGACGGCGGCGACGGCGCGACAGCAAGCCCGCAACGAACGTCCGGCGAGACGGTACGGGGCAGCTCCGAGCCGGATTGGGCGCATTCGGGCATGACAGGCTGAAGCCTGTCCTACAGCAGCGAGCGAAACGCTTGCCCCAAGCGGGCCTACTTGGCGGGTAGGTCGCGGATCACGTTGCGCCAGTGCGTGACCGTCGCGTCGCCCTTCACCGCCGCCTCGGCGACGGCGACACGCAGGCATTTGAGCACGTCGCACACCACGGCCACCTGGGAGAGAGCGTCGGTCGCCTGCTCGTTTTCCACGTCTTTCGTGAGCACCGTCTCACGGTCGATACGGCCCTCCCGCTGCTGCACACAGCCGAGTCGGGTGAGGTACACGATCCAGGGCTGGATCGCATCGACGATGCCGGCCGCGTCGAGCGCGGCGGCGCCGGCGAGCGGCTCCTCGAATTTCGAAAGCTGTGAGCCGGTCTCGAGCTTCGCGTCGGCGAGCAGTCGCGTGGCCTGCTTGGGCACCATCGAGAGCACGGCCACGTGCTCGCCGACACCGATCGCGGGGCGAATCTGGTCGTCGAGACCGGTCGAATCGAGCGCCCACGACCAGATCGCTCCGGCTTCCACCTTCGTCTTCTCGGGGTCCTTGATCCGGTAGTCGGCGGGCACCGAGTCAGGGTCGATCTCACGCACGGCATCGACGAGCTCGTCGCCGAACGCGAACATGTCGCTGAGGCCCTCACGAAACAGTTTTGGATCGTCGAGGCCGAGCACGATCGCAGGCTCGGTGAGCGGGAGCGGCTCGGCAGCCTCGGGCAGGCCGGCCTGGATGCGCTTGGTGCGGCTCTTGGCGTCGAGCACGAGGCCGATCTGGCCGTCGGCAAGCGCCGGCAGGATCTTCGTGCGCAACGTGGCCACAACCTTCGCGGTGAGCGGCCCGAGCTGCTTCTCCACGAGCTCCACCCGCTCGCGATCCTCGTCGTCGGCCTTGGCGAGCACGTATTTCGTGAAGAAATTCCAGGCCATCCCGCCCCACGACACGAGGTCTTCGAATTGCTGTGGGTCGTTCTTCACCCGAAACACGACCGCCCCGAGCGGCGCCCCGCCGGTGTGCTCGAGGATGTCGAGCCGCTGCGAGCCGTCGAAGGGCCGATTGTGCGTCCAGTCCCAGGCGTAGCCTTCGTAGCCCTGATCGGCGAGGAACGAATAGGCCATCCACGGGCCCGGAATCGGTAGCCGCTTCTTGTAGCCGGCGGCCATCTTTTCGAGCCCAGCGCGGGCCTCGGCCGCGGCGCCTTCGGGCAGGTCGGCCTCGGCGGCGATCGTGTCGGCCAGTTCGGCGAGCTGCTCGATGTCGGCGGCCGAGGGAGCGAGCACCTTCGCCAGCGCCTCGCTCATGTACGACACCCCCGTGAGCCGCTTCTCTTTGTCGGCCACGAGCGGCCCGAACGGCTTCGTGGTCACGAGCCCCGGCTTGCCTCCGGACGCGGCGAGCTTGTCGAGATGGTCGGCCGAATCTCCGATCGACAACACGACCCGGTCGCCGATCATGCCCAGGCTGATCACGACGTCGAGTGACCGGAGGCGATCGAGCACTTTGTCGAGTGCTTCGCCGTCCATGCCTTCGGTGGCCTCGCGGGTCAGGTCGTCCCACGGGAGCGTCGAACCGTCGATCGTGAACGTCACCACCTCGCCGCCGGCCACCTTGCGGCGGGCGAGCGACTTGGCGAGGTCGGGGTTGGCCTGCGTGACGAGTTTGATGAGCACCTCGATCCGCTTGAGCTGACTCTCGGCGGCGGGCAGCTTCGTCGTCTTAAAGCCCCAGACGAGATCGGGCACCACGATCAGTTCGACGTTGTCGGCGAGCGTCTGCAGCACCATCCGGCTGGCGAGCTCGTCGGGAGCCGTGCGCACCATCTGCACCGGCTGAATGCGGGCCTGGCCCGGCAGCCCCGCGGCGCCGTCCCCATCTTGATCATCGTCGTCTTCGTCGATCGCCTCGAAGTCGAAATCAACGTCGAAATCGAAGTCGCCGCCACGGGCCATGAGCATGATGTTCGCCGCCTGCTGCGCGCGTTGCACCTTCTGGAAGAGCTCGACGAACTTCACACACGATGGTTCGCCATAGACAAACGTGTCGGTCGAAATCATGTCGTCGAGCAGTTCGAGGGCCTGCTGGTTCTCAGGCAGTTCCATGAACGTGGCGAACATCGAGAGCGGGCTGCCCGGCTGGACCTTCTGTTCCTCGATCTGGTCGAGCGCCCGCTGCACGGCCGGGAGTTTCTTGAGCGCCGCATAAGCATTGCTCTTCGCAAACCGCTCCCACTGCTCGCGCAGCCGCAGCGTGGCCGACACGAAGGCTGCGTCTTGCGGGATGACGGCCACACCGCCGCCCGTCTCGTCGGCGCGGCTGGCACGTGCCGCGAGCATGCCCGGCACGAGACCAGCGAGAAGGGCGATTGCCAGGAGGCGAAACGACGGGGCCATCGGAGGGATCCTCGCGGGTGCTTGGTGAACCGGAACGGAGACCCGTAGAGTATGCGAAAGTCGTGGCCGGGCGGAACCGGAAATCCGTCCCGGCGGCGACCCGCCCCAATTCACCCGACCGGAAGATTTTCGCACCGTGCTCATCGGCAACACACAGATCAGCGACACCTTCGCCGAGG
This sequence comes from Planctomicrobium piriforme, assembly GCA_945861585.1. GTDB lineage: Bacteria > Planctomycetota > Planctomycetia > Pirellulales > UBA1268 > RGVT01. Next base: position 2,953 of record CAMAVC010000133.1, read on the forward strand.
CCTTCCGCCTGCGCTTCACCCGGATCGTGGTCACGGCGCACGACGAGCACTGGCTCGATGCCGCCGTGCGGGCTGCGTGCGGCTATGGCACGAGCGTCATCGGGTGCGACGCCGAGATCGGAGTGGAGCGACCGCTCTCCGCCGGAGAAACCCCCGACGGCCGCGTGGGAGCCGCGCTGCTGGCGTTCGGCTTCGCGGCCGACGCGCTCGGCAAGGCGGTGGCCAATCGGACGGCCCAGTGCCTGCTCACCTGCCCGACGGCGAGCGTCTTCGACGGGCTGCCGACAGCCGAGGAGCGCGGGCCGCTCGGCGACCACATCCGCTTTTTTGGCGATGGATTCGAAAAATCGAAGGTCGTCGACGGTCGGCGGTTCTGGCGGGTGCCCGTGATGGACGGCGAGTTTCTGGTGGAGGAATCGATCGGCATCGCAAAGGGAGTGGGGGGCGGCAACTTCATCCTGCAGGGCACGAACCTCGACGAGACCCTCGCCGCGGCCCGCCACGCCGTGGCCGCGATCGCTGCCCTGCCCGGGGTGATCACGCCGTTTCCGGGCGGCGTGGTCCGGTCGGGAAGCAAGGTCGGATCGCGGTATGGGGGCCTCCGGGCCTCGACGAACGACGCCTTCTGCCCGGGGCTCGCCGGCCGGGTCGCCACGGCGCTCGTCCCCGGAGCGGCCTGCGGCCTCGAGATCGTGATCGACGGGATCGACGAACCGACGGTGGCCGCGGCGATGGCGGCCGGAATTCGGGCCGCAGCCGCCCCTGGCATCGTCGGCATCTCGGCAGGGAACTACGGTGGCAAGCTGGGCAAATTCCACTTCCATCTTCACCAGGTTCTCAACGCGTCCTGAAGTTCGTCCGACTTGGGCTTCGCGGCGGTGAGGCCGTCTGATATTCCCCCAGCGGTCACGGCTCTGTCTCGCCACCTGCAGGGGTTCGCCGCCCATGTCCGATCGCCCATCGCGCCAAAATCTCGTCGTCTCTCCCAAGCGTTCAAACCTCATGCTCGCGGTGGGCGCCGTCGCGAGTGCCGGTGCAGGGTTTGCGGCCGTGTGGGCCCTTGGCCTCGGGCAGTCATCCGTCGAGCCCGAGGGCGGCATGCTGACCCTCCCGGTGACCACCGTGGCCGAGCCGGTCGGTGGAGCCGCCGAAGCGGCAGAGCCCGGCCGCTTTGCTCCGGCTGCGGAATCCATCCCGGCAGCCACCAGCCCGGTGGCTGGCGACGTGGCTCCGCGCGATCGCTATGGAGTCCAGCCCACCTCGCTCGACGCGCCCCCTGGCGCGGTGAAGCGGATGTCGCGGTTCACGGCGGCCGAGGAGGAGGAGCCCTCCGAGCCGCTCACGGCGACCGAGCCCGGCGATCTGCTGCCCCCGCCCGCTGCCGCACAGGAGGCCCTTCCGGCCGACGATCCGACCGAGCCGCTGCCGCCCACGCCTGCGTTCGGCACCGGCACGACCACCCCCGACCTCGAGCCCGAGCCTGAGCCTGCGGAGCCAGTTGCCGAAGCCCCCGCTCCCGCTCCCGAACCGATCACCGAGCAGGCGACCACCCCTGAGCCCGATGCCGTGGCCGCACCTCCCGCTGCATTCCCCAGGCCCTCTGCCGCAGTCGATACGGCCGCCCCGATCCCGCCACCAAGCGACCTGCCGGCTGCGAGCCTCGCCAATCCGCTTCGCGCGCCGGCAACGACCGTCACGGCCGCGGTGCCGTTCGCCGCAGCACCACCGCTTGGGCCGCCACCTCCCAATGACCTCCAGGCCCCGGCGCCGGCAGCCCGATCCGCCGCAGACGCCGGCATCTCCTCGGGCCAGGGTCGGCCAGGACCTGTGCAGCTGGAGGGCGTGCAGGCCCCGCAGCTCACGGTCGAGAAGCGCGGCCCCCGCGAGGTGCAGGTCGGCAAGGCCGCCCGCTACGAGATTCTCGTGCGCAACGTCGGCAGCGCGACGGCCCACGACGTGATGCTTCGCGACAGTGTTCCCTACGGCAGCGCACTCGTCACCACCACGCCTCCGGCCAGCCCGGTGAACCCGGCCAACGCCGGCCCGGCGGGCGACCTGGCCTGGATGCTCGGCTCGTTGCCGCCGGGAGGCCAGGCCCGCGTGGCGATGGAGGTGATGCCCAAGCTCGAGGGCGAGATCGGCAGCGTGGCCAGCGTCACGTTTCGTGCCGACGCCTCGGTGCGGTCGCGGGCCACCAAGCCCGATCTGCGGCTCGACCTCGCCGATCCGAAGCCCGTCCTGATCGGCCGCGACGTGAAGTTTCCGATCACGATCACGAACCCCGGCACGGGCGTCGCCACCGGGGTCGTGCTCGAAGGCCTGCTCCCCGATCAGCTCACGCACCGGGCCGGCAAGGAGCTCGAATTCGACGTCGGCCAGCTGCAGCCCGGCGGCTCGCGCACGATCGACCTCTCCCTGGGCTCGACCGGACCGGGCGTGCACACGATTCGCCTCGTCGCCCGGGCCGACGGACAGATCGAGGTCGAACGGATCATCAAGGTGGAAATCACCGCGCCCACGCTCGAGCTCGCCGCCGAGATGCCTTCGCGTCGCTACCTCCAGCGGCCGGCGGTGTGCACGATCGCGATGGCCAACACCGGCACCGCTCCTGCCAAGGGAGTGGAACTGGCGGCCCAGCTGCCCCCCGGCGTGAAGTTCGTGCGGGCCAACAACGCCGGCTACTACGACGAGCGCACGCACCGCGTGCTTTGGAATCTCGAGGAACTGCCGGCCGCCGAACGTGGCGCAGTGGAACTCGTGGTGATGCCGGTCGATCTCGGGCCGCAGAAGATCGTGGCGGCCGCCCGCTCCGCCGACGGCCTCTCCGACCAGGTCGCCCACACGATCGAGGTCGAGGGCCTGGCGGCCGTGACGTTCGAGGTCACCGACAGCGAGGATCCGATCGAGGTCGCGGGCCTCACCGAATACGTGATCCGCGTCGGCAACCAGGGCACGAAGGCAGCCAGCGGCGTGCGGCTCTCCGCCACGATCCTGGGCGAGATGGAGCCCGTGGAGGCGAAGGGCCCCGCTGCCCACCGCATCGACAATCTCACCGTCAGCTTCGAACCGCTCGCACGGCTCGCTCCCACGGAAGAAGCCGTCTTTCGGATTCGCGTGCGCGGCCATCGTGCCGGCGACCAACGGGTGCAGGTGCAACTCACAAGCGACGACCATCCGGCGCCGATCACGAAGGAAGAGATCACCCGGGTCTACGCGGACAGGTAACGTGGGACGGGCTTCAGCCTGTCGAAAATTAGCCTGTCGTGACCTCATCGCGCCCAACCCGGCTCGGGGTTACCCCGTACCGTCTCGTCGGACGTTCGCCTTCGCCCTCCAGGCTACGGCTCACTCGGATTTGCCTGCGCTGCGCCATCCATGGCTCCGCTGGTCACATACGCCGGCTCATAAGGGAGGGGCAACCCCGAGCCTCCCCAACTCGTAGGCGCAAAGAACGTTCGGCGGAGACGGTCGGTGCGATGCGGAAGAGCCGACGGGCAGATACGCGGCTTACTCAGGGCGCACTATCACAGTTGAGAAGGGGCTAGCGATCGCCCTCGGCG
>CAMAVC010000134.1 GCA_945861585.1 Planctomicrobium piriforme
GATCGAAAGCAGCATAGATACTGCCTTGCGCGCATTTCAGCAATTGCGTGCGCGAAATCGGCAACACGACCTACAGCCGCCGTACTCGCTCGGCGATGAACGGCCGGACTAGCGCTGCCGACGCGCCGTTCCACCTCCAGAGGTGGCAAAACCGGCGCTCGGCCCCGCAGCCCGTCGTGCCCGTCCGGTGCAGCCAGAACGCTTCGCCCGCAGCGAGCGGATAGGCAGCGAATTCGCGCTGCCGCGCTGCCGGCACGCTCGTTTTCACCCAACTCCAGTGGTTGAGATGGAGCAGGTGGTCGGGATCGGGATTCGCCTTCGTCCAGTCGCGATACTCTCGCTCGGTGACGGCCACGATCTGCTCGCGCACGCTGGCCCGCAGGGGCTCATCTCCGGCAAGCGTCTCATCCACGACCTTGATGCCAACCGGCGATGTGGTGATCACGATCGCGGGGGAGGCATCAGCCTCGGGCACGCTCGATGCACGACGCTCCTCGAGCAACGGGAGCAGGTCGTAATCGATCCAGAGCGACAGATGCGCGGCCAGGATCGTGCGCTCGGCGGCAACGGCTGCCGCGGATGGCAAAGCACTCCCAGCGGGGCCCGCCGGGCCTGGGCCGCGTCGCGAAGCCGCGACACGTTGCCTCAGGCCGGCGAGCCACTCGCGGGTGATTGGTCTCATCGACCGAATTGCTGGCGGAGCCACTCGTTCTTGCGGCGCTCGAGCTCGATCAGCTTCGACACCGGTCCCTTGCGGGCACCCTGGACTTCCTGGCGGGCAGCGCGGGTCTGCGAGGCATCGACCGAGCCCACGAGGAACATGCTGAAAACGATAGCGGCGAGGAAAGCGATACGCACCATGGAAACAACTCCTGTCGTTGCCGACGCTGGGGGAAGAACTGGGGGAAGGAACCGAAGGAAGAGCCGATTCGCGGAGGCAGAACGCCACTGCGGGTAGGACATCAGGGTTATCGACCGCGAAGCCTGGGTTCTTTGAGGAGCCTGGGCAAGGTCAGGTCGTGCGGCGTTTTCCGTCGGTGCGGGCAGGCGAGGCCGTGAGCGGATCGTCGGGCCACGCGTGTTTGGGATACCGGCGGCGCAGTTCCTTCTTCACCTGCGGGTAGGTGTTGGCCCAAAAGCTCGCCAGATCGTCGGTCACCTGCTGCGGCCGGTGATTGGGCCCCAGCAGATGGAGCAGCACCGCAACTCTGCCACCAGCCACGCGGGGCGTCTCCCGAATGCCGAACAGTTCTTGAATCCGCACGGCCAGGATGGGGGGCTTTCCCTGTTCATAGGCCAGCCGATGCCGCTTGCCTGTCGGCAGTTCGATCTCGGCGGGAGCCAGCCGCTCGATCTCCGCCAGCCGGTCGTAGCCGACGAGGGCCTGAAGCGGTGCCAGCCAGTCGGCGGCCTGCACGTCGTCGAGCGATCGCAGCCCGACACACAAGTCGGGCAGGCAGGCGGCGAGCTGGGCATCGTCGCAGTGCGGCAGCCCAAGATCGGGCATCGATGCGGCAAGCCACCGCACTCGTGCCAGAAACCTGCCCGCAGGCGAGTCGTCACGCGGTCGCACGCGGTCGAAATCGGCAGCCGCCTCGTGCGCGAGAAGTTCCGCGGCGGCGCGCCCGTCGGCGATCGCCACGGGCGTCTCATCGAGCACGAGATCGATCCACACGGTGCGGCGCCGGGCCTCCACCTGCCGTCGCGCCGGCTGATAGAGCAGCTCGTCACTCGTGCGGAGATTCGCGGCGGCCAGCGGCTCCTCTGCAAGCCAGCCGCTCTCGACCGCCGACGCCTGCCGCACGCGGGCCTCGCCGCTGGCATCGTCGATGTCGATCGCCAGGAAGAGCGGCTCGTGCCGCACCCGCGACCCGCCGTCGAGCCGCACGCCGCGGCCGCCCACCATCGTGGCCCGGTCGGCCGCGCCTGGCCGCAGCCGGGCGACCCGGTCGGGAAACGCCTCGAGCAGCGCCCGCATCAGGGCCGTGCCCGGATCGGCGGCCCGCGGGGCAAGCGTCACGTCCACGAGACGGTAGAGCTGCTCGGCCGTGCGCAGCACGGCCCGGGCTCCCCCGGCATGAAGCTCGAAATCGGCGTCGTCGAAGCGGATGCCCTCGTGGAACGCCTGGAGAGCGACGACACGATCCACGACGTCAGACCGCGTGCGCACGTTGAGCCGGTCGCGCGGTCCGCGGTGTGCGTGCCCGGCGGCGCGGAAGGGGTCGCGCTCGGAGAGCAACGCCGCGGCAATCGAGGCCTCACGGAGCACGCCGTGCGCGGCTCCGGCGAGCAGGAGCCGGGCCAGCCGCGGGTGGGCTGGCAGGCGCACGATGGACAGCCCGAGCGGCGAGAGCCGATCAGAGGGGCGATCATCGTCCGGCTCGAGCGCGCTGAGCCGCATGAGCAGCGTCTGCGCCTGGTGCACCGCCTCGGGCGCAGGCGCGTCGAGCCAGGGAAACTCGCCTCGCTCGCCCACGGCGAGCAGTTGCAACAGCGGCCCTGCAAAATCGCCCCGCGCGATCTCGGGCGTCTCGGCCTCCGGCCGATGATGATGCGCCGCCTCGTCCCACAGCCGCCAGCAGATCCCCGGCGCCGTGCGGCCAGCCCGCCCTGCTCGCTGGTCGGCCGACGCCTTCGAGATCGGCGCGCGTTCGAGCCGCGGCAGGCCCGTGGCCACGCTCACCCGCATCTGCCGCGCGAGCCCCGAATCGACGACGGCCGTCACGCCGGGAATCGTGAGCGACGTCTCGGCGACGTTCGTCGCGAGAATGATCTTGCGCCGGCCGAGGTCGGCGAGCACGTGGTCTTGCTGCTCGGGCGGCAGGTCGCCAAAGAGCGGCAGCAGGGCATGCCCCTCGCGGTCGGCAAGGGCCGTGAGAGCCTGCTCGCACCGCATGATCTCGCCCACCCCCGGCAGAAACACGAGCGCGTGCCCATCGGTCGCTCGGAGCGCGTCGGCGACCGCTGCCGACACCAACTCGACGAGGTCGCGCTGCTCGCCGCGGCGGCCGTAGCGGATCTCGACGGGATACATCCGCCCCGTGGCCGACACGATCGGGCAGGGCGTGCCTGCCGTGGCCCCGAGCAGCTGGGCGACCGGCTCCGCCGCGAGCGTGGCGCTCATCACGACGATCCGCAGGTCGGGCCGCACGGTCTCGCGGGCCCGGAGCAGGAGGCCGAGCACGAGATCCATCTCCACGGTCCGCTCGTGAAACTCGTCGAGCACGACCGCCGCGATGCCCTCGAGCGCCGCGTCGTCGAGCAGCCGCCGAAGCATGATGCCGGTGGTCTCGACGATGAGCCGGGTGTCGCGACCCACCTGCGAGTCGAACCGCACCTGATAGCCCACCTCGCCCCCGAGGGGCACGCCGCGCAGCCGCGCAATTTGGCCGGCCACGGCCCGGGCCGCGAGCCGCCGCGGCTGGAGGAGGATCACCTGGGCCGGCGCCGGCACGTCATCGAGGATCGCAGCCGGCACGAGCATCGTCTTGCCCGACCCTGGCGGCGCCGTGACCACGACGGCCCCGCCGCGCGACGCCGCCACGACCTCACCGACAACGGCGGCGACGGGAAGATCGCGGAGCGATTCGTTGGAAAAACGCGGCATATCACCATCGTACCGTGTGTGGCGGATCCTCTCGGCTCACGCCTCGGGCTTCCTGATTTCGAACGTGGACCGGTTTGGGGAAGCCGGAAGCGCGAGCGAGGGAAGATGCGTGAACCACGAATGCCACCCCCGACAGGAGTGCCACGGCGACAGTATGCTCGCACACCATGCGCATGTTCGATGTCATTGTCGTGGGCCTCGGCGGGATCGGCAGCGCCGCTGCATTCCACCTCGTATCTCGCGGCCAGCGCGTCCTCGGCCTCGACCGGTTCCCGATCGCCCACGACAAGGGCAGCTCACACGGCCAGACGCGGCTCATCCGGCTCGCGTACTTCGAACACCCCGACTACGTGCCGCTCCTGCAGCGGGCCTACGAGTTGTGGCATGACCTCGAAGCTCGTACGGGCCGCCGGCTACTCGTGGAGTCTGGGCTCGTGATGGCGGGGCCGGGCGACGGCACCGTGATCACCGGTGCGCTTGCGTCGGCCGCCGCGCACGGGCTCGAGGTCGAGCGACTCACGGCGCGGGAGGCCTGCCACCGCTGGCCGGTCTTCGCAGTGCCTGAGTCATGGGCGGTGGTGCATGAACGTCGAGCCGGCTATCTGTTCGTGGAGGCGTGCGTGGCCGCGCACGCAGAGGCTGCCCAGGAGGCTGGGGCCACGCTCGAGACCGGCGTGCAGGTGCATGGCTGGCGGGCCGAGGGCGCAGGAGTGATCGTCTCGACCGACCGGGGCGACGTAGCCGCCGAGCGGCTCGTGCTCGCCCCCGGGCCGTGGGCAACGGACCTGCTCCAGATCCCCGCGGTGTCGCTCACGGTGCTTCGGAAGTCGCTGTTCTGGTATCGGCCACATGCTTTCGTTTCACAGGCCTTCGCCGCCGGGGCCTGTCCATGCTTTGCGTTCGACGCGCCGTCGGGGTTCTTCTACGGCTTTCCCGCGCTCGACCAGCGGGGCGTGAAGATCGCCGAGCACTCCGGCGGGCACCTCGTCACTGATCCGCTCAGCGTCGACCGGGCGACCGACGCCGCCGAACAACGCGCGATCGAGGCGATCATCGCCACGCATCTCCCCACGCTCGGCACGGCCCAAGCGGATCACGCCGTGTGCCTCTACACCATGTCGCCCGACCATCATTTCGTGGTGGGGCTCCATCCTGATCACGACCGCGTCGCCATCGCCGCCGGCTTCTCGGGCCACGGCTTCAAGTTCGCGAGCGTGATGGGCTCGGCGCTCGCCGACCTCGCGACCACCGGCTCCACATCGCTGCCAATCGGCTTTCTGTCGCCGCGGCGTTTCTGCTAGGCTGCCGGGACTTGGCAAGGAGGCCACGCATGACGCGGTGTGCTTGGATGATGGCGGTGGTGGTGTGCGGGACCATGGCCCGCGCCGACTGGCCGCAGTTTCGGGGTGGGCCAGCGCTCAGCCACGCTGTGAAGTCCACCGTTCCGCTGCAGTGGAACAACGACAGCCGCGTGGCGTGGCGCACGCCGCTTCCCGGCTCGGGCTGGTCGCAGCCGATCGTGTCCGGCGACTGCATCTTCGTGACGACTGCCGTCGCCCCGAGCGGCGGACGACCCAGCGGAATGATGGGGGGCGTGATGTCGCTCTCCACCTGGGGCATGGGATCAGCGCCGTCGGAGCCGATTGAATGGCGGGTGCTCTGCCTCGACCGTGCGACCGGCGCGATCCAGTGGTCGAAGACGATCGCAAATGCGAAGCCGAAGTATGGCAAGCACGCCTCAAACACGTTTGCCACCGAGACGCCATGCGCCACCACCGACACGGTGTTTGCATTCTTCGGAGCCACCGGCACGCTCGTGGCGCTCGACCATGCCGGCACGGAGCGCTGGCGGCGTGAGTTCGGGCCCCAGCCCACCACCAATCAGTTTGGCACCGGCTCCTCTCCCCTGCTCCACGTCGACGCCGCGGGAGCCGTGCGGCTCTTCATCCAGCTCTACAGCGAGGAGAGCGACTCACTCCACTGCCTCGATGGCACGACGGGCCAGGATCTCTGGAAGGCCGCCGGCCCGAAGGGCACGTCGTGGGCCACGCCGATCGTGTGGACGAACGCGGGCACGCCCGAAGTCGTCACGGCCGGCCAGGGCCGGGTGACCGCGTATGCGATCGACACGGGGGCCGAGCGGTGGCGGTTTGGCGGCATCGACACGTCGTTCGCCTGCTCGGTCGTCGCCGATGCCGACGGCATGTACTTCGGCACCTCGAGCCCCGGCAGCAAGGCGCCGGCGTATGCGATCGCCCGGGGCTGCACGGGCGACCTCTCGCTCGCGAAAGGGCAGACGAGCGGGGCCTCCGTGCTGTGGTCGAAGACGAAGTGCGGCGCGGGCATGCCGTCGCCGGTCGTCGTGGGCGAGCACCTCTATTTTCTCGACAAGATCGCCGTCTGCTGCGAGAAGCGCACGGGCGTCGAGAAATACCGCAAGCGGCTCCCGGGCGGCAGCACGGCCGTGGGCTCACCGCTCGTGGTGGGCGACCGGATCTACCTCGTGAACGAGCGCGGCTACACGACCGTCCTCCAGGCCGGCCCCGAGTTCAAAGTGCTCGCCGAAAACCCGCTCGGCGGCCCCGACGAAATCTTTTGGGCGACTCCGGCCGTGGCCGACGACGCGCTCCTGATCCGCTCCACCGGCGCCCTCTACTGCATCAAGTAGAGACAGGCTTCGCGGTGGTCGCGTTGTACGGGCCCAACCCGGCTCGGGGTTACCCCGTACCGTCTCGCCGGACGCTCACTGCGGCCATCCTGGCCTCCGCTCGCTCGGATGTGCCTG
>CAMAVC010000135.1 GCA_945861585.1 Planctomicrobium piriforme
AACGACGATCTCCTGCGGCGCGACGTGCGCCTTCTCGACGGCAAGCTCGACTCCGTGATCGTGGAGTTGGCCGGGGCCGACGCGTCGGCCCTCGTCGCCGACATTCGCCGGCTCGCCCGCGAGCGCCGGGCCGGTGGCCACGATGCCGAGCGGGCTCTTGCCGCCCGGATCGAATCGCTCGACGTGGCCCAGGCCCGCGTCGTCACGCGGGCGCTGTCCGCGTTTTTCGATCTCGTGAACATCGCGGAAGACCGGCAGCGGGCCCGCGTGCTCCGCGACCGCGAGCGGCTCAAGTCGCCGCAGCCCCTCGGCGAATCGCTCGCGGCGGGCGTCTCCGAGCTCGCGGCGGCGGGCCTCTCGGCCGTGGAGGTGCAGGCTGCGCTCGATCGGCTCGCGATCGAGCTCGTGTTCACGGCCCACCCGAGCGAGGCGAAGCGCCGCTCGATCCGGGCCAAGCTGCGCCGCATGCGGCAAAGCCTCCAGGCCCTCGACCGCGACGATCTCCTGCCCCGCGAGCGGGCCGAACACGAGAGCCAACTCCGCAGCGAGCTGGCGATTCTCTGGGAAACCGAATTCTTGAAGGGCTCGCGGCCCACAGTGCTCGACGAAGTCGAGCGGGGTCTGTCGATCATGCCCCGGCTCTGGGACGCGGTGCCGCAGGTTCACGAGTCGCTCCGCCGCGGCCTCGCAGCCGCCTTTCCCGGCCACGTGTTTCGCGTGCCGCCCTTCCTCATGTTCGGCTCGTGGATGGGGGGCGATCGCGATGGCAATCCCTTCGTCACGGCCGAGGTCACCGAGAAGACACTCCTTCGGCTGCGTGCAGCGGCGATCGACGCCCATCTCGCCTGGTGCACCCGGCTGCACGACATGCTCACCACGTCGCTGCGCGAGGCCCATGGCGCCGATCCGCTCGAGCGCCAGCTTGCGGCCCTCGCCGCCGAGTGGCCCGACCTGCGGGCGGTGCTCGAGGGCTCGTCGGCCCACGAGGCCTACCGCCGCTGGCTGCGGATGATCCACTTTCGCCTCGAGTGTTCCGCCGCCGCGAGCCTCGCCGATCCGCTCCTGCCCGGAGCCTACACCTCGTCCGCCCAGTTCGAGGCCGACGTAGCCGCTCTCGTCGAGTGCCTCGATCGCGACCACGGCCTCTCGGAAGATTCGCCCGTGCGGCGCTGGCTCGACCTCGTGCGCACGTTCGGCCTCCACATGACGAAGCTCGACGTCCGCCAGGATGCCCGGGCCTATCAGCAGATCATGGCCGCGATCCTCGGTGCGGCGGGCGTGCCCGACGCGGCCGCCCTGGCCGGCGACGACGAGGCCACGAAGGTGGGGGTGCTCACGTCGTCGCTCGGCAAGGTGGGCATGATTCCGACGGCCGGCCTCGAGCCACTCGCGGCCGACACGCTCGCGCTCTTCGAACTGCTCCACCGCGCGAGCGTGCGGTTTGGCTCCGACTGCCTCGGCGGGGCGATCGTGAGCCTCACGCGGTCGCCCGCCGACGTGCTCTGCGTGCTCTGGCTGTGGCGCTGGGCGCAGAAGCAGGCAGCCGACCGGGGCGAGCCCGTCGCGGCCTCCGACATCGCGATCGTGCCGCTGTTCGAGAAGATCAACGACCTCAAGCATGCGCATGAGACGCTCGCCACGATCCTGGCCACGCCGGCCTACGCCGAGCACCTCGCCGGCCGAGGCCAGCGGCAGATCGTGATGGTCGGCTACTCCGACAGCACGAAAGACGGCGGTTATCTCGCCGCCTGCTGGGGCCTGCAGGACGCCCAAAGCCGGCTGCATGCCGCGGCCGCGGCCCACGGCGTCGCGCTCACGTTCTTCCACGGCCGCGGTGGCTCACTCGGCCGTGGCGGCGGCCCGGCCGCCCGCGGCATCCTCTCGCTCCCGGCCGAGACGCTCGACGGCAGCCTGCGGCTCACCGAGCAGGGCGAAGTGCTCGCCGAGCGCTACGACGACACTGAGATCGCCTGCCGGCATCTCGAGCAGGTGTCGTGGGCCACGCTCGTGGCCTCGAGCGGCCAGCGTTCGGAGCCGCAGCCTGCGTGGACGGCCCTCATGGAGCGGATGGCGGCCCGGTCGTACGCGGCCTACCGCGAACTCGTCGATGAGCCGGGGTTCATCCAGTATTTTTCGCAGACCACGCCGATCGACGACATCGAAACCCTGCCGATCGCGTCGCGTCCCGCCCGCCGCCGCGGCGAGCGCACGCTCGACGACCTGCGGGCCATCCCCTGGGTGTTCGCCTGGACGCAGAGCCGCTGCATGATCCCGGCCTGGTACGGCCTGGGCACGGCGCTCACCGACGTGAAGTACGACGACCGCCACGCCTGGCAGGCGATCTGCGACATGTACCGCCAGTGGCCGTTCTTCCAGGCCACGATCGACAACGCCACGCTGGCGCTCGCCAAGGCCGACATGTACATCGCGCAGCGGTATGCGGAGCTGACGGCCGACGGTGACGTGCGGCGCCGCATCTGGCAGCGGATCGCTGCCGAGCGCGATCGCACGCGGCAGGCGATCCTCGACATCGTGGGCGGTGGCGAACTGCTCGCCACCACGCCCTGGTTTCAACGGTCGATCGAGGCCCGCAATCCCTCCATCGATCCCCTCAATCTCATTCAGATCGAGTTCATGCGGCGGCGGGCGGCCGCCGGCCCCGATGCGGCTCCCGACGACGACCTCCGCGACCTCCTGCGGCTCTGCGTCCAGGGCATCGCCTCAGGCATGCGCACGACAGGATGACTTTTAGCCCACGACAACCCTTGCCGCCCCTCGAAAAGGGAGGCGAGGGGGTCGGCGAACGCTCGACGAGCATGGGGCCGCCGCGGCCCCCGCGAGGAGACTTTTGCCGCCCCCGAGCCGGCGCATGACTGAGAAGGACCAACCGATGCCCACCGCCGAAGACCTCGCCGTCAAATCGCTCGGTCCCTGCCGGATCGATTCGCCGCTCAAGCCGCTGCTCGAATCGCGCCGCACGACGGCCCACTACGTGGCTGAAGACGACCGCGTGTTCTTCCACGACACCGCCCGCCTCGCCGCCGACAGCGGCTGCACGCTCGAAACGCTCCCCGGCTTCGAACCGGCCGGACCGCGGCAGAGCATCTTCTTCGATCCCGCGAAACTGCGGGTGGGCATCGTCACCTGCGGCGGGCTCTGCCCGGGGCTCAACGACGTGATCCGCGGGCTCGTGATGGAGCTCTCGCATCACTACGGCGTGCAGCGGATCTACGGGTTTCGCAACGGCTACCAGGGCTTCATCCCGCGCTACGGCCACGACGTGCTCGACCTCACGCCGGCGGGCGTGAGCGCGATCGACGAAGACGGTGGCACGATCCTCGGCACATCGCGCGGCAGCCAGGATCCCCACGCGATCGTCGATTGCCTCGAGCGCATGAACATCAACGCCCTGTTCGTAATCGGGGGCGACGGCAGCATCCGCGGGGCGATGCAGATCGCGGCGGCCGTGGCCGAGCGCGGGCAGAAGATCGCGGTCGTGGGCATCCCCAAGACGATCGACAACGACATTCCGTATATCGACCAGAGCTTCGGGTTTCAGACGGCGTTCGGCGAGGCCGCGAAATCGATCCGGGCAGCGCACGTCGAGGCCAAGGCATCGCCCAACGGCGTGGGGCTCGTGAAGCTGATGGGCCGCCATTCGGGCTTCATCGCCTGCTACGCCGCGCTCGCCGAGTCGGATGCCAACTACGTGCTGATCCCGGAGGTGCCGTTCGCCCTTGCAGGCCCCGGCGGCCTGCTCGAGCACCTGCTCGCCCGCGTGAAGCGCAGCGGCCATGCCGTGATCGTGGCGGCCGAAGGCGCGGGACAGGATCTGATCCCTGAGAGCGAGGCGGGCGTCGATGCTTCGGGCAACAAGAAGCTGGCCGACATCGGCCTGTTTCTCAAGTCCCGGATCGCCGACCATTTCGCGGCTGCCGGGCTGGAGCTGAATCTCAAGTACATCGACCCGAGCTACGCGATCCGGAGCGTGGAGTCGAACCCCTACGACAGCGTCTACTGCCTGCGGCTCGCGCAAAACGCCGTCCATGCGGCGCTCGCGGGCCGCACCGAGACGGTGATCGGCCGCTGGCACGGCCGCTACGTCCACATCCCGATGGCGCTCGCCGTGAGCCACCGGAATCAGGTGGCGGTGAGCGGCGACCTCTGGCTCGCCGTGCTCGAAGCCACCGGCCAGCCGCGCGTGTTTACCTGACCTGAAATTCAGGACAGGGCTATTTCTCTCGATTCCGGGCGACCGTCATCGTCGCCTGATCACAGCTCTCCTCGACGACCACGGCCTGCCGGCACCACGGGCTTCCGAGCACGACCTCGTTGTCGGTCACCACCGCATTCGACACGTTGTCGAGGCGGATGCCCGCTGCATCCTGCCAGGCCGGCCGACCCCGGTAGTCGCCGTCGATCTTCCGCGCCCCCGGGTTCACGATCCGGTTGAACCGCACCACCGCGTGCTCGGTGTTCCGCAGGAGGATACCGGTCACGGCCGGGTTCTCGATCGTGTTGCCCTCGATGCGAAAGCCCGAGAGCACCCGTTCCGAGATCGGCCGATCGGTGCCGGCCCAGACGGAGATCGATCCCGACCCGTCCATACCGCTCACCGGCACCCAGACGGGATTGTCGCGAATCACGTTATTGCGGACCACGAAGTTCCCCGGCATCGGCCCTTCCCACCAATACTGGGAGAACTGCATGCTCACGGCCGGACCGGTGCTCCTGAGAATCAGATTGTTTTCGATGAGACCGCGCTTCGCCCCCTGCAGCAGCATCACCTGCGCGAGCTGGTCACGGAATAGACAGTTGCGCACGACGATCTCGTCGGCGCGCCTGTCGGAGTGGATCACCACGGCGAACGGCGGAAGCACGACGGATCGGTCGAGCGTCGCTCGCCAGGCCGTGCGGCCGACGTCCCTCAATCCCTTGGAGGCGCTGAACGCATTGACTGCGGCCAGCGTTTCCGGCTCGGCCAGTTTCTCGCTCGAGACGATCGTCGCCTTGCCGAGCCGCTTCCAGCTCTTGAAATCGTGAAACGTGAGCGTCTGCCCCGGCGTCGGCTCCGAGCCGACGACCACGATCGTCGCGCCGGCGTCCTGCCGGGCCACCACGCCCATGTTGGAGAGCAGGTTGATGCCGTCGTCGAGATGGGCGGCGAACTCGCACTCCTCGAACACGAACCGCCCACCATTCTTGGAAAACTGCCCGAGCCCGCCGCAGATCTCCAGCCGGCTGGTGCCCGGCGTCGGCATCATCCGCCAGTCGCGGAACACCGTGTCGCCGGCGGTGCCGTGGTCGGCGGGCTGTCCGACGCCGTTGGTGATCCGGATCGATTCGTAGGTCATGTTCCGACAGCCGCGGGCCCCCACGGCGGAGTGCGATCGTGCGGAGTGATGGGCGTTGTTGTGCAGCGCGAGCAGGTTGCCCACGACGAGCACGCCGTCGTGCTGCCGCGGGTTCGAAAGCGCCGGCACGCGGAGCCGCACGCTCCGGCCACCAAGCGACTCGACGCCTTTCCAGCCCATCTGCTGGAAGTTGGCCACGCTACCTTCGGGCCGGTAGACAAGCATCCGCTCCTCGTCCGGGAGCGTCGTCTCGTAGCCGGGGAGGATCTCGACGTCGAGCGTGGTCTCGGCCACGTTCACGCCCACGATCCGCGCGACACTCATCGCGAATTGCTCGGAATCGATCGAGAGCCCAGCGGCCATCATCCCACCCGCCTCGTCCTGGCCGGCCGGCCGGCCCGTGAGCAGGATGTCTTCGCAGCCCTCGAGCGTGAACGCCGCGCCACTTTTCTCGGAATCGACGAGCATCGTCGCGCCCGCGGCATGGATGGCGAACTGCTTCACGTTCTTGAGCTTGATCTGCCCCGGCACGACGCGGTAGACGCCGGACGGGATCGTAAACACCCTCGGGCCGGCGGCATCCGCAGCGGCTGCCTGCAGCCGCGCGGCAAGGTCGCGACCCGCCGCCCACTGGGCCTCC
>CAMAVC010000136.1 GCA_945861585.1 Planctomicrobium piriforme
CGGATAGTAGACGACGAGGATCGGCAGGAAGCAGAGGAAGAAGCTCGTGAGGAAGTCGGCGTTGCGCATCCGGATCGCCATCGGGGCGCCCACGAGCACGAAGCACAGGCAGCTGAAGCCGTTGGCCCAGCGGCGCCACGGCTCCATGATGATGCGATTGAGGCGGGTGGTCGCGAGCTTGGTCTGCTGCCGCTCACCCTCGACGGCCACGGGGGTGGTCTGCTCGAGGCGGCCGGTGAACATGCCGATCGCCACCTTCGCGGCCGCAAGCTCTTGAATCTGTCCGATGAGCCCGATCTGGTCGACCCGCGCCTTGGGAAAATCTGCGAGCGGGATCTCCGAAGGGCTCGTCGAAACCGTCTCCTTGCGGCTCACGGCGTCGAGCGGCACGACGCGTTCGATCGTGTCGGGAAACACCGCCTTCACGTCGCCCACGTGCAGCGTGCCGTTGCGACAGATGATCGTGAGCGTGCCCGTCTTGGCGTCGGCCCGCATCTCCGCCTCGGCGGCCGACACGGTCACCGGCGCCGTCTCGCCGCCGGGCTGGAAGGAGAGCGTGGGCCGGAGGAGCTTGCGGCCCTCGACACCCTTGACGTTGATCGAAAGTTTCGCCGTGCTATATGACCGCTGCTGCCGCAGCCGGCCGTAGATGATGTCTTCGACGCTGCTCACGATCACGCGGCGCACACCGTCGCGGCCCCACGACACGGCAATGTCATTGAGCCAAACCGACACGAAGCTCACGACGATCGCGAGGCCGATGGCCGGCCAGATCGCAGCCATCGGCGTGATGCCGGCGGCCTTGAGGGCCGTGATCTCGTTGCTCGCCGACATCCGCCCGAACACGCTCGCCACGGCGAAGAGCATCGTGCCCGGCACGGCAAACCGCATCGCCTCGGGCAAGACGTAGGGCACGAGCTGCGCGATCTGGAGCATGCCCAGGCCCTGCTGCTGCGCTTCCTTCACGAGGCCCACCACGAGCATGAACAGCGTGAGCGCTCCGAGGGCCACGAGGAACACCTGCAGGAGCTCGCTCAGCACGTAGCGGGAGATGATCTTCATGCGTCGGCCGGCGCCGGGCCGCGGATCGTGTCGCCGCTGCGGGCTTGCTCGACGGCGCGGGTGTAAAGCGCGAGCGCCTCGGCGAGGGCCACGACTGCCTCGTGGAAGGCCTGCTCGGCCACGTGCCTGCGGACGCGGCCGAGGATCGCCGTGGTGCGATCGCGATCGCCGTCGGAGAGGCCGGCCGCCCCGGCCTCGACGCTCGCCACGATCCGCTCGAAGAGCCGCTCGTTTGGCAGGCAGTCGTAGGTGCGATACGGCCCCTTGCCGATCTGACGACCGGGCGGCAGCACACGGCCGTTGCCGCCGGTCGGGGCGAGGAACCCGAGAAGCGCCAGAGTAGCCCCGGCGAGGGTCACCAGCACGGCTGCGCCGCACCCGACGAGCCCCACGGCGCCGCCGATATCATTCCCGAGCATCGTCTTGATCCAACTCGCAATGTCGCCGAGCGGCGAAAGCGCCAGCGCGACGAACAAACCAAGGGCAGCCACAGCCAGCCACTTCCACGGCAGCGCCGCACGACCGGTCGGCGAAGCCGGCTCCTCCGTGAGCGGCCACGGCTCGTCGCTGGCCGACACCTTCGAAACTTCCTCCGCTCCCGCCCGGGCTGCGATCACCGTCACGTTGTCGGGCGCACCGCGCACGAGCGCCAGCCCCGTGAGCGCCGCCGTCGCCTCGCGCGGCTCGAGCTCGGCGGCGAAAAGGCCGATCTCCTCGTCGGCCACCTGCCCGGAGAGGCCGTCGCTGCAGAGCACGAACGTGTCGCCCTCCTCGATGGGAAACGGTCCTTCGATGTCGACGTCGACGTGCGCATGAGGCCCCATCGACCGCGTGATGATGTTTTTCGGCGCCGCTTCCGCAGCCTGCTCACGCGACATGCCCCCGGAGAGTTCCAGTTCCCACACCAGCGAGTGGTCGCGCGAGAGCTGCTCGATCGTGCGGCCGCGCACGCGGTAGGCGCGGCTGTCGCCGATGTGCCCGACGAGCGCGCCGCGTGGCACGAGCACGAGCACGGTGCAGGTGGTGCCCATCCCGCGAAACTCCGCGGCGCTCTCCCCCTTGGCGTTGATCTCGGCGTTGGTCTGCTCGATGCTGCGGCGCAGAGCGAGCGGCGGGGAGTGCTGGGCCGATTTCTCATAGACGAGTGGCACCCGTTCGGCCGCTATGCCGCTGGCCATCTCGCCGGCAGCGTGGGCCCCCATGCCGTCGGCCACGAGAAACATCCAGCCCCGCGATTGGTACTGCTGCGGGCTCGACGGCGGCAGCACCGACTTCGAATCTTGGTTGTTCGCCCGCCGGCGGCCGACGTCGGTGCGGTCGGAGTAGATCAGGCTCGTACCTTTGCCCACGCGTCTCGAGCCTCTGGGTTGCTCCGGCACGGGATTCTAGCGAGGGCACGTGGCCCGGGCGAGACACGTCTGCCCGGGAAAACTGCGGTGTTCCCCCGGGCCCCCGGCTGGGCTGGCGGCTCCGCACGGGCCTGCGTATCGTCCGCGGCATGTTTCCCGCCGCCGTCGTCCACCCGATTCGGTGTGCCACCGTGCTCGCGGTGCTCGTCTGCCTCGCGGCGCTCGGCTGCGTGCAGCGGCGGATGACGATCCGCTCGAATCCGCCCGGCGCGCTCGTCTATGTCGACGACTATCAGGTCGGCACCACGCCCGTCTCGACCGACTTCGTGTATTACGGCACACGCAAGATCCGCCTCGTGAAGGATGGGTTTGAAACCCTCACCGTCCGCCAGCCGTTTCCGCTGCCGTGGTATCAGGTGTTTCCACTCGACTTCGTCACGGAAAACGTCTGGCCGGGTGAGATCCGCGACGAACGAGTGGTCGATCTCGCGATGACGCCGATGGCGGCCACGCCGCCGGAAGAGGTGGTGGCCCGCGCCGAGCAGGCCCGGGCGAACGCGGGCAGCCTCCCCGCGCCGCCCCCGGCCCCCGTCGCGCCGCAGGTGGTGGTGCCACAGCCCATTCCAGCACCGCCTCCGGCGCAGATGCCACTGCCGCAGCCGCTGCCCCCTCCGCAAGGATTCCCGGCTCCCCAGGGATTCCCCGTGCCGCAGGCCCTGCCGCCCCAGCCGTTGCCGGGGACAGGCCCCGTGTTTCCGCCGCAGGTGCCCGCGCCGGCGTTCCAGGCACCGCTGCAAAATGCTCCCGCGCAGGGAATCCCCGGCCTCGGCGTGCCATAATCTCGCGTCATGCCTGCTGCCGCGCCGCCAACCGCTCCGCTTGCCCGCGCCGAGCTCGACCAGTTCAAGCTGGCCCGCCTCCGGCACCTGCTCGCCACGATCCTGCCGGCCAACGCGTTTTACGCCGCGAAGCTGGCCCGCGTGCCGGTCCATCCCGAGTCGCTCGCTGATCTCGAGGCGTGGCCCTTCACGTACAAGGAAGAATTCGTCGCCGGATCGCATGCCGGCACCCCGGCCAATCTCACGTGGCCTGCCGATCGCTACGTGCGGTTCCACCAGACGAGCGGCACGCACGGCCGGCCGCTGCCAGTGTTTGACACGGCCGACGACTGGGCGTGGTGGATGGAGTGTTGGCGTGCGGTGCTCGACCGCGGCAGCGTGCGGGCCGGCGATCGCGTGCTCGTGGCCTCGTCGTTCGGCCCCTACGCCGGATTCTGGAGCGCGTTCGACGCCGCGCTCGACTGTGGCGCGATGGCGGTGCCGACGGGCGGCATGTCGACCCTCGCGCGGCTCGAGCTCGCCCGCAGCCTGGGCGCGACGGTGCTCGTGGCCACGCCAAGTTATGCCCTCCACCTGGCCGAAGTGGCCCGTGACCACAAGATCGACACGGCACGGCTGCCGGTGCGGATGGTCGTGGTCGCCGGTGAGCCGGGCGGTTCGATTCCGGCCGTCAGGGCGCGGATCGCCGAAGCGTGGGGGGCGGATGTGCTCGATCATGCAGGTGCGACCGAAGTCGGCCCGTGGGGCGCAGGCACGCTCGCCGGCGGCGGCATCGACGTGATCGAGCCCTGCTTCCACGCCGAGTTTCTGGCGGTCGAGACGGGACGGCCAGCCAAGCCAGGCGAGCTTTCCGAGCTCGTGCTCACCACGCTCGGCCGCACGGGGGCCCCCGTGATCCGCTACCGCACGGGCGACCTCGTGCGGCCGCACTGGCCCGCCGCCGGCACGGCCTGCCCGTGGGTGCGGCTCGAAGGCGGCATCCTCGGCCGCACCGACGACATGCTCGTGGTGCGCGGCATCAACATCTTTCCCGGGGCCATCGACGACATCGTGCGCAGCTTTCCCGAGATCGTCGAATACCGGCTGACGGTCGAGTCTGCCGCCAGCCTCGACGTGTTGAAATTGGAAGTCGAAGATCACCTCGCCGCCCCGGATCGCGTGGCACGCGAACTCCAGGTGCGGCTCGGCCTGCGGGTCGACGTGGCCACAGTAGCGCCCGGCAGCCTGCCGCGGTTCGAAGGGAAAGGCCGCCGCATCATCGACCACCGCACCTCCGCCCACACTCCCTCGAGGCCAGCCGTTTCATGACCGCACCCCTGCCCCGCTCGATTCGCAGGCTCGACGATCCACGAACGCCGGATGCGATCGAGATCACGTGGACCGACGGCGCGGTGTGCATCTACACGCCGCGGCTCCTGCGCGACGCCTGCCCGTGCGCCACCTGCCGCGAGAAACGCGTGGAACCGGCCCGCCCGAATCCGCTGGCCGTGCTCGCGCCGGAGGAGATCGCGCCGCTTGCGATCACGGGCATGAAGCCCGTCGGCCAATACGCCTACTCGATCGAATTCTCCGACGGCCA
The DNA here is from genome assembly GCA_945861585.1 of Planctomicrobium piriforme. Classification (GTDB taxonomy): domain Bacteria; phylum Planctomycetota; class Planctomycetia; order Pirellulales; family UBA1268; genus RGVT01. The sequence continues at coordinate 4,830 of CAMAVC010000136.1, forward strand.
CTCGAGCGGCATCTACACGCTCGACTACCTGCGCGAACTCGGCGGGTGAATCGGGCGCGCCAAACGTTTGCCTTGGCAGGTTCGCGCCGGCTCGGGGTTACCCCGTACCGTCTCGCCGGACGTTCGCCTCCGCCCTCCAGGCTTCGGCTCACTCGGATTTGCCTGCGCTGGCGGGAGCGCCTCCGCTTGGGCATCCCTGCCTGCGCTGGTCAAATACGCCGGCTCAACGGTAGGGGTAACCCCTCGCCTCCCAAACTCGTAGTCGCCAGGAAGTTTCGGCGGAGACGGTCGGTGGGCACGCGCAGAAGGAGGGAGTCCTTGAGGACTATGGGCGCCAGATCCAAACCCACGAGTTGTGTACTCTCAAGACGACCGGATTCGAGCATGCCTACCGCCGGCTCCGATTGCGGGCGGTTATCACATGCCCTACTGTCCGGCGAGACGGTACGGGGCAACCCCGAGCCGGTGTGTGCCTAAAGCCGAGAGGATGCCCCGGTGGCGAAACACGACGCGCATTCCCTTCGGCTCACGCCTCGGGCTTCCAGACCGGGAGGCGCCGGGCAGTCACGAGCCGGCACGCGAGTTGAAGCCATGCCATGCCATCTGTCACAATTCGCACCTTCACATCGTTCACGTATCTTCCCGCTGAAGGAGCTCGCATGCCCCGTCCCGTCACGCTGTTCACCGGCCAGTGGGCCGATCTGCCGCTCGAAGACCTCGCCCGCAAGGCGCAGGAGTTCGGCTATCA
>CAMAVC010000137.1 GCA_945861585.1 Planctomicrobium piriforme
AGCCTGACCCCCGCCGAGCGCGACACGCTCACGCAGGCCAGCCGCCGCCTCAAGGAACGCTCGCGTTCGTAGGGCAGTTGATAACAACCCGGATTCGGAGCCGGCGGTAGGCATGCTCGCCTCCGGTCGTGTTGAGAGTACAGGACTCGTGGGTTTTGCTCAGACGCCGATAGTCCTCAACGACTCCCTGCGTCTGCGCGTGCCCACCGACCGTCTCCGCCGAAACTGCTGAGCGCCTACGAGTTGGGGAGGCGAGGGGCTGCCCCTACCGTTGAGCCGGCGTATTTGACCAGCGAAGCCATGGATGGCGCAGCGCAGGCAAATCCGAGTGAGTGGAGGCCTGGAGGGCCGGAACGAACGTCCGGCGAGACGGTACGGGGCAGGCCCGAGCCGGCGCGGAACGTAACGCTCCGAACGTCCGTTGAGGCGTCACGGTACTGCCCCCGAATCGGCGCCCATGCCTGCAATCGCCCGTCACTTGTCGGCGTCTTCGGCGGGCTTTGCAGCCTCGGCCGGCTTGGGCTCTTCCGTCGGCTTCGCTTCTTCGGCAGCCGGGGGCGGCGTGAGGGCGTCGAGCGGGCTGGCTGATTCGCCCGCGGGAGCGGCCTCGGCGGGCGCGTCGTCGGTGGCCGTCGCGGCGGTCGGCGGGGCGAGGGCTGCGGCTACGGCCTTGGCGGCGGCCTTCGCGGCGTCGTCCACCTTGCCTTTCGGGGCCCGGGTCTCGACCGTGTACATCCGGCCGCCGATCACGACGGCGTAGCTCCAACGCTCGATCGGTTCGGAGATGCCGTCGACCTTCGCCGATCCGGGGATGCCCCAGAAGGCGCCGAGATGCGGGCCCAGCTTGACGGCGGCGGGCTTCTTGAGCGGCTTCGAGTTGCCGAGCGACTGGGTGACGCCTTCGGCAAGCCCGGCTGCGAACGCCTGGTGATTCCCGGCGGTCACCTCGGCAAACTCCGCCGGCGCGGCTTCTGCCGTGACGAGGATCTTCGGGTAGCTCTTCTTCGGCCCTGGCTGATACTTGACGAGGCAGTCCTTCGACCGCGGCAGCCGCGTCCAGCCGGTGGGCGAGGCCACTGCGATCCGGCCGTCGTCGACGGCGAGCGCCGTATCGAGGTCGACTGCCGGCAGTTTTTCGCTCGTCGCGCTGCCACCAGCCTTCGACTTCTTCGGCTTGCCGCCGCAGCCGCCGATGCTCAGGACCACGACGCATGCGAGTCCGCACGCGACCAGCCGTCGCCACGCCTGCATCGTGCTGATGGTGCAGCCGGCCATCGTCGCGCCTTCTACTCAGTGATCGCTTCTTTCACGAGCTGCACGAAGTGCTGCGAACGCGACGAGGCGGTGAGGTCGGCGGCCTTCTTGTCGGCGGCTTTCTTGTCGGCGTATTCGAAGAGCACGAGCCGCTTCATCGACGGGTTGAAGACGCCCCAGTAGGCCTTCATGCGGACCTCCTTGGCGACCTTCTTGCGCGAGGCCTTCTTGGCGGCGGGTTTCTTCGGCTCCTTGGCGGCCTTCTCTTTCTTTTCCTTGGTCGGCTTGTCCTTGGCGGCCTTCTTCGTCGTCTTGGCACGGGCCTCCGCCGCGTCCGCCTGGGCCCTGAGCTCCTTGCGATTCACTACTTTTCGCGCCATGCCGCCGTGATCCTTCCGAGTGAAGAGAGATGGGGAGCGACGGTCGCTGCCGCGAACGCCGCGGCGGCAGTATAGCGGGCCGGAACGGGAGCCGCACGGCACCCTATACTTTCTCGTATGAGCACCGCTGCCGATCCGGTTCCCCGCGCCGCCCCGTTTCCGGAATACCGCGGTCTCGAGGACGCGCACCTCGCCGACCGCATCGAAGCGGTGCGCCGGCGGATGGGCGAGCGGCTCGTGATTCTCGGCCATCACTACCAGCAGGACGGCGTGATCGCCCACGCCGACTTTCAGGGAGACAGCTACCAGCTGTCGAAGTCGGCGGCGGAACGGGCCGGCTGCGAGGCGATCGTGTTCTGCGGCGTCCACTTCATGGCCGAGACGGCCGACATCCTCGCCAACCGCCCCGAGCAGGTGGCCGCCCGCAGCGGCCGGCGCGTCACGGTCGTGCTGCCCGACATGGCGGCAGGCTGCTCGATGGCCGATATGGCAGCGATCGAGCAGGTGGAGGATGCCTGGGCCGATCTCGGCACCGTGATCGACACCACCGACATCACGCCCGTCACCTACATCAACTCGGCGGCGAGTCTCAAGGCCTTCTGCGGCCGCCACGGCGGCATCGTGTGCACGTCGAGCAACGCCCGGGCCGTCCTCGACTGGGCGTTCGCGAAGACGAAGCGGGTGCTGTTCTTCCCCGATCAGCACCTCGGGCGGAACACCGCCCGCACGATGGGTGTGGGGCTCGACGAGATGTGCGTGTGGAATCCGCACGATCCCACGCTCGGAGGGAACCCGGCGGAGCAACTGACGAAGAGCCGCGTGATCCTCTGGCAGGGGCATTGCAGCGTGCATGCGATGTTCAAGCCGGAGCATGTCGACGCGATGCGGGCGAACCTGCCCGGAGTGAAGGTGCTCGTGCACCCCGAGTGCTCAATGGAGGTGGTGGATAAGGCCGACCTCGTCGGCTCCACGAGCTACATCCTCAAGCAGGTCGAACAGGCGCCGCCGGGCACGACGTGGGCGATCGGCACGGAATTGCACCTCGTCAAGCGGCTGGAGCACAACCATCCCGAGCAGACGGTCAGGTTCCTGTCTCCGGTGGTCTGTATGTGCGCCACGATGTACCGCATCGACCTCGCCCATCTCTGCTGGAGCCTCGAGCATCTCGAGCGGGGCAGGCCCGTGAACGTGATCCGGGTCGACGATGAGACGGCGCAGTGGGCGCTCACCGCGCTCGAACGGATGCTCGCGGTCCGATGAGGCCGGCACGCGGGTGGCGTGTGCTTCTCGGCGTGGCGATCGTGTGGGCGGCGCTTGTCGGCCGTGGTGAGCCACCGGTCGCCGACGCGCGGCGGGGCGAACTCATCGCGGCCGCCCTCGCGAGCCAGGAGTCGCTGTGGCGTGAGATCGGCCACAAAGACCCTGGCCCCAGGAACTCGTGTCGCGAACTATTCACCGCGGCGCTCGCGCTCTGCGAGGCCAGGCGGCATCCGGAGCGGCTCGATCGGTTGTTCGAACTCGGTGAGCGGATGCAGGATCGCGATCCGGCCAGTCCGACGTTCGGCAACTTCCGCTGGTATTGGCGGGACGCCGGCGTCACCGACGCCAACGCGGTGGAGTTTTGCAGTTTCGACATGCATCTGATCTGGAGGCTGCATCGTGACTTCCTGCCGGCCCGGGCGCGAGACCGGCTCGACTCGCTCATCGGCCGGGCGGTCGACGGCTGCCTGCGGCATCGCGTGCCGGCTTCCTACACGAACATCGCGATCTTGAATGCCGCGAATCTGGTCACGCTCGGTGAGGTCCGTGACCGGCCCGATGCTGCCGAGGAGGGATATCGCCGCCTCGACGGCCTGGCGGCCGACATGTGGCAGTTCGGGCTTCACGAATTTTGCAGCCCTCCCTACTACGCCATCGACGTGCAGGGCCTGGCCGTGCTCGAGCGGTTCGCCGAGCGTGCTGCGGGGCAACGGCTCGCCCGCGTGCTGTTGGAACTCGTGTGGACCGACATCGCCGTCAACTTCTTTCCGGCGGCAGAGCGGCTCGCCGGATCGCACAGCCGCACCTACGACTATCTCCGCGGCCTCGGCGGTCTCCAGCAGGATCTCCGCTGGGCAGGGTGGAGCGGCGTTCCCGTGGGCAAGGGGGCGGCGGTGCTCCATGTCGCGCAAGCGCGCTGGTCGCCCCCCCGGCGGTTGCTCGAACTCGCACAGACACGTTTTCCCAGGCTTGTGCGGCAATCGTGGGGGCCGCGGGCGGCGGAATCGCGCACCCACTGGCTCTTGGCCGACGTGACGCTCGGCTGCTCCGGGGCTCTCTACGGCCCGCACGACTCTCCGCTCACGTTCGATCTGCCCGGTCGGCCAGGAACGGTGCGTGGTTATTTTTTGCCCGACGGCCGTGAGGATCCGTATGGCCGGAAGAAATTCGGCACCGGCAGCGCGCAGCATCAAAAGGCGCTGCACCTCGAGCCGTTCTGGTCGGGTGCCCAGCGCGAGGCCGATGCGCTCGGGCTCGTGGTCTACCGCGACGGGGATCTCACAGGGCCAGAGACGATCAACCTCCAGAGCCACTTCGTGGTGCCGCGCGACGTCGACGGCATCTGGCTCAGAGGCCGGCAGGTCGATCTGCCCCGAGCGACCGAAGACGCTCCGACACGGATTCCTGTCTCGACCGGCGATCCGCTCGTGCTCCGCAAGGGTTCGGCCGCCGTCGGACTGCGGGTTGTCTGGGCGCGGGCCCAGGACGGCGCACCGGCAGATGTGGCTCTCGTGGACGACGGCAACCAGCTGGGCGCACTCAGGCTCACCGTGGAGCACCGTCGAGAGGAGCCGATTGCCAGCGCGGGCGCGGCGTTTTGGGTGCGGGCGGGGGGAGGGCTCGGCAGCGACGGGGCATTCACCGCGTGGCGGACCGCGTTCGAGCAGGCAGTGCCGACGACCGTCGATGTCTCGTCGGACCGCATCCGTCTTGCGGTGCCCGGGCTCGCCGGGGCGGTGGCGATCACGGCGGAGCCACCGTTTTCACGCACGAGCGTCGTCCGCCTCGATCCCGCCCCAAGCCGAGCCGTGCTCGAACTCGATGGCCGGGACATCGGTCGCGAACTGCTCGATCGCGTGGAACCCTGCGCGTCGTTCGCCGCCGCGCTGGCACAGCAGCGACTCGTCGACCTTCCTCCGCAGGGTGCGGTGCGCATCGAGGCGGAAGCGGGCTTCGTCCTGCCGCGAATGGCGGTCGCCGACGATGGCCAGGGGACACGCTTCGTCTGGCAGCCGGAGGTGCAGCCGCCCGTCGCGGCATCGGGCAGCGTGTCGTGGCGGCTGCGCGTGCCCGTCGCGGAGCGTTATTGGCTGTGGGGCCGTGTGCTCGCGCCCGACGGCACGCACGACTCGTTTTCGCTTGCCGTGACCGATGCCGACGGCGGAAGCATCCTGGAAGGCCCGTGGCACCTGCCCCGCTCGGCGGAGTGGGCGTGGCGGGCGTCCACGATCGGCGAATCTCGCGGGCCGACACCACTCGATCTTCCGGCCGGCGAGGTTCAGATCACCGTGCTCCCGCGCGAGGTGGGCACTCGGCTCGACGCCCTCTGGATCACCACGGATGCCAACGACCGTCCGTAGGCGGCGCCGGCTTCGGGCTCCCCATATCCCGTCGCCGGACGTTCGCCTTCGCCCTCCAGGCTCCGGCTCACTCGGATTTGCCTGCGCTGCGCCATCCATGGCTCCGCTGGTCAAATACGCCGGCGAGCG
>CAMAVC010000138.1 GCA_945861585.1 Planctomicrobium piriforme
AGGGCCGCCGGGTCGAACGGCGGCACCGCGATCCGGTCTGCCTGCAAGTCGGCCAGGGCCGCCTGGAGACGGGTGAAGTTCTCCGGCTCGGCCAACACCAGAAAATCGATGTCCTTGCTAACCTGCGCCGCGCCGTAGAAGACGCAGGCCTGCCCGCCCATGAGCAAGGTCCGGACGCCACTCTTCCGGAACGTCGAAAGGACTTGTCGGATCGGGGTCGGGGTCAAGACTGCCTCCCATGGCGACGTACTCGACCAGCATTCGCTCGCCGCGGGCGAATCTCTCGAGCGGTGGAAGGCTCAGCCAGTCCTTCCACTCGTCAGGCAGTTGGTCGTAAGTCATAGGCCTATTGTCGCATCCACGGGGCCAATCCGCCACGCCGCACCCCCGAAGGCCGAACGCCGAGGGCTGCTGCGTCGGCGAGCCGCATCCCCGGGCTCCCGCCCGGGGCTTGTTGGGAAACGCCGCGCGCTCCGCCATCCTCAGAGCCCGGAGCGGAATCGACGTGGTCAATGCGGGCGATGCCGCGCGCCGCTCGCGCTCACGCAAGCATCGAAACGGCACCCCGTACTTTCGTACGGGTGAAATTTTTTGTTTGCGGGGTACTTTCGGACGTGGCGGGGGTCGGCACCGCGACGTACCGTTAATGAGAGTGGTGGGGAGCACGTTCCCGCGGCGAATGAACGGAGACGCTTTCATGAAGTTCATATCTTCGAACAGCAATGATGCAGAAGGCCCGGCGATCGCGTTCACAGCCACGCGCTCGATTCAGCGGTGCGGGATCATCCTCGGGGTCGCGGCCGTGGTTCTGGCCGCGCCGACAGCGTCGCTGGCACAGACCACGACGTGGACGACCACGAGCGGCACCGTTTGGGCAACCGGCGCCAACTGGTCGTCCGGCACCTCTCCGAATTCGGCGACGGCCAACGCGGTGTTCAACGGAACCACCGCGAGCGGAACCTCAAACCTTATAACAGCCATTAGCCTCAACCAACTCACCATTCAGTCTGGCGCGAAGGCTTACCTGATTTCCGATTCCTCATCTGGTAGCGGTGCAGTGAATTTCTCTGATGGCGGCGGGCTCACCGTCGAGGCCGGCGTCACGACGAACCAAACCTTCAATCCATTGGCCCGCGGCACGAGCGGAACCTCCACATTCACGAACAACGGCTCCGGCACCCTGACGTTCGGCTCACCCGGCGGAATCGGCTGGTTCAACGATCCTTCCGGCCAGACCTGGACCCCGGCGTTTGATGGCTCCGGCGATATCACGGTGACAAATGGTATTCGACAGCGCAACAGTTCCAGCAACGTGTCGGTCATCAAGAACGGCAGCGGAACGCTCACGATCCTCAGCGGCATGACTACGGCGCCGACCAGTGCCCCTGGCTGGTACACAGGCTCGACGACGATCAATGCCGGCGTGCTTCAGCTCGGCAACCAATCGGCCCTTGGCGGCGGCTCGGGCGACATCAGGTTTGGCGGCGGCACGCTCCGCTACAGCGGCTCGAACACGGTCGACTATTCGGCCCGCATCAAGTCGAGCGGGTCGGCGATCTCGATCGACACCGCCGGCCAGAGCGTGACGTTTGCCACCTCGATCAACGCATCCAATACCGGCGGCCTCACGAAGCTAGGGAGCGGCTCGCTCACACTCTCGGCGAGCAACGCCTACACCGGCAACACGCGGGTGAACGGCGGCACGCTGGTTCTTTCACACACCTCCGCGGCCAGCACGGGCACGGTCCAACTGGCCGGCGGCACGCTGTCGGCCACCGTGACCAGCCTGAACACGGCGGGCATCAGAGTGGCGGCCGGTGACTCCGGCGTCCTCACGGCGTCTGGCGCGAGCGGAGTTACCACTGGCACGATGTCCGTCGACGGCACCCTCACCGTGCAGCGGTCGACCGGCGGCACTCAGGGAACCTGGACCACGTCTGCCCTCGTCGGCAGCGGCACGCTCGTCGCGGAAAACACAAACGGCGGCGTCGCCCCGGCGGCGACGAATGGGCGGTTGGTTTTGCCCCCTACCTCTGGATTCACCGGCTCCGTGGTCGTGCAAAACGGCGGATTCGTGGTTACCAACTGGACTACCGTAAACCTCGCATCGGCCGTGGTGAACGCGGGCGGCTTCCTGGCAGTGGTTGATAGCTCGACGACCACGCTCACCTCGCTTTCCGGGGCGGGAACCATTATTCGAAATGGCGGTACGGGTCTCATCTCACTGGTCGTGGGGGGCGGAACGTTTGGCGGCTCGATTTTTCAAACGAATGGCGCCGGCAATGCTTACAACCCGAGCCTCGGTGCGATGTCGCTCACCAAGACCTCCGCCAACACGCTCGTGCTTTCCGGCTCGAACGCCTACGCCGGCACCACGACGATCAATCAGGGCGTGCTCCAGATCGGGAACAACGGGGTAACGGGCAGTCTGCCGTCGTCCGCGATCTCCGGTTCCTCCGGCGCCACGCTGGCATTCTCCCGCACCGACAACTACGGCGGCAACTTCGCCAACACGATCTCCGGCGGCCTCGGCGTGCGCGTGAATTCCGGGACGCTCACGCTCTCCGCAGCCAACACCTACACGGGGGCCACGACCGTGTCGGCTGGCGTCCTCGCCCTCGCTGCGGGCGGCTCGTTCGCAAACAGCTCTTCGATCATCGTCGGCAACGCCGGATCGTCGGGGGCGGTGCTCGACCTCACGGCCAAGACGGCCGGCTTTGACATCGGCTCGGGCCAGACGCTCGGCGGTGGTGGCACGGTGCAGCTCGCGTCGGCCGGCACGCTCAACGTGCTCGGCCTCCTGTCGCCGGGCAACAGCCCCGGCCTGTTCACGTTCGACGCCGGCACCACGATCCTCTCCGGCACGACGCTGATGGAAATCTCGGGCCTGGCCCGGGCCACGGATCCGTCGCACGGCACGGGCTTCTACGACGCAATCAACGTCATCGACAGCGGCGTGCTCACCTTCGGCGGCCTGCTGGAGCTCACGTTCAGCCAGCAGTTTGCCGACAACGACACGTTCGACCTGTTCGCTGCACCGGGCGGCGGGTCGCTCGCCGGCAACTTCACGGGCGTGAACGTGACCGGCTCCTTCTACAACGGGCTCACGTGGAACCAGAGCGGCACGAAGTGGACGTCGACGGCCACCAGCGGCGGCCAGTCGCTCGAGTTCAACGCCGCGACGGGCACGCTCGTGATCGTGCCGGAGCCGGGGGCGCTGGCCCTTGCCGGCCTCGGCATCGCCGCCGCCGCGTGGGCCGCCCGCCGCCGTCTCACGATGTAGGAGCAGGCTCCCGTCGGTGCAGGCGGTGCGTGAATCGGGCCGCCACAGCTCGCGTACGAACAGCCTCACGCGCGGCCGTCGGCGTCTCCCGCCGCTACTCGAGCGTCAGGGTCAAGTCGCCCTTGGGATTCTGCGTCCCGATCGCGACGCCGAGCGTCGTTTGCGTGTTGTAGTGGGCAGGCAGCGGCTGGCCGTCGGGTGTGGTGCCGGTGAGCTCGATCCGGTAGAAGCCGCAATGAACGCCTCGGTATTTCGCCCCTGGGATCGTCGCCGAAAAGTATCCACCTTCGTCGGTCACCGCCTCCGCTGCCTTGATCCGGCCGCCCATGCACGGCTCGGGCACAAACTTCACCGTGACATTCGCCATGGGCTTGTTGCGTTGGAGCACCTTCCCCTCGACCGCCCTTTGTGCAAGGCCCGAGGCCTTCACGTCCTCGAGCCACCGTTGGAGTTCGGCAGCGGACACACCGCCGTCCCGATCCTGATCGAAGTCCTGGATCGCCTCCGCGAGCGCAGGCATGCGGTCAAACTCGTTCTTTTCGATCACCCCGTCACCGTCGACATCAGCCTCTTGTATGACTGCGACGGCCACTGCCTCGGGGGCGAGCGGAGGCGGCGCGATGGGAGGGAGAGGCGCAGGTTCGCTGAGGCAGCCTGCCGTGGCGACCGCGGCCCACACCGCAAGCCAAGTCCCTCTCGTCATCTTAGAAATCCCCACCCGGTTCGCCGCCATTGAAGGACCCCAGCCCCCTGAACACCGTTGGATCCACCGCATCTTGGATGAACCGGACAGATCCATCCCCCATCAGGGCGTTTGCGCCGCCGGGATGGTGACTCCGGGCGTATGCGACCGTGGCGTCGGAGGAATTCGAAGCGACGTTCGCCGCACAGGGCCCGCGTGGCACCGAGACGCACGCGGCGGTATTGGAACTGGTGTTGGTCGTATAATCTCCAACCGGGGTGTTTGGCGGCTGCGCGGTGGAGATCACGATTTCGGCGGCGAAATAGCCGCGATAAATCCTGCCCCGTGTGTCGGTGGCAGCGGCGTTGCGCGGGGCGTTGTCGCCGAAGACCGTTTCCGAAGCGAACAGTGTCTTTCCCAGGCCGTCGGTGATCCGCGACGCGGGAAGGCCCAAACCCGGAGCCGTGACATCGGCACGAGCGGTTTGGTACGTTGTCGGATATCTGTGTGATATCGCGAAGAACACGCCAGTTGGCACGTTAAACGGAGCAGGCTGGGCGGCACGCCAATACATGGACCAGAAAACGCTCGTAGCGGTTCCAGAACAGGCCATGTAGTTGGAGTGAGTGCCGAGGTCCGTGATTTTAGGGCTGTTGGGATCCGAAGAGCAGGAGAGCGTTGGGAGGGGCGCGAAACGATTGGGCCAAAATTGAATGTTCACTGTTGGGTTGGTGGCAGCCCATTGGGAGAAATTGTTCCACAGTTCCGCCTGCTCGATGAACGGGAAAATCGCGTGTGCCCAAGTGACGCCCCGCCAGGCGGAATTCATGGTGGTGCCGTGCACATTCAAGAGTGCACAGGGAAAACGCCTGTACGCATCATGAAACCCATGGAAGCCAAGGCCGACTTGCTTCAGGTTGTTGGAGCATCGGCTGCGACGTGACGACTCACGGGCGCTCTGCACGGCCGGCAAAAGGAGGCCTACGAGGACGCCGATGATCGCGATCACCACCAAAAGTTCCACGAGCGTAAAGCCCACGGCGGCGCGTGATCCGGACTTCCGCAACGGCGGCCTCGTCGGAGTCGTGGGAACGAGAGCCCCCGGTGTCATGGTTGAACTCCTGACCTCATCGTATGGGATGGGTCTCGGCCGATATGAGACAAATAATTTACCCCTTTCGGAACGATAGCCCTCGGCTTGCCTGCCAGCCACCGTCCGAAAGTACGGGGAGCAGAATTCGCTGCCTCTGCCTTCGCGCCTGGAGGCCCGCCGGCACGACGGCTCTCCTGCCCACGGGTCACGGCTGCTTCCGCGCGACCAGCCGTTCGATGAACAACGTGCTCTTGGACGCGTCGTAGCGGGCGTTGAGCCATATCTCGTAGGCGCCGCGGTCTA
>CAMAVC010000139.1 GCA_945861585.1 Planctomicrobium piriforme
CGGTAGTGCTGCGTGATGTTGGCGACGTACTCCGGCGTCTTGAGGCGGCCCTCGATCTTGAACGACGCCACGCCGGCGGCGATCAGCTCCGGGGCCAGGGCATACGCAGCGAGGTCCTGCGGCGAGAGCAGGTATTTTTGGTTGCCGAGATCGACGTCCTTGCCGTCACAGACGAGGTCGTAGGGGAGCCGGCAGGCCTGGGCGCACTGGCCGCGGTTGGCGCTCCGTCCGCCGAGCGATTCGCTCGTGAGGCACTGCCCCGAATACGCAACGCACAGCGCGCCGTGCACGAACACTTCGAGCGGCATCGCCGTCTGCCGCCGGATCGCCACGATCTCGTCGATCGAGAGCTCCCGCGCGAGCACCACCCGCTCGCAGCCGAGCTTCTCGGCCAATGCGATCGTCTCGGCGCTCGTCATGGTCATCTGCGTCGAGGCGTGCAGCGGCAGGGCGGGGCGGATGCGGCGCACGAACTGCGCCGCCCCCACGTCCTGCACGAGCACGGCATCGACGCCGGCCGTCGCCACCGCCTCGATCACCTGTGCGAAATCGGACAATTCGTCGCTGAACACGAGCGTGTTGAGCGTGGCGTAGCCCTTGAGGCCGCGGAGGTGAAGCATCTCCATCAGCCGGGGCAGGTCGGCGAGCGGGAAGTTGGCGGCGCGGGCCCGGGCGTTAAACCCGCATTCCAAGCCGAAATAGACAGCGTCGGCCCCGTTTTCGATCGCCGCCCGTACGCAATCCCAGTCGCCGGCAGGGGCGAGCAGTTCCGGCACGGCGATCGCTGGACGGTTCGTCAAAGTGTTCCGAATGTACCGGCTGCTTGAGATGCCCTCCACGAGCAGGTAAGAACACGGCTCGCCCGGACGGATTGAACCGGGGTTTTCCGTGGGTCAGGGATGGCCTTCACGACAGTCTTCTTCTGGAGCAGACCATGAATCTCGTCGATCTCGTCAAGGATCAACTCACGGGCCAAGTGCTCGGCAGCCTCGGCTCGCTGATTGGTGCCGATGAATCGCAAACCCGTTCGGCCACGTCGGCCGCCGTGCCGGCACTCCTCAGCGGCCTCGCCAAGCTCTCGTCGAGCCAGGGCGGTGCCTCGCAGATCGCCTCGGCCCTGGGCGGGCTCGACCTCGGCGCTCTCGGCAACCTCGCCGGGATGCTCGGCGGCTCGAACGCCTCGCGCATGGCCGACCAGGGCGGGAGCCTGCTGAGCTCGCTCTTCGGCACGAGCGCTACGGGCAAGATGGTGGAGACGCTCGCCGGCTTCCTCGGCATGAAGCCGGGCATCGCTCGCAGCCTGCTCGCCTACCTCGCGCCGGTCGTGCTCGGCATGGTGGCCAAGCAGTTCACCGGCGGCCGGGCCGACGCGGCCGGCCTCCAGCGGCTGTTCGCCGACCAGCAGGGCAACATCAAGAACGCCCTGCCCGCCGGCCTGTCGCTCGGCGACTTCGGCGCGGTGTCGGGCGGCGGCAAGCCGACGCCGGCCTCGAGCCACCGTGGCCACGAAGAGCCGGCCGGGTCGGGCTTCCCCGCGTGGCTGCCGCTCGTGCTGCTGCCCCTGTTGGCCCTCGGTGCGTGGTGGCTCATGAACCGCGACAAGCTGGCCAAGCAGGAAGACGGCGGTGTGCTGATCGAGCAGGTCCGCAAGGAAGGCCCGATCACGATCGACCGCACCGAAGTGATCGAGCGCGAGGGCAAGAAGCTGATCGACACGGTGTCGGAAACGATCTCGATCGATCCGAAGTTTGTGGAAGCAGCCCGGCTGGCCGTGAACTCGAGCGAGCTGTTCGGCGGCCTCTCGAAAATTCTCGGGGGCGTCACGAACGAAAACACGGCCCGGGCTGCGATTCCGGAGCTCGAGAAGCTCGCGCCCGTGCTGAGCGGCGTGCAGAGCGAGGCGGCGAAGCTCGAGGGTGAGAACAAGACGGCGTTCGCCGAGTTTGTCTCGAAGAACCTCGGCCTGCTCCAGAAGGTGATCGACACGGCGATGGCGATCCCGGGCGTGAAAGAACTGCTCGGCCCGGTCGTCGGCCCGATGGTCGAGACGATCAAGAAGCTGGGCGCCTAAGGGACTCGCTTCGATCGATGCTGAAACGAACCGGGGCCGGCGCAAGCCGGCCCCGGCTATTTCGTACTGTCCGAATTGCGCCGGCTCGGGGGCGGCAAAAGTCTCCTCGCGGGGCCGCAGCGGCCCATGCTCGTCGAGCGTTCGCCGACCCCCTCGCCTCCCGTCTTCAGTGAACCTCGAAAACCCTACTCGTCGTCGCGGAGCTTCGCGAGCACGGTGTAGTCCTCGAGCGTGGTCGTGTCGCCCACGGTCTCGCGGCCGGCGGCGATGTCGCGGAGGAGCCGCCGCATGATCTTGCCGCTCCGCGTCTTCGGCAGGGCCGCCGAGAAGTGGATGTCGTCGGGCGCCGCGAGGGCTCCGATCTGCTGCCGCACGTGCTTGCGGAGGGCGTCCTTGAGGGCGTCGTTCGGCTCGCCGCTCTTGAGCGTCACGAACACGGCCACGGCCTCCCCCTTCACGTCGTGCGGCCGGCCCACCGCCGCCGCCTCGGCCACCGCCGGATGGCTCACGAGGGCACTTTCGATCTCGATCGTGGAGAGCCGGTGGCCGGCCACGTTCAAGACGTCGTCGATCCGGCCCATGATCCAGTAGTAGCCGTCCTTGTCCTGACGGGCGTTGTCGCCGGCCAGATACTTGCCCGGCACCCGCGACCAATAGGTCTCCACGAACCGCTCGTCGTCGCCCCAGATGCCGCGGAGCATGCCCGGCCAGGGCTTCGTCATCACGAGCCAGCCACCTTCGCCCGGCTCGACGGGGTCGCCGGCGGCATCCACGATCTCGGGGCAGACGCCAGGCAGCGGCAGCGTGCAGCTGCCCGGCTTCGTGGGCGTGCAGCCCGGCAGCGGGCTCATCATGATTCCGCCCGTCTCCGTCTGCCACCACGTATCCACGATCGGGCAGCGTTTACCGCCGATCACCTCGTGATACCAGATCCACGCTTCGGGATTGATGCCTTCGCCCACGCTGCCGAGCAGCCGCAGGCTGGAGAGGTCGCGCCCCTCGATGTGCTGCATGCCCCACTTCATGAACGAGCGGATCGCCGTCGGCGCCGTGTAGAAGATCGTCGGCTTCTCCTGCTCGATGATCTCCCAGAAGCGGCCCTCGTGCGGAGCGTTCGGGGCTCCCTCGTAGATCAGGATGCTCGCGCCAGCCGCGAGCGGGCCGTAGGTCACGTAGCTGTGGCCGGTGATCCAGCCGCAGTCGGCGGTGCACCAGAAGAGGTCGTCGTCGCGCAGGTCAAACACCCACTCCGCCGTGGTCTTGGCCCAGAGCAGGTAGCCGGCCGTGGTGTGCTTGATGCCCTTGGGCTTCCCCGTCGAGCCGCTCGTGTAGAGGATGAAGAGCGGGGCCTCCGAGTCCATTGCCGCCGGCGCCTTGTCGGCGGGCATGCCGGCCACGAGGTCGTGCCACCAGACGTCGCGGCCCGGCGCCATGTCGCACGGCTGGCCGGTGCGCTCGAGCACGATCACGTGCTTCACGGTGGTGGGCGGATGCGACGGCGAGGCGAGCGCGGCATCGACGTTTTTCTTGAGCGGCAATTGGGCTCCACGCCGCCAGCCGCCGTCGGCGGTGATCACGGCCACGGCTTTCGCGTCGTGGTTGCGATCGGCGATCGCCTCGCTCGAAAACCCGCCGAAGATCACGGAGTGCACCGCGCCGATCCGGGCGCAGGCCAGCATCGCGATCACGAGCTCGGGCGTCATCGGCATGTAGATTGAGACGACGTCGCCCTGCTTCACGCCGAGCTTCTCGAGCCCGGCGGCGAATCTGCAGACCTCGGCGTGGAGCTGCTTGAACGTGTATTCGCGCCGCTCGCCGGTGGGCTCGCCCACCCACACCATTGCGGTCTTGTCGCCCTTGCCGGCGGCGATGTGCTGGTCGAGGCAGGCGGCGGAGGCGTTGGTCTTGCCATCCACAAACCACTTGGCCACGGGTGGCTCCCAGTGGAGCACCTTCGAATAGGGCTTCATCCACGGGAGCGACTGGGCGCGGGAGTGCCAGAAGCCTTCGAGGTCGGCGGCGGCCTCGTCGTAAAGCTTCTTATAGTCGGCGAGCGAGCCGATGCGGGCCTGCTTGGAGAACTCCGCGGGTGGCGGAAACACGCGGTCTTCCTGCATCACGCTGGCCACGCGGCCGGCTGCCTTTTCTGGCGCTGCCATGAATCGATTCCCCCGTTCGGTCCCTGATACTGGTTGGCTGAAAACGCGTTGAACTCCGAAAATCAGACCATTCCCGAGGGGTTCGGGCAAGGCCCACGCGTGGCCACGATCGTTCACGCAAACGGGCTCGCGTCGACGCCGTCGCCGAAGCCGATGCCGAGCGCACGGGCCGCCTGCACGGCGGAGTGGGCGGGATCGACCGTGGCGGGCGTCGTGATCGCCTGCGAGATCGCCACGCTCGCGATGTCGGGCGGGCGGTAGCACACCATCTGCCCAAATCGCCCTTCGTGCACGAGCCGCACGGCATGGGCCCCGAACTGCGTAGCGAGCACTCGATCAAAGGCCGTCGGCGTGCCGCCCCGCTGCAAGTGGCCGAGCACGAGCGCCCGCACCTCGCGCTTCAGCCGGCTGGCTACTTCGTTCGCCACGATCTCGCCGATGCCGCCGAGCTTCACTTGCCGGCGCTCCACGCCCGACCACGCCCCGGCCTTGCCCCCGCTGTCGTGCACAAGGCCACCGTCAGGCAGCCGGGCCCCTTCGGCCACCACGATGAGCGTGAAGCGTTTTCCTTCGCGCTCGCGGTCGAGCACCTTCTGGCAGACATTCTCAAACGTCCAGGCAATCTCCGGGATCAGGATCACGTCGCCGCCGCCGGCGATGCCTGCGTGGAGGGCGATCCAGCCGGCGTGGCGGCCCATCACCTCGAGCACCATGATCCGCTCGTGGCTGGCGGCGGTGGTGTGGAGCCGGTCGAGGGCGTCGGTGGCGCAGGCCACGGCCGAATCGAATCCAAACGTAAACGCCGTGCAGCCGAGGTCATTGTCGATCGTCTTGGGCACGCCCACCACCGGGATGCCATGCTCGTGGAGTTGCTGGGCGATGGCCAGCGACCCGTCGCCGCCGATGCAGATGAGCCCCGAGATGCCGAGCTGCCGCACTGTCTCGCCCGCGGCAGCAAGCAGCTCTTGATCGATCTGCACGCGGTCCCCTTCGCCCACGAGCACCGAGAATCGCCCCTTGTTCGTGGACCCAAGGATCGTGCCGCCCTGGAGGAGGATGTTGGCCGTATTCGTGAGATCCAGCGGCATCCAGGCCACGGGATCCACGAGCCCTTCGTAGCCTCTGAG
>CAMAVC010000140.1 GCA_945861585.1 Planctomicrobium piriforme
GCGTCAGAGCCCACGTAGAAGAGATGGCTCCGTGGGCCGTGGCAGACGATCTGGCCGTCGGCCACCTTCCAGCTCTCCGTGTTTTCGCTCGCCTTCCAGCCCGTGAGGCTCTTGCCGTCGAAGAGGGGTTCGAAGCCGGGCTCGTCGGCCCGCCCGACCAGCCCCGTGGCCAGCAGGGCAACGCCCGCCACGAATCGAACAAACCTGCGATACTTGCCGTACGCCACGTATGCCATGAACAGGCTCCTTGCTTCGCCACGCTCCGCCGAGAAAGACACTCCGATCGCCACTGCGACCGAGACTGCCCAGCAGGATACGCGCCCGGCGGGTGCCATGCCAGCGGCCCCGCTCCTCGAGATCGACACCGACGTGTCGCTCGACGGCCTGCCGACGCCCGAATGGCTCGTGGTGACGTCGGACGAACTCCGCGTCGTTTCCGACGGCCGCGTCCTCCGGACGATCGCCCGGGCAGATGTCGAGCAGGTGCGCACCACCGCCGGGGTGGGCGGCGGCACGCTGCAGGTGAAGGTCGGCGGCGACTGGGCCGATCTCGTCCGCTATTCCAACGCGATGGCCACGCGATTTCACAAGGTGGCCCGGGCGCTCGAGCGGCCCGACGCGCCGGGGCCGCTGCTCGCGGCCGACGACGTGCTCGATCCGCCGCGGTGCCCGTCGTGCCGGCTGCGGCTGACGACGAAAGATCAGGCCTGCCCCCGCTGCATGCAGAAGGGGCGGATCCTCAAGCGCGTGGGCGAACTGCTCGCGCCCTACACCCGCGGGGCGATCCTGCTCTGCGTGCTCACGTTCATCGGGGTGATCGCCGAGCTCGTGCCGCCCAAGCTCCAGCAATACATGGTCGACAACATCCTCTCAGGCAGCGCGGCTGCGGGGAGCGACGCGGCCACGCTCCCCGATTTCAAGACGGCCCTGCTCGTCGTGGTGCTTGCGCTTGCGTTCTCGCGGGTGCTGCTCTCGGTCGTGAGCATGATCAAGGGACGGCTGGCCACGGCGATCGGCACGGGGCTCACGGGCACGCTCCGCGCCGAGATGGTGGCGAAGCTGCAAAACCTCTCCGTGGCCTATTACGACCGCCACCAGGTGGGCTCGATGATCAGCCGCGTGGCCCACGACAGCGAGGTGCTCCACGGCCTCATGCAGCAGATCACGGGCGGCTTCCTCCTCCAGATCGTGCAGCTCGTGGGCGTCGGGGCGATGCTCGTGTGGATCAATCCGAAGCTCGCGCTCTACACGCTCATCCCGGTGCCGCTCGTGATCCTCGGGTCGTGGGTATTTTGGCGACACGTCTATCCGCGGCACTACCGGCTCTGGGACGCGTCGAGCAAGCAGATGTCGGCCTTGAACGGCATGCTCTCGGGCATCCGCGTGGTGAAGGCCTTCGCCCAGGAACCGCGGGAGAGCGACCGCTTCAAGGCGGCCAGCGACCATCTCAGCGGTTGGCGGCTGTGGGTCGAGCAGACGAATGCCACCTACGCGGCCACGATGCAGATCGTGTTCGGCCTGGGCGGCCTGATCGTGTGGTATGTCGGCGGCCGCGACGTGATCGGCGGCGAGATGACGCTCGGGCAGTTGATCGCCTTCCTGGCGTATCTGGCGATGTTCTACGCGCCGCTCGGCGCCCTCTCGAATTTCACGACGTGGCTCACGAGCTTTCTCTCGGGCAGCCAGCGGGTGCTCGAGCTGCTCGACACGCCGATCACGATCGAAGACACGGCGACGCCCGTCGAGTGGCGCGACCCGCAGGGCGCGATCCGCTTCGACAACGTCACGTTCGGCTACGACCGCAATCAGCCGGTGCTGCAAGACGTGTCGTTCGACGTGGCTCCGGGCGAGATGGTCGGCATCGTGGGCCGCTCGGGCTCGGGCAAGACGACGCTCGTGAACCTGCTCGGCCGGTTCTACGACGTGCAGGAAGGGCGGATCGAGATCGACGGGATCGACATTCGCGACCTGTGCTCGAAGCAGTTGCGCGAGCGGCTCGGGATCGTGTTCCAGGATTCGTTTTTGTTTCGCGGCACGATCTGGAAAAACCTCGCCTACGGTCGGCCGCAGTCGACGATCGAAGAGGGCCTGGCCGCCGCGAAGGCCGCGGGCGCCCACGACTTCATCTGCCGCCAGCCGCTGGCCTACGAAACGCTGCTCGGCGAGCGCGGCGCGGGGCTCTCGGGCGGCGAGAAGCAGCGGCTCTCGATCGGCCGCACACTGCTCTACGACCCGCGGATCCTCGTGCTCGACGAGGCCACGAGCAACATCGACGCCGAAGCCGAGAAGAGCATCCAGGAGGCCCTCTCCGTGCTCGTGAAGGGCCGTACCACGATCGCGATCGCCCACCGGCTCTCGACCCTGCGCAACGCCGACCGGATCCTCGCCTTCGACCGCGGCCGGCTCGTCGAGCAGGGCACACACGCCGAACTGCTCGCCGCCGACGGCATCTACGCCCGGCTCGTGCGCATCCAGACGCAGGTCTCGAAGCAGCCCACGGTCGACACGCTGCTCGCCCAGGAAGAGCAAAAGCCCGCCGACGACACTGCCACCGACAAGCCCCGCACGGGCGACATCCGCTGGCTCGACGCCGCCCGCCACACCTTCACGATCGGACAGCACGGCCGGATCGAACTCCATGAAGACGGGGCTCCGCTCGCCGCCGGCATCTTCGTGGTGCGGACGTTTCCCGCGACACATCCCGACGAGTATCTCTCGGTGCGCGGGTGGGGCGAATCGGGTGATGAAGTCGAGCTCGGCATGCTGCGGCGGCTGGCCGACTGGCCGCTGGAGAGCCAGGGCGTGGTGCGGACGGCGCTCGCCCGCCGGTCGCTCGTGCGACGGATCGAGCGGGTACACGACGCCAAGCTCGCCCACGGGTACGTCGATTTCGACGTCGAGACCGACGTGGGCCGGCAGGCGTTCACGATCCGCTGGACGGCGAGCCAGGCGGTGGATTTCGGGTCCGATGGCAAGATGCTCGTCGACACCGAGGAAAACCGCTGGGTCGTGCCACAGGTCGACGCCCTGCCGAAGGCAGACCGCGAGAAGTTTCTGCACTACGTGTATTGGTAGGTGCGGGACAGGCTGAAGCCTGTCGTTGGTCTCATTGTAGGACAGGCTTTAGCCTGTCGTTGGTCGTGACAGGCTAAAGCCTGTCCTACAACTCTGCGCAGTTCCGCGACAAGGAGTGCGCGCAGAGTGAGCGGGCCGGGCGATCCGCATTCGGCTGCAGTGCCGTGTTCACCGGGCCAGGCGCGGCTTGCGGCGATCTCATCCGCTCTGGCACACGAGTTGCCACTTCCTGGCGATGGTGGGCACCTGCAGACGTTCCGAAACATCGGTCCCCAGAAGGGTGCCCCACCGGCTTGGGCGAGTACTCCGCAATTGCTCGCCCAAGCCCGGGGCAATCCTTCGGCAGTCGCGGTTTCCCGGCCTGCGGAAGCGGGCCGGGAAACCTGCGTAGGGCAAGCGTCCCGCTTGCCACCGTCACAAAATCGCAAGCGGGTTCCGCCGTTCTTCGAGCGTCCCGCGCGTCACCCCGACGCGATTCGCGGCCTTGAGCAGCGTCCACACCTCGCGGCCAGTGAGCATGCCGGCCAGCAGGTCGCGGTAGGCCCGCACCACACGGCCGATTTCGTCGGCCGACTCGTCGAGAAACTCCACGCGAAACCGGCGCACGCCGCGGGCAAGCAACGCCGGCACGGCCTCGGCCGCGCTCTGCGGCACGGCGTTGAAGAGCGTGTTGCGGCAGCCCACGTCGGCCGTGAGGGGATGCTCCACGCCGATCCGATCGCGGAGTTTGACCACGTGCTCGTCGCACGGGCGGCCGCAGTTGGTCTTGTTGGTGCCCGGCGAGAGCACCGCGCAAAACACGCAGTGCTCCATGTGAAACATCGGCATGCGTTGGTGGATCACGACCTCGAGCCAGGCAGGATCCGTCGCCGACACGAGGGCGAGCAGTTGCTCGCGATTGCAGTCATACGACGTCGTCACCCGCTCCACTCCCTCACCCATGAAAAACTCGGCCGAGAGTTCGTTGGTGACATTGAGCGAGAAGTCGGCCACGACGGGCAGGCCGCGGTCGCGAAAATAGGTCAGCCCCGCGTAGTTGCGCACGAGCACGCCATCGGGCTCCTGCTTGGCCAGGAGCGCGAAGATGCCCAGCTCGTCGGGCTTCTGGATCCTCGGCGTGGCGGGATAGAGCCTGGCTCCGGCCGCGCGGGCCAGGTCGATCGCCTCGCGATACTGCCGGATGTCGGCGAAGTCGGCATAGAGCGAGTGCTCGCCAAGGGCGAGCAGAGCCCGGAGTTGGTCGAGCGAGCGAGCGAGATATGTAGGATAGGCTTCAGCCTGTCGGTCGGTTGGAGGACAGGCTTCAGCCTGTCGGTATGAGTGACAGGCTAAAGCCTGTCCTACACCGGACCGAGCGACTTCACTCATCCGCTCCGCCAGCGCGTGCCGCAGCTTGCCGAGCACGCTGAGGGGCAGCATCGGGCGGCCCTCGATCTCCGCCGAGAGCCCGCGCAGCTCGAACGGCGTGCCGCCGAGCCTTCCGAGCTGCTCGCGGAGCGTCGCTTCCGTGAGCGGGTGTTTCTTCGCTTCGACGGCCGGTTCCTCCGACTCGACCGCGCACGTGGCGCCGCTCGCGAGCGTGGCCCGCACCGCGAGTGGCTTTCCGACGGCCGCCGTCACCACGAGATCCACTGGCTGCCGCCGCCTGAGTTCGCTCCCGGAAAACGTCTTCCGCAGCCGCGCCGTGAGCTCGGGATCGTCGGTCTTCCAGACGGTCTGCCCCGGTGCGAGCCGGCCGAAATCGAAGGCCTCCCGGGCAAACGTCAGCTCCACCCGCCCCGTCGCGACCGGCTCGGTGAGCGATCGCCCCGCCTGAAACACCTCGTACACGCGGCCGCCGAGGGCATCGTCACTCGTGGATCCGCAGTCGAACGCCACGCCGTCGCCGCGTTTCACGCTCGCGGCGAGCTCCACCGTCACGCGGCCGCGGCCCACGGCCTCGATCCGGCCCAGCCGCACGCCCCGCTTCGCGCTCGTCGTCGCGGGCACCAGCATCTTGTGATCGCAGCCCTGGAGCCAGCCGGGCGAGAAGCCTCGCGAAAACGAGAGCTCCATCTCCTCGACGTCGCGCGGCGAAAACACCGCGGGCTGCGCGGCCACGGCCGCGTCGATCGCGCGTCGGTAGTGCTGCGTGATGTTGGCGACGTACTCCGGCGTCTTGAGGCGGCCCTCGATCTTGAACGACGCCACGCCGGCGGCGATCAGCTCCGGGGCCAGGGCATACGCAGCGAGGTCCTGCGGCGAGAGCAGGTATTTTTGGTTGCCGAG
>CAMAVC010000141.1 GCA_945861585.1 Planctomicrobium piriforme
GTTTGAAACCAGGCCTCGATCGCGGCCGCCTCGCGGGCCGAGGGTGGCGGCGGCGTTTCGTCGCGGAGCGTGCGGCCGTCGAGCCGCCAGCGCGGGCCGAAGTGATAGACGGCGTAGTACATCGTCTTGGCTTTCACGACGTTCACCCGCCCGCAGCGGCAGGCTTCGTAAAACATCCGGTGCACCTGCCGCCAGGGCCGGCTGCGGTCGACGCAGGCCACATCGTGCACGACGGATGCATTGCGGAAGCGGCCCTCGAACGGCCCGCCGATCACCGACCAGAACGGCCGGGGAATGCTCGCCCCGTTCACAACTGCCCCGGCCGGCGCGTCCCAGCGCACGGCCGCAGCATCGACGTAGGCGAAGGGCTCGACGAGCGTCATGTCGCGGCCGTCGTCGTGCCATGCGGCGACCACACGACCGTCGAAGTGTCCCCAGGCGGGCATGTGGGTTTCGTTGTAGGACAGGCTTTAGCCTGTCGGTGGTCATGACAGGCTGAAGCCTGTCCTAAACCGCGTGCGCTTTCAAATATGAGACGAGCGGCCGGGCCTCGGGGGGCACGCACGAATCGTCGCACGTCACGTGCACGGTCGTCTCGCGCTCGATCGCAATCTCGTATTGAAACCGGTCGCGCCCCTCAGAGAACTTTTCCCACGACGCCTCCCAGCCGGCCGCGACGACGAGCGCCTCCACCCGCGTGCGTTCCTCGGGTTCGAGCGTGGTGGTGTCCACGCGGCAGTGCTTCATGAGCCCCACAAACCCGCCCGACTGTGTGAATGAGATCAGCATCGCTTCATGATTCCGCGCCGATCAGGGAAGCCCGAGGCGTAAGCCGAGAGGATGCCGGCGGTGGCGCTCGGTTGCAACGCGGATTCCCTTCGGCTCGCGCCTCGGGCTTCCTGAAGGACCGCTCATAGCCCGACCTTTTTCCACGCCGCCTTCACAGCTTTCTTCGCCGCGGCTCCGAGCGTGTCGCCGGCGATTTGGGCCGTGATTCGGGCCAGGTCGGCAAACTGGCTCGTGCGTGAGAGCTGAAGCATCGCTTCATACCACACGCGGCCCGCCTGCTCCCACGCCGGCCCGCCGAGCGCCTGCGCGGCGAGCACGAACGCCCGGTTCGGGATGCCCGAATTGATGTGCACGCCGCCCGAATCCGACGGCCCCGTGTAGAGCTTCTTCATGTGGTCGGGCTGCGGGTCGCTGCCGAGCGCCGGGTCGTCGGTGAACGCGGTGCCGGGGTGCTCCATGTCGCGGATCGCCCGGCGCGTGGGGGCCGGCACGAGAACCTCGCTGCCCACGAGCCAGCTCGCCTTGTCGGCCGATTCGCCCGCCCGCCACTGCCGCACGAGCACGCCAAACACGTCGGAAAAGTGCTCGTTGAGCGCCCCCGACTGGCCGCGGTAGAGAAGATTGCTCGTGAACGCCTGCACGCCGTGCGTGAGTTCGTGGGCCACTACGTCGAGCGACCGCGTGAACCGCCGAAACACGGCCCCGTCGCCGTCGCCGTAGGCCATCTGCGATCCGTCCCAGAAGGCGTTGCTCATCGGCTGGTAGCCGCGGCCGTCGGCCTCGCCCACGTGCACGCTCGAGATCAGCGACATCCCGGCATCGTCGAGCGAGTTGCGGCCGAAGAGCGAGGAGAAGAAGTCGAACGTGTCGCCGGAGAAGTCGTAGGCCTCGTTCACGGCCGGATCGGCCGTCTTCTTCTCTCCCTCGCTGCGCACGAGCTTGCCGGGCAGGTCGTCGCGGCCGCGCGCGTCATACACGAGCCGGTGGCGGCGGCCGGCGGGCGACGGCGCCGCGAGCATCGTGGGCATCTGCTGGGAAAACGCCCGCACGGCCCGCACCGCGCTCGCGGCGGCGAGGGCCACGAGCGCCATTTCCCGCAGAGCCGGGTCGGCCGAGTGGGCCATGTGCTCGATGATGTAGGGCGGAATGATGCACTGAATCGAATGCCGATGCCGGCACGTCATGCTGGAGACTCCTGGCAAGGCGGGCAGCGCAGCCCGAGATCGCCGGTGACGACGGTTCTGATCAATCGACCGATTCGGCCGGCCGATTCTGTGGGGGTAGTGTCCCCTGGATTGGGCCCGCTCGCAAGGAGGGTTGGCGGTGAAGAAGCGTGGTTTCGTCGCGGTCGCCGTGGCCTGCATGCTGCCCGGCCTCTCTCCCCTGCCCGTCCGCCCCGTGCAGGCCGGCGATCTCGGCCGGCTCGTCGATGGCCTCGCCGCCCCGTTCAAGGCGCTCCACCGGTCCCGCCCCGACACCTGCTCCGACGACGAGATCGAGCGGCTGGGCCGCGAGCTCTCCTGGCTCGAGCGGCAGGTCAATCTCCACGGCTCGATCGTGGCCAAGGCGCCCGACGTGTGGGGGCAGAATCGCCTCATGCGGCATCGCCTCGAATATGAAGACGAGATGCGGCGGCAGCTGCCGCTCTTCGAGCAATACAGCCAGGCTGCGATCCGCCGCAGCGATCAGTCGTTTCTGGGGATGGCGCTGGCGCTGCAGTCGGCGTCGGGCCGGCGGCGCGGGCCCGAGTTCGTCGCCGCCCCCGATGCCAGCGTGGTCAACTCGATCCAGACGCTGCTCCCCACCACCAACGAAGCCATCGGCCGGGCCGACCCGGTCGTGATCGCCCGCACGGGGCCGTTCGCAGGGCCGGCGCTCCCGGCCGACATGCAGTTTGCCGACGCCCCGCTCGCGCTCGAGCCCACGCTCCAGCTCGACCACCTCTCGCGGTATCTCCACCATCTCCACGAGCTGCGGCGGGTCAACGAGGGCGACGACTCTGCCGACGCCCCGGGCTACGCGCTCAATCTCGTGCGCATTCCCGTGTCGATCACGCCCGGCGGCAAGACCCGCAAGGGGCACGGTGCGGAGATCACGATCACGGTCGATCCCCAGCTCGACGACGACCTTTTGCCGCGCACCGTCCGCGACCTCGTGATCAACGATCTCATCGACCTCGTGGCCCCGGCGCTCACGCACTGCGTCAACGACCCCGAGTGCGTGGCCTGGTCCGAGACGATCCTCGCGCCGGCCGAGCCGGCTGCTCCGCGGGCCGGCGTAATGGCGGCCATGCGGTCGCTCTCCGAGCGGCTGCCCACGATCACGCCCTCGACGGCGCCCTCGATGAAGAGCCGCCGGGCCCGGATGCCGATCCCGGTGTCGCAGCTGGCCGACGTGGCGGGTGTGCGGCAGATCGCGGTGCTCGTGCAGGCGGCTCGCCGGGCGCTCGGGGCACATCCGGCCGCGCGGCCGTGCATCCAATATGTCGACGTGCGCGGCTTTCTCGAGGCGGAGCTGACCGCCGCCTGGGATTTTCTCGCCCTCGACCGCCACCGCGACCTCTGGGCGCAGCTGCCGGGCTGGCGGATTGCCGACCTCGTGCGCGGCCGCCGCAGCGAGGAGCTCGGGATCGTGCGCTGCCACGTGCTCGCTGCGATCGGCACCGGGGCGGCCGAACCTTTCGTCGAAGGTCTGCCGGAGCGGCTCCCCCTGCCGGAGCCACTCGCCATGCCCGCGGCTGCGGGCATCTGCTGTGAAGACCGGCTCTCGGGTGAGCCGCTCTGCAAGACTGCGACGGCCGCCCTCGTGTGGGGCATCCTCGTGGAGTCGGCGCTCCTCGATGAGCGGCTGGCCGCCGACATGCGCGACACGGCCGGCGGCGCAGCGGCCTGCACGGGCCCGCTCGTGGGCCCGGATCCCGATCCCGAGGCCCGCGCCGCCTTCAATGACTACGTGCGCCGGCGCTGGCCCGTGCGCGTGTTCGCGCTCGACCCGGCGATCGACGAGCAGACCGTCGAAGACGCCTTCGCCCGCCGCCGCGAGCTGCAGATCGTCACGGCCGCGGCGTTCGCGTCGGGCCGGCTCAACGCCCAGTCGCTCGCCCGCTACACCCGCCGCGTGGAGGCCGACATGGCGGTGATCGCGGTCAACCGCACGGCCGTCGGCTTCGTGCACGGGGCCACGACGTTTGGCTGGCGGTTCATGCCGCGGGTGCAGACGCCGCCGACCCGCGGCCAGCTTGCGGCCTTCGGCGAGACGCTCTGTGGGCCCTCGTCCGACGCCGACTTGATGCAGCGTGAGTTGGAGCCCGGCATCCGCGAGTGTGTGGCGATCGTGGTCATGCCGTCGTTCGTGCCGCGGCTCGCCTTCGATGTGGACACGCGCTGGTTTCCGCTCGCGCATCCCGCCGTCACCACGCCCGACATGAAACAGACGCTCGAGCTCTCGCGGTCGGTGAAGGCGATCGAGCGGTCGGTCGCGGCCTGCGGGCGATGCGAGCATTTCTACCGCGACGGGCAGCTCGCCCGGATGATGCGCAAGGCCGAGCAGCTCGAGGGGCGGCTCTCGCAGCAGTCGCTCGAAGCAAAGATTCCGCACGAAAACACGAGCGGCGGCTTCGAGCTCTTTGATGCGGGCGTCACGGACCTCGCGCCCGAGCTCGTGGGCTGGTATGGCGCGCCGGGCGTGGATCCGGCGGCGGGCACGACGCTGTTTCTGTTTGGGAAGGGCTTCAGCGTGCACGACACGCGGGTGATCGCGGGCGGCCGGCCGGCACGGTTTCGGCTGCTCTCGCGCGAGGTGCTGGAGGTGGCGGTGCCGCCGGGCGTGCACACGATCAACGGCCCCCACGTAGGACAGGCTTCAGCCTGTCATGCCCTCGTCTCCCCCGCCTCGCACGCCGAGCCCCTGCCCGCGCCGCTCGAGCCACTCGCACCGGCCGCCCCGTGCACCGCCGACTGCCACGGCCGCGAGTTCGTCGACATCCA
>CAMAVC010000142.1 GCA_945861585.1 Planctomicrobium piriforme
ACCCTCGCCCTCGAGCACATCCTCCGCCAGCCGGTGCGCACGGCGCTCACCACAGGCGTGCTCGTGCTGGCCGTGAGCAACGGCATCGGGCTTGGCCACGCGATTCGCGACAACGTCGACGACGTGCTCGGCTGGTATGGCCGCATGATGCGGGCCGACTGGATGCTCACGCACGCGGGCATGGTGAGCGCCGCGGCGGAGTCAGACAGCCCCGATCCGCGCACCGCCGAAGACGAGGTGCGCGCTCTTTCCGGCGTCCGGAGCGCGGAGGGCATCGGCGTGGCGACGGGCCGCGTGGCGGGCGGGGCCTGCGTGGTGGTGGCCCGCGATATCGCCCCCGATGGCCCGCTGCCGATCGAGCCCGTGGGCACGTCGGCAGCCGACCTGCGGGCCGCGCTCGACCGCGGTGAAGCCGCCGCGGGCACCGTGCTCGCCCGGCGCACCGGCATCGAGCCGGGCGACGAGGTCGCGGTCGAAGTCTTTGGACGCACCACGAAGGTGAAGATCGCCGCGCTCGTCGTCGACTACACGTCGGGCGGTTCGTCGATCCACCTGGAGCGATCTGCCGCCCGGAAGCTGTTCGGCATGACTGCGGCCGACATCCTGCTCGTGACCGCCGAGCCCGGGCAGGCCGCCGGGCTGCGCGAACCGCTTGCCAGGATTGCCGACGAGCATTCGCTCCTGCTCAGATCGTTCGCCGACGTGCAGTCGTTCATCGACCGAATCGTGAACGGCGTCGTGGGCTCGCTGTGGGCGATCCTCGGCCTCGGCTTCGTGGTCGGCAGCCTGGGCGTGGCCAACACGGTGACGATGAACGTGCTCGAAAAGACACGCACGCTCGGCCTCCTGCGCACCATCGGCATGACCCGCGGCCAGGTGACCCGCATGGTGGTGCTCGAAAGCCTCCTCCTCGGCATCTCGGGCGCCGTGATCGGACTCGTCGGCGGCGTCGTGACCGCGCTCTTCATCCAACTCGCGAGCCAGCCGCTCCTCGGCCACCCGATCCGCCCCTCGTTCCGCCCTGGCGTCGTCGCGGCGAATCTCGCCGCCGCCATCGCCGTCACGGCCCTCGCCGCCTGGCTCCCCGCCCGCCGCGCCGCCCGCCTCGACCTCCTCGAAGCGATCTCGAGCGAGTGATGCCTCGGGCTTCCCGAGCATTGAATACGCGAGGCGAGGGGCAGCCCCGAGTCGGGCTGGACGCAAATGCCCATTCGACAGCCACCTGGCTACAATGACCACATGGCAGCAGGCACGGATTTTTCGTTGGGCACGGTGGAGGTGGCGCTCACGCCGCAGGCGCGGTTCGAGGAGTATCTTCGCGCCCGGGGCAAGAAGATCACGCAATCGCGGCTGCGGATCGTGGAGCACGTGTCGCGGCAGCACGATCACTTCGATGCCGACAAACTGGCCGGTGAGCTCAAGGCGAGCAAGGCCACGGTCTATCGGGCCCTCGGTGACATGGTCGCCGCCGGGCTCTTGCGGCAGATGGAGATCGGTCGGCGCAAGGTCTATGAGCACGATTACGGGTATCCGCAGCACGAGCACCTGCATTGCACGGCGTGCGACAAGCTGATTGAGTTTTCGAGCGCCGATCTGATGCAGATTCGTGACGCCGTGTCGCGGCAGCATCAGTTTCGGCCGCAGAGCCATACGCTGATCATCAGCGGCATCTGTGCCGATTGCCGGAGCGGCCGCAGCAAGTCGCGGCATCAAGATCGCGTCTGAGCGACGATCGATGGCTTAGGCCACGCCGCGGGTCCACTTCGTGGCGGGGAGGCCGAAATCGCGCAGCAGATCGCAGGCGCGCTCATCGCTCACCTGCTCGAAGTTTCGAAAGAATTGGCCCACGGCCCAGAAGTCGGTCGGCTCGATGAGGCATTCGATGCGGTCGCAGAGGGGACGAATGGCATCGATCCGATCGGGCGCGCCCACCGGCACGGCCACGACGATCTCGCGGGCGCCGGCCGCCTGCACCGTACGGAGTGCCGCGATCATCGTGGCTCCGGTGGCCAGGCCGTCGTCGGTGACGATCACGGTGCGGCCCCGGATCGCCGCCTGGGGGCGGATGGCACGAAACATCGTCTTGGACCGTTCGATCTCCCCCATCTGACGCGCGCGTTCCGCCGCGACATACGCATCCCCGGCGTCGGTCATCGCGCTGGCGAAGTGATTGAGGTGGATTTCTCCGGTTTCCGACACGGCGCCGAGAGCCAGCTCTGGCTGGCGGGGAGCACGCAGCTTGCGGGAGAGCACGACGTCGAGTTCGGCTCCGAGCCCACGGGCGATCGCCGCACCGACCTCCACGCCGCCGCGCGGAATTGCGAGCACGAGCGGCTTCTCGGCGTCGGAGCCGACCCCGTGCGCCCGCAGCCGTTCGACGAGCATCCAGCCGGCCTGCTCACGGTTTTCGAAAAACAGGTGGTTCATGATGTGCCTCGCGGGTGCAGGTGCCGCGCAAACCACTCGGCGGCGAGCCGGGCCGCCTCATCGAGCGCTCCAGGCTCCTCGAACAGATGCGTGGCACCGGGGATGATGGCCAGTTGCTTCGCGCCTCCGAGATGATTCAGGGCGTGCTGGTTGAGCGTGAGCACTTCCTCGTCGCGCCCGCCCACGATGAGCAGCGTCGGGCAGTGCACGCGGCCGAGGGCGGGCCCCGCCATGTCGGGGCGGCCGCCGCGAGACACGACTGCGGCCACGTCCGGATCATGGGCGGCAGCGACGAGAGCAGCCGCCGCGCCGGTGCTCGCGCCAAAAAGGCCGACGGGCAGCGCGGCAGTACGTTGCTGAGACCGGACAAAGGCAATCGCGGCGGAAAGTCGCTCGCCCAAGAGGCCGATGTCGAACACGTTCACCCGGTCGGCGGCCTCCTGCTCGGTCAACAGGTCGAAGAGCAGCGTGCCGATCCACGACTCGTGGAGCACCGTCGCGACGTGCTGGTTGCGCGGGCTGAACCGACTCGACCCGCTGCCGTGGGCGAACAGCACGAGGCCGCGAGCCGACTCGGGCAGGGCGAGCCGCCCCGGCAGGTCGAGTGGGTACCCCGACTGGGACAACGCCGGGATGGCGACATCTGCAACTGCGACGGCAGTCGTGAGCATCATGAATGTCCTCCTCGAGCAACGGTGCCATGCACCACCTCGACATGAGCCGCCTGTGGGCCGTCGTCGCCCTCCTCCTCGGTGAAGTGCACCCGGGTGCCGAGATTCGCGATCCGGAAGTCGTCCGGACTGAGGGCATGCCGGTGGAAGTAGATCTCGCGGCCATCGGGCGTCTCGATGAAGCCGTAGCCTGCGAGTGGAAAGATCCGCGCCACTCTTCCCTCGCCCCGTGCGGCATGCGGCTTCACGGCTCCACGCAGACGCCGCACGTGATCCTCGAGCCGCCGGCGGGCCGCATCGAACGAATCACGGAGCGCCACATAGACGTCTTCGTGGGCGTGATCCTCGGGATGGTTGCGGTTGACCACGATCTCCCCGCCGGGCACCACGAGATCGATCCGCACCGAATAGAGTCGTCCCTCACGCTGGTGGCGATGGGGCTGTGCGACGACGACATGGCAGCCCGTGATCCGGTCGCTCATCTTCTCGAGCTGGGCCACGTGATCGAGCGCGGCATCACGCACGTCGTCATCGACCGGAAGATCGTCGAACGAAATCTGTGGCTGCGTCTGCATGGGTCGGCTCCGGGGGGCGTCGCGGGAGAATAGGGCTACGACGCCGAGTGGTGGCCACGATGCGGGAATTCACGCAGTGACAACGCCGGACACTTGCGCTCGAGCAGGGGCATGCGGGAGCCCGCGTGCCGCCGCTCACGCGTGCGGCGGCTTGGGATGACCGCCGGCGATCTCGGCGCCGTCCTTGCGCTCGGGAAACATGAGCGACGCCGCCACGCTCGCGCCGATCAGGGCCACGATCACCAGCAGCGATACCGCGGGGTGCACGAGGTGCCCCTTCGCGTGGGCGTCCCAGCCGCCCCACTCGGCGAGCCACTCGGTGTGCCGCGCCGCCTCGGCGAGCATCTTGGCGCCCACGAAGACGAGCACCGCGGAGAGGCCGTAGTTGAGGAACCGGAAGAGGTCCATGACGCCGGCGAGCAGGAAGTAGAGGGCGCGCAGGCCGAGGATCGCGAACACGTTCGACGTGAATGCGATGAACCGCATGTAGGGCGTGCCCTTCTCGACGACGCCGAGGATGGCCGGCACGCTGTCGACGGCGAAGAGCACATCGGTGCTCTCGACCACGAGGAGCACGAGGAATAACGGCGTGGCCATCAGCCGGCCGTTCTCCCGAACGAAGAACTTGTCGCCTTCCGAGTGGCTGGAGAGCGGGATGATCCGTTTGAAGAAGCGGATCAGTGAGTTGTCGCCCGGCTCGTGATCCTCCTTGCTGAACGCGAGCTTGACGCCCGTGTAGAGAAGGAACGCACCGAAGAACCACATCACCCACTTGTAACGCTCGACGAGCTCCGCCCCCAGAAGCACGAACGTGAGCCGCATGAGCACGGCGCCGAGGATGCCCCAGAAGAGCACGCGGTATTGGTACTTGAGCGGCACGCCGAAATAGCCGAACACCACCGCGAACACGAACACGTTGTCCATCGACAACGACCACTCGACGAGATATCCGGTGAGAAACTCGAGGGCCGCCTT
>CAMAVC010000143.1 GCA_945861585.1 Planctomicrobium piriforme
TCTCGCCGGCGTATTTGACCAGCGGAGCCATGGATGGCGCAGCGCAGGCAAATCCGAGTGAGCCGAAGCCTGGAGGGCGGAGGCGAACGTCCGGCGACGGGATATGGGGAGCCCGAAGCCGGCGCGTGACTGAAGCCATGACAGGCTGAAGTCGGTCCCACATGAGGGCGCAGCTTTGGCTGTGACTGCCTGGCAGCGGTAGGCTTGATGCGACAACCATGTCCTCCCGCCTCGCTCATCCCTCAGAGCTGATCGTCGCGCCCGCCAGCGTGGCTGGCAGCGGCGCGCGGGCGATCGTGCGACTGTCGGGCGAGGGGCTCACGCGGCTGCTCAGCGAGTTGGTCGTGCCGGAGGTCGATGATGCGTTCGTCGTGCCCGGGCCCGCACGCTGTGTCGCCGCGCGGCTCGTTGGTGAACTTGCCGCCGTCTGGGGGCCGCTCGCCGTCGATGTGCTTTGGTGGCCGGGGCCGGCTGGGCCCACGGGTGGGCCGCTCGCCGAACTGCAATTGCCTGCGAGCGGGCCGCTCGTCGATGCGATCATCGCCGCGGCCTGCGGCCACGGGGCGCGGCTGGCTCGGGGCGGCGAGTTCTCGCTGCGGAGTTTTCTCGCGGGGCGGATCGATCTGGTGCAGGCGGAGGCCGTGCTGGCCGTCGTCGACGCCCGCACGCCCGATGAACTCGCGACCGCGCTCGATCGGATGGCGGGCGGGGCGGGGCGGCGGCTGCACGCCGTGCGCGAAGCGCTTCTCGACCTGCTCGCCGACATCGAGGCCGTGATCGACTTCTCCGACGAGCACTCGCCCGATCACGTGGCGGCGGCCGATGCGGCTTTCTGGCAGGCGGTCGACGGGCGGCTCGCGACTG
The DNA here is from genome assembly GCA_945861585.1 of Planctomicrobium piriforme. Lineage (GTDB taxonomy): Bacteria > Planctomycetota > Planctomycetia > Pirellulales > UBA1268 > RGVT01. The sequence goes on from CAMAVC010000143.1 coordinate 865, forward strand.
CGTTGCGGACGCTCGACGAGGTCGCCGCGCATGGGACCGCACGCGATGCGGCCGCCGGCGACCTGCCGCGGGTTGTGCTCGTGGGCCGGCCGAACATCGGCAAGAGCAGCCTTTTCAATGCGCTGGCTGGCGGGTCGGCGGCGCTCGTCGCCGACGAGGCGGGCACCACCCGCGATTGGATCGCGGCTCGTCTCGACGCGGAGGGGATCGCAGCGGTGCTGGTCGATCTGGCAGGCATCGACGGTGGCGCTGCACTCGGCCCTGTCGCGGCCGCGGCGATCCGGACGGCAGAGGCCGAGGTGGCGCGGGCCGACGTGCTCCTCGTCTGCCGCGACGCATGCGACCCGGATGACGTGCCCGAGGTGTCCGCGGGAGTGGAACGAATCGACGTGCTGACGCGTTGTGATCTTGGCGCAGTGGGCTCCGCGTGCGCCGGGGCGATGCTCACCAGCAGCCACGAGCGGCTCGGCATCGATGACGTGCGCCGGGCCATCAGCGCCGCGGTGCAGCGGCTCGAACCGCGGGGGCCGACGGCGACGCTCCGGATGCGGGTGGGCGTGGAGGAGGCCCGGGCAGAGATCCGCCGGGCGCAGGTGTCCGCGGGGGCTGCCGGTCGCGATGAGGCGCTCGTCGCGGGGCACCTGGGGCGGGCCGTGGTCGCCATCGGCACGATCACAGGGCGGGACATGGGCGACGACCTGCTCGATCGTATATTCGAGCGGCATTGCATCGGAAAATGACGCCGCAGCGAGGTGTTCGATGAGCGACGTGGAACGGCAGATCGGAGGGCTCGCGGCCGGTGCCCTGGCGTTTCGCCGCCGAACGGCAGCCGAACGCGCCGCGCTCGCCGTGCGCACCGCCCAGGCGGTGGCGGGCGTGGCCGACGCCTGGCTCGAGGCCGCGCTCGGCATCAAGCAGTCGGCGGCGGCGCACGTCCGCGCGGAGGAGATGGCCACGGGGCCGCTCGTCACGGTGCGGCTGCTGCTCGTGACCGCCCGGGCCCTCGGCGACATCGGCCGCGCAGGCCTGCCGCAGGTGCCACGGCCGCCGCGTCTCGTCCACCCGGGCGACGGAACCGCCTCCCGGATCGTCGTCGACGTTCTGCCCGGCTCCGCGCCGCGCGGCAGTCTGTACGACTCGACGATCTTCATCGGCCATCAGGCCACGGTGCGGTGCGTGAATCCCGGCAGCATCGAGGCGTTCGAGCGGTCGTGGCGTGCGGAGGTGGAGGAGCGACCGCGCGCCGGCGGCGTGGCGCTCGTGCTCGGGGCGGGCAACGTCACCGGCCTGGCACCAGCCGACTGCGTGAACCAGATCTTCGAGCACGGTCGGGCGGTGTTCCTCAAGCTGCATCCGCTCCATGCCCCGCTGCGGGGCGTGTTCGAGCGGGCCTTTCAGCCGCTCATCGAGGCCGGGCTGCTCGCGATCGTGGCCGGCGGGGTGGAGGTGGCGAAAGCGGCCCTTGCGGCGCCGGGCCTCGAGCACGTGCACCTCACCGGTGGCCAGGCGGCGTTCGACGCGCTCGTGTGGGGCGGGGCGGGCACGCACGGCACGCCCGTGCTCGCCCAGTCGATCACGTGCGAGCTCGGCAACGTCACGCCGTGGGTGATCGTGCCCGGCCGCTACACGCCGCGCGAACTCGCCATGCAGGCCGACATGGTGGCCGCCTCGATCGTCAACAACACGTCGTTCAACTGCATCGCCACGAAGCTCGTCGTCACGGCACGGGCCTGGGAGCAACGCACCGAGTTTCTCGCGCTCGTGGAGCGGCGGCTGGCGGCCGTCGCTGCCCGGCCCGCGTGGTATCCCGGGGCGCGAGCGGCCTGGGAAGAGGTGACGGCCACCGCCGCGCCGGCCGACGGCACGCTCCGGTACGTCTTTCGCACCGGCATCGACGCCGACCGGGATTCCCGGTTCGTCGCCCGCGAGTGGTTCGTGCCGGTGGCGGCCGAGATTCCGCTGGGCGGCGACTCGATCGAGGCCTTCTGCGGCGCGGTGCACGACCTCGTGGGCCGGCTGCCCGGCTCGCTCGCTGCGAGCGTGACGGTGCCCGGATCGCTCGCCTCTCACGATGCCGCGCGGGCGGAGCTGTTGATCGAGCACCTGCCGTTCGGCGTCGTCGGGGTGAACACGTGGTCGGCGCTCGCCTACTCGATGGCGAGCATTCCCTGGGGCGGCTATCCGGGCGGCACGCTCGTCGCGCCGCAGAGCGGCATCGGCTTCGTGCACGATCCGCTCTATCTGCCGCTCGTGCACAACACGATCCTGCGCGGCCCGCTCACGCCCTGGCCGAAGCCCGCGTGGTTCCCCTGGCATCCGCACGGCGCGACCCTGGCCCGCGGACTCCTTGCCACCTACGCCGAGATCGCCCACGGCCGCAGCGGCCTTTTGTCACTCGCCCGCATGGTGCCCGCCGTGCTCGCGGGCTGAAGGGCGTCTTCTCAACGCGCCCAACGCGGCGTCGGAACCGGCGGTACGCTGCTCCATCGCCGAGGGCGATCGCTATTGCTGTCTTCACGGCAAGTCTCGACGTCCTGTCGAACTTGCCTTAGCCGGCCTCCGCCGGCTGGTGTTGACCCGGCCCTCGGGGCCTAGCGCCGTGCGGGAGCCGCGTATCTGCCCGTCGGCTCTTCCGCATCGCACCGACCGTTTCCGCCGCCTCCCCTTTCCAGTTGAGGAGGCTCGGGGTTACCCCTGCCGGTGAGACGGCGTATTTGGGCCGCTTCACGGGAAACATGGCATCGTGCCATTTTCCCTTGGCCGACCGCCGTCGGCCGGAATTCACCCGGGCCTCCGGCCCTGACGCCGCAGGCGTGGGAGCCGGGCTGTGCCTGGCGACCGTAAGCCGGAGACGACGCCGGGACGGCGGCGACGGCGCGACAGCAAGCCCGTAGCGAACGTCCGGCGAGACGGTACGGGGTAACCCCGAGCCGGTTTGATCGCGTCGGGAACGGGCCACCTGCGATTCGACGTCCTACTTGCGGGCCGCGCGGCGGGGGCGTTTGGCGGCGACCTTCGGCTCGTCGCGGGCCGGGGCGGCTTCGCTGAACTTGTCGGCCTGGCCCGTGAGCTCGTAGAGGAACCGGCTCGGCTTGCAGGGGCGGCTCTTGCCCCACTTCATCCGTGTCAGGCAGAGCGAGAGGGCGAGCCGCTTCCGGGCCCGCGTCACGCCCACGTAGCAGAGCCGCCGCTCCTCGGCGATCGCGTCGAGCCCCGCTTCGAGCGAGCGATGGTGCGGCAGCAGGCCCTCCTCGAGCCCCACCATCCACACCTGGTCGAACTCGAGCCCCTTGGCGGCGTGCAGCGTCATCAGCCGGAGCAGGTTGCCACGGGGCTTGTCTTCACGAAACCGCTCCGCCTCGGTGACGTCGAGCACGAGTTCGTCGAGGAAGTCGCGGACCACGCGGGCGAAGTCGCGGCCCGGCCGCTGCGACTGCTCGTGGGTGGCGAGCGCATTCGCGAGGTCTTCCACGCACGCCTGCCGCTCCTCGGCCTCGGACGGGTCGTCGTATTCCTTGGTGAGAAAGGCCTGGTAGCCCGTGGCGTCGAGCAGCCGGCGGAGCACGTCGGCCGCATGGCCGGGCGTGGCCGTATCGCGCAGGGCCACGGCCCGCTCGAGTGCCGCCACGCCGCCGGCCGCCGCGGGCGTGAGCCGGCCGGCATCGCGGGCGGCGCGGAGCGCCTGCCAGGCGCTCGTGCCGTCTGTCGCCGCGCCCGCGCGGGCGTTCGTGAGCGTCTGCGCCGAGAGGCCGCGCGGGGGCACGTTGGCGATCCGCG
>CAMAVC010000144.1 GCA_945861585.1 Planctomicrobium piriforme
CGGACGTTCGCCTTCGCCCTCCAGGCTCCGGCTCACTCGGATTTGCCTGCGCTGCGCCATCCATGGCTCCGCTGGTCAAATACGCCGGCGAGCGGGACACGGGGAGCCCGAAGCCTCCTCAACTGAAACGGGGAGGCAACTGGAAAGAGGAGGCTCGGGGTTACCCCTGCCGTTGAGACGGCGTATGTGACCCACTTCACGGGAAACATGGCATCCTGCCATTTTCCCTTGGCCGACCTCCGTCGGCCGGTGTTCACCCGGGCGTCCAGCCCTGTCGCCGTAGGCGTGGGAGCCGGGCTTTGCCCGGCGACCGTAAGCCGGAGACGACGCCGGGATGGCGGCGACGGCGCGACAGGAAGCCCGCAGTGAGCGTCCGGCGAGACGGTACGGGGTAACCCCGAGCCGGGTTCGCTGCTTTCTGCGGGCTTCGAATCAGCGCACGTCGTCGCGGGTCGCCGCTGCGAGCTGCGTGTGGAGGGCGACGAGGCGGCGGTGGCGGGCATAGCGGTCGGCGAGCGTGGCGACCGACTGCGGACGCGGCGTGAACCGCGTCGGCTTTCCGGAGGCGTGGCTCGTAAGGAACGCTGCCCAGTCGGGAGCGTGGCCGCTGATCGCGAGCGCGCGATACTTCGCCATCAGGGCGGCGCCCCAGGCCGTCCCTTCGGCGGCGCCGTCGAGGATCGTGACGGGTGTGTTGAACACGTCGGCCAGCAGTTGCCCGAGCGTGGGTGTCTTGGCGAGGCCGCCGGAGAGGATGATCTCGCTGCGGGGATAGCCCTGGGCATCAAGCGGCTCGCTGCCGAGTCGCAGGTTGAACATCGTGGCCAAGAGCATCGCCTTGGCAACGTTGCCTGGCGTGGCATTTTTCTCGTTGAGCCCGACCACCGCAGCCGAGCCGCCGCGCGAGACACTGAGGCCGGGCTCATCATCCATGAAGGGCAGGGCGAGGAGGCCGCCGCAGTCGTCGGCCGCGGCGAGCAGCTGCGGGATGACGGCTGCAAAACCGTCGCTTCGGTCCCCGCCGTTCACTGTCCCGAACATCTCGACGACGGTGTTGAGTGCGGTCGTGCCGTTGCGGAGCCAGACCATGTTGATCGGCTTGCCATCGGGCGCGCAGAAATGATCGACACTGCGTGCTATTCCCTTGAACGGCCGATCGCCGACCGCGTTGGCCACGACGCTCGTGCCGAAGCTCATCGACACCATGCCCGCCGCGCCGATGAGCGAGCCGGTGAGTGCCGCCGGCTGGTCGCCTTCGGCGGGGGCGACGGGCGTGCCCACCGGGAGGCCGAGCACGCGCGCGCCGTGGCCGTCGAGCGTTCCGCCGTCCTGGCCCGCGCGACGCACGTGTGGCAGGAGGTCGCGAAGCGGGCGGATCGCACGGCCGGCTGCTGCGGCATGCACCACGGCGTCGAAATCGGCGAGCCTTTGCGTGTCGTAGTCGAGCGACTGTTGATCGATCGGAAACATGCCGGCCGCGTCACCGACGCCGAGGGTCCAGCTCCCGGTGAGCCGGAAGGCGAGCCACCCGGCGGGCGTGGTCAGGTGGGCGGCTTTTCCTGCCACGTCGGGCCGGTTGCGGATCGTCCACAGCCAGCGGGCGGTGGTGATCCGCTTCGGCATCTTCGTGCCGAGCCGGTCGGTGAGCTCGTGGCCCTCGGCCTCGTTGCGGCCGTCGCACCACAGCCGCGCGGGCCCGAGCGACCGGCCAAGTTCGTCGGCGAGCACCTCGCCGTGCATCTGCCCGCAGATGCCGATCGCCCGCACGTCGGGCTCGACACCAAGCGTCGTGAGCTTCGCCCGCAGGTCGGCCATCGCGGCGCCGAGCGCCCGCTCCCAGTCGGCGGGATCCTGCTCGTAGCACTCTGGCGCGAGACCAGGCACCATCTCGTAGCCGGCCTCGCCCGTGGCGAGGATCTTCATCTGCTCATCGGTGAAGATCACCGACAGGCCCTGCGTGCCCGCATCGATGCCGAGGAAGCCGGCGCGTTTCATGTCATGCGTCCCAGCGGAGCGAGGGTGAGACGCCGTGGCCGCGGGTGCCGCAGAAACTGACGTCGATGCCCAGGTCGCGGGCCACGGCTGCCTTGAGCAGCGCCGCCTTGTCCGCCGCGGCGGCGTCCTTGGCGTAGCCCACCTGGATGTGGTTGGCCTTGTGGCGGGCCATCATCTGATCGCGCGAGATGCCGTAGGTGACCGCGTGCATGATCGGCCATTGCGGCGTCGTCGCGTCGAGCCGGCGGCGGGTTTCTTCGTCGGGCAAGGCCACGACCTCCGCCCGACCGATGTCCATGCGGAGTTTTTCGGTTCCGCTCGTGCCGTCGACCCAGATCCGGCTCCACACGATCTCGCCCGGCTTGCTCACACCGGCGAGCGTGCTGCCGCCGAGCCGGAAGTACATCGGCGGCTGGCGGAAGCCCTCCGCGCCCTTCCAGCCGCCCGTGAAGTGGGCCGGCGGCGCGCCCCCCGAGATCTCGAACACCCACACCCACTGGTCGGTCGAGCGCGAGTGGTCCCAGTCGCCCCAGCGGATGTCGTGGAGCGTGTTTTCGACCGGCTGGCCGAGCGCTTCGTGAACGCGCTGCGTGAGCAGGCCGTCGAGCCCCGCGCACTCGTCCACCTCGTTGAAGTGCACGAGCGGTTTGCCCTTCCAGAGCACGCGGCTCAAACCCTCGGCGGTCACCGGCGGCCGCTTCGAGTCGTTGAGCATGCCTTCCACGAGGTCACTGGCCGGCAGCAGATCCGTGAGGCCCTGCTGATACTGGATGCCGACGAGATCGCAGCCGAAGCGGTCGGCGATGCGCAGTGTGGCGACGTACATCTTGCACTGCAGGAGCACCTGGGCCCGGGTGAGGTCGCGGGCCTCGTCCTTGCCGAAGTGGAACCGCATGCCCGCCTTCTCGAGCCACTTGAAGACCTCCCGGGCCTCGGCATCGCTGACCCGCATGGTCTCGTGGTAGAGCGCACTCTGGCTGAGCCGCTCCTTGAAGACGCCCGTCGCATGGAGCAGATGATCGGGGATGATCGCGTTGAACATCCCCATGCAGCCCTCGTCGAATACTCCCATGAGGGCCTTCTTGTGCCGTAGTTCGGTGGCGATCGTCGCGGCGGATTGCGCGAGCGGCCGAGGGATCGACACGTTCGCGAACGGCACGACGTGACTGGTGTCGTGGTGCACGCGGCCGGTATCGAGCCACGACTGCAGGTGGCGGCGAAACGAGGGGCTCGCGAAGTCATCGGCCCACAGCGTCTGGTAGGCCACGCCCGCCTTCGTCAGCGAGCCGTTGAGATTGAGCATCCCCACGAGACCCGGCCACTGTCCCGACCAGTTGGCGACGGTGAGGATCGGCCCCGAGTGCGTGGTGAGGCCGGGAAGCACGTGGTTGGAATACTGCCACACGGCTTCGGCCACGACGAGCGGCGTCTCGGAGTCGATCGTGGCGAAGACGTCGAGCCCTTCGCGGGCACTGGCGATGAAGCCGTGGCCGCGCGACCGTGAGGCGGCATGGCCGCGCGTGAGCGTCCAGCCCGCGGCGGCGAACGCCTTCGTGAGGTCGCTCTCGAGCGCCTGCTGCGCCGGCCAGCAGACGCGGTTGGCCTCTTCCCGGAGGTCGCCGCTGGCGATGAGCACGGCCTGGCGGCCCGCGGCAGGCCTGGCCTTGGCGGCGGAATGGGATCGCACGGTGCGGGCCATCGACGGAACTCCCCTGATGGATTCGGTTGATCGGCGGGAACTATACTCTGCGGGTCGACCTTTCAGGAGATGCATCCATGACTCGTGCACGCTTTCGGCTCGTCGCCCCGGCCCTCACGCTCGTGATTGCCAGTCTGGCGGGCAGCCTCCCGCAGGCCGCCGATCCGCCGGCCCCGGCCCAGCCACCCGCGCCCGCCGCCACGCTCGGCGACTTCAAACGCTGGGTGATCGCCGCCGACTACTCACACGACGGTGCGACGCTCGTGACGGCGGGCGGCGAGAGTCTGCTCTACAGGCCCGGCGACGTGGTCGTGTGGAAGGCCGACGGGGCGCGCGTCGGCGACCTGGTCGGCCACCCGACGGCCGTGTGGGCGGTGCAGGTTTCGAAGGATGGCACGCGGGCCGCCACGGCGGGCTATGACGGGCTTGTAAAACTCTGGGATCTTCCGGCCCGCACCGCCAAGCACGATCTCAAGAAGCACAAGGGCTGGGTGCGGTCGCTCGCCTTTTCCCCCGACGGTATGAAGCTCGCGACGGCAGGCGAGGACGGGCTCGTGGTGCTCTGGGATGCCACGACGGGGCAGGAGGTGAAGGCGATCACCGCCCATGCCGGGCCGGTGACGACGGTGGCGTTTTCGCCCGACGGCGCGACGCTCGCGACCGGCGGCGGCGACAAGTTTGTGAAACTCTGGAATGCCGCCGACGGCGCGGAGAAGGGCAAGCTCGAAGGGCATGGCGATGCACTGTGGTCCGTGGCCTATTCGCCCGACGGTTCGCGACTGGCC
>CAMAVC010000145.1 GCA_945861585.1 Planctomicrobium piriforme
CCAGCAGCACGAGCCGCCGGACGTCGCCGGCAACGCCCGCTTGGCGTCACTGTAGTTCTGCGTGGCCAGCGCTACCTGCTTCATGTTGTTCGTGCAGCTCGATCGTCGCGCGGCTTCTCGCGCCGTCTGCACCGCCGGCAAGAGCAGGCCGACGAGCACGCCAATGATCGCGATCACCACGAGTAGTTCCACGAGCGTAAAGGCCGCCCGCGCCCGCGATCCCGCATCCCCGAATACCGACAGCCGAACATGCGTCATGAGAAAGCTCCCTACCCAGATGCCGACATTGTATCGGCACTCGTATCACCCACCAGGAATCCTAGTGGCCTTCCCCCGCGAAACTACGTGAAACAGGGGCGCTTCGGAGTCCCACGTTTATGGGACGCGCGCTGATTTGGGACGGAGCCGTCAGGCCTAGAGAAAGCCGCTGAGGACGGCGAGAAATGCGTCTGGCGCCTCGGCGTGCACCCAGTGCCCCGCTCCCGCCACGACCTCGATCGTAGCCGCAGGGAACAACCGCCTGATGACGGCATGGTGCTCGGGCCGGACGTAGTCTGACCGTTCGCCGACGACGAACAGTGTCGGCCCCGTGAACGTGCGCCCGGCTGCCACGTCGGGAAAGCCGACGATCGCGGGGAAGTTGCGTTCGAGCGCCTCGAGATTCACCGCCCACGCCAAGCCGTTCGGGCCGGTCGTGACGTTCTGCACGAGAAACGCCCGCACGGCCGGATCGGGGATCGACTCGGCGAGGGCGGTTTCAGCCTCGGTCCGCCGCGTGCACGTGGCGAGCGGCACGTTCTTCATCGCCTGCAGCGCGTCGATGAGCGTGGTCCGCGACGGGGCCGGCGCGATGTCGACGACGATCAAACGCTCCACGAGGTCCGGCTCCTCGAGGGCCAGCACCATCGCCGCCTTGCCCCCCATGCTGTGCCCGAGCACGGCCGCCGGCCCGCCGACATGCGTGTGGATGAAGCGGGCCACGTCGCCGGCCAGGGCCGGGTAGTCGTGCACGGCGTCCCACGGGCTCGCACCGTGGTTCCGCAGATCGACCGTGAGCACCCGGTGACGCGGGGCGAGGGCCTTGGCGATCGTCGCCCAATTCCGCTTCGCGCCGAAGAGGCCGTGCAACACGACGAGCGGCGGGCCCGAGCCCCGGTCGTCGAACGCGAGTTCGACCGTCATGCCGAGGCCCGGGCGCGATCCTCCGCCCGCAGGGCCTCGAGCGGAGCCACGATCTCGTCGACCCGGTCGTTGAAGAGGTCGCCGATCAAGAGATCGGTCACGTGCCCCTTCAGGTGCGGATGCTTCTTCACGAAGCGGCCGAAATTAAAGCCTTCGTAAAACTCGCACACGAGCCTGCGCATCCGCTCCATGCCGCGGACGTACTCCGGGCCCCACGTGCCGAGTTTCGCCGCTGATGTGTCGCCGGCAGCGAGCGCCGCCACGATCGCATCGCCTGCCAGTTCGCCGCTCTTGAGCGCCAGAAGGATGCCCGACGAATAGAGCGGATCGAGAAACCCGAACGCGTCGCCCACGAGCACCCAGCCGTCGCCGGCCACGTCGCGGGCCCGATACGAATACTCCTTCGCCACCCGCACCGGCCCCGCCCGCTCGGCGGCCGCGATCTTCGGCTGCAGCCCCGGGCAGCGGGCCACCTCCTCGAAGTAGATCGCTTCGGGGTCCTTCGTGTCGCGCTGCTTGAACAGGTAGTCGTAGCCTGCCACCACGCCCACGCTCACGGTGCCGTCGTGGAGCGGGATGTACCAGAACCAGCCCTGCTTGTCGTCGAGCTGCAGGACGAGCGTCGCGCCCTCGTCGCGGCCGGTGCCGCGCTCCGCGTTCTTCCAGTAGGTCCAGATGGCCGCCTTCTTGAGCACCGGATCCCAGTCGCGCAAACCGAGCCGGCTCATGATCATCGCGCCCTGCCCGCTAGCGTCGACGACCACGTCGGCCGACACGGTGCGCACGGCGCCCGCTTCATCCTCCACGCGCACGCCGGTCGCCCGCTGCCCGTCGAACAACACCTCGAGCACGCGCATGCCTTCGTGCACGTCCACGCCCTGCCGCGCCGCATTCCGCAGCATGAGTTCGTCGAACTCGCTGCGAACCACCTGCCAGGTGCGGGAGCTCTCCTGCGGCTTGTGATCAGAAAAATAGAAGGGCTCCGAAAGCACGCCCTTTTCGTTCACGAACTGCACCGAGTGCTTTTCGACGAACCGGCTCGACCGCATCGCGTCGAGCATCCCCAAGCGCTCGAGCACCCAGAACGTCTCGGGAATCAGCGACTCGCCGACGTGGAACCGCGGAAACCGCTCCCGCTCGAAGAGCGTGACTCGATGCCCCTTCTGGGCGACGAGCGTGGCCGTGGTCGCACCGGCCGGGCCGCCGCCGATCACCACGACGTCTGAGGTGGCAGGGATGGTGCTGATCATGCCGACGATCTCCCGAACCAGGCCCGGAACCTTCATCTATTAATAGCCTGCCCGCTGGGCGGTGGCCACCGCCACCGGCTCGCCCCGTCCCCCCAGCCTTTCCAGCCCCCGTCGCTTGCCCCGTGGTTGCGGGGTGACGGCACCCCACGGGAAACCGTCTGGCCCGCGGCAGCCTCGTGCCGGTATATCCCCCGGGGCACTTCCGCGCACCCGAGATCCGCATGCCATCTGCACCATCCGGCGCCGCAGCCGTCGCCACGATCGCCGACGTCGTCTTCAAGCCGCTCGCCCGGCACGCCGACAGCCGGGGGTGGCTCGTGGAACTCTATCGCGAAGACGAACTGGCGGAAGCCCTGCACCCCGTGATGGCGTACGTGAGCCAGACGGAGCCGGGCGTGGCTCGCGGCCCGCATGAGCATGCCGACCAGACCGACTACTTCGCCTTCATCGGGCCCGGTGACTTCGAACTCTTTCTGTGGGATGCCCGTCAAGCATCACCCACCTTCGGCATGCACACCCGCACGCTGTGCGGAGCCTCGAACCCGTGTGCCGTCTCGATCCCACCGGGTGTCGTCCATGCCTACCGCAACGTGAGCGCCGTGCCGGGCTGGGTGTTCAACGCACCAAACCGTCTCTACGCTGGCCGACACAAGCAGGAGCCGGTCGACGAGATCCGCCACGAGCACGTCACCGACTCGCCGTATCAGCTCGACCCGCCCGGCCATTCTTAGAGGACGACGCATGTCGCAACCGACCACGAAGGGCATCGTGCTCGCCGGCGGCTCCGGCACCCGGCTGCATCCGATGACGCTCGCCGTCTCGAAGCAGCTCTTGCCGGTCTACGACAAGCCGATGATCTACTACCCGCTCTCGACGCTCATGCTGGCGGGCCTCCGCGAGATCCTCGTGATCTCCACGCCGCACGACCTGCCCCATTTCGAGCGGCTCTTGGGCGACGGCTCCCGGTTTGGCATTTCGCTCTCGTATGCCGAGCAGCCGAGCCCCGATGGCCTCGCCCAGGCGTTCGTGATCGGCCGCCGCTTTCTCGGCGGCGCCCGCGCGGCGCTCGTGCTCGGCGACAACGTGTTTTACGGCCACGGCTTCCCGTCGGTGCTCAAGCGGGCCGCGGCCCGGGCCCACGGGGCCACGGTGTTCGCCTATCCCGTCCGCGATCCGGAGCGGTTCGGCGTGGTCGAATTCGATGCCGACGGCCGCGCCCTCTCGCTCGAGGAAAAGCCCCACAATCCCAAGTCGCATTACGCCGTGCCGGGGCTCTATTTCTACGACGAGCACGTCTGCGACATCGCTGCCGCGCTGCGGCCGAGCCCGCGTGGCGAGTACGAGATCACCGACCTCAACCGCGTCTATCTCGAACACGACGCCCTGCACGTGGAACGGCTCGGCCGCGGATTCGCCTGGCTCGACACCGGCACGCCCGATTCGCTGCTCCAGGCCACGGCCTTCGTGCAGACCCTCCAAGACCGTCAAGGCCTGAAGATCGCCTGCCTCGAGGAGATCGCCCTGCACATGGGCTATCTGTCGCCGGAAGAGCTCGTCGAAACGGGCAGTCGCATGAAGAGCGACTACGGCCGCTACATCGTCGAGATCGCCCGCGAGGCACTCGCGGCGCATCCCGAGCCCGTCTCGACACTACCGTTTCGTCGGGTCGCCTGAGGCATCAGCGTTGGCGAGGCATGCCCGCAGCCGCTCGATAACGCCGGCCACGTCGTCATCTGCCGCGGCCGTCCCTGGCTGGTCGTGCCGCACGAGTCGGCGATCGACGGTATGCAGCGCAGTGATCCTGTCGCAGGGCAGGCCGCTCCGCTCGAACTCGTCGGTCTGCACCACGAGCACAATCGCCCC
>CAMAVC010000146.1 GCA_945861585.1 Planctomicrobium piriforme
GAGCGTCGCCGCGAGATGCTGCCCGGCATCGCGGGTGATGACGACGGCCGACACCGCCGGGCGGTCGCCCGTCATGGAATCGGCCCGTCGAGTGTGGGCGACGCGGCCGACTCCCCGGGTGAATGCGCCTCGAGCGTGAGCGGGAATTCGAGCGTGAAGGTGCTGCCCGCACCGAGGCTGCTTTCAGCGCGGATGTCGCCGTCGTGTTCGCGGAGGATCTTGCGGCTCACCGTGAGGCCGAGCCCCGTGCCCCGCGAGCCCTTCGTCGACACGAACAGATTGAAGATTTCGCCCAGGGTCTCAGCGGTCATCCCTTCGCCGTTGTCGGCGACGATGATCCTGACGAGGCCGGCGGGCCGGTCGATCTCGACGCGGATCTCCACCCAGGGATCGGGCCGGTTCTCGACGGCGTCGAGCGCGTTGGTGACGACGTTGAGCACGGCCCGGGAGATGCCCTCCGGATCGAACACGACCCTGGGGAGATCCGCCGGAGGCGTCCAGCGGATTGCGATCCCGGCGTCCGCGGCCCGTTGCTGGACGGTCTCGACGATGTCGGAGACGAGGGCCACGAGGTCGGTGGGCACCGGATCGGGCTCCCGTTCCTTGCTGAAGGAAAGCATGTCCATCACGAGCGACGAGATCTTGCCCTGGTTGCGGCCGACGATGTCCCAGCCCTTGCGCACCACCGCGAAATCGTCGTTCTCCAGGCCCATGTCGACGAGATAGCCGCCCCCCTTGATCCCCTGGAGGATGTTCTTGATGTGATGCGAGAGCGTGGCGATCGTCTGGCCGACCGCCGCCAGCCGCTCCGACTGTACCATCGCGGAGTAATAGGTGGTGTCTTCGACGGCGAGGGCGGCCTGGTGGCCGATGGCGATCATGAGCTTCAGGTGTTCGTCGCTGAACCGTCGCTGGCCCGACTCGAGCGACTCGGCGAGCGGCACCATCGTGTCGACGTACATCACGCCCACGGTGTCGTAGCGGCCCTGCATCGGCACGCAGATCGCCTCGCGCACGCCCGTGCGCACCACGCTGTGCCCAGACGCGAAGCGATCGTCGTCTTGGGCGTCGCTCGTGAGCACACCTTCGCGGCGTTCGAGCACATAGTCGAGAATCGTGCGGCTGATGGCCATCGAGGTGGTGTCGCCGGCGCGACGATCGCGCCGGGCCTTCGTCTGCAACTGCCGTGTCTCGGGATCGAGCAGCATGATGCAGCCGCGGTCGGCCTCGATCCATTCGAACACCAGCTGCAGGATCCGGCCGAGCAGTTCGTCGATGTCGAGGGTATGGCTGGCGGCGAGCGCCGTGCGATACATCACCTGCACGTTGCTGCGGGCCCGTGCCAGCCAGCGGTTCTGTGTGTCGTCGGGCATGAAGGCCGCGACCACGCCCTCGTCTTCGCGCATGGTGCGCACGATCCGCGATCCATCCGCGCCGTTGGCGGGCGCGACGATGTCGACGAGGTCGATCGACCGCTCGTCGTCGCGATCCTTCGAATACACCATCACGGTGCGGCCGATCTGGATCTGGTCGCCGCTGGCGAGTTCGGCCCGCTCCACCTTGCGATTGTTGACGAACGTGCCGTTGGAGCTCTTCAGATCGCCGACGACGAACCGGCCGTCCACCCGGCGGATCTCCGCATGCCGCCGGGAGACCTCGTTGTCGTCGAGCTGCACGAAGTTGCCCGACTCGCGGCCGATGCTGATCGCACCCTCGTGCGTCGCGAGGTCGTAGCGGGCGCCGCGATTGCGGCCTTGGATGACGTACAGCGAAGACACGGACCGTAGCCTCCTGGCAACGCGTCGAGCCACACGGCTCCCGCGGTCCGCGATTTTGGCACAGGCGACGGTCGCCGGGAAGCGCGTAGAATGCGGAGGCAGCAACGCACCAGAGGTATACGGTGAACCATACGACACGCACGGCTGGGTGGATCGTCGGCGGTCTCGCGATCGGGCTCCTGACCGCGAGCACACAGGGGCAGACGCCGCCCTCTGACGCTGCCGTGAGCCGCGCGCAGCTCGAGACGCGGCTCCGGGAGGCCTGTGCATGGCTCGCCGCGCCCGAGCGCGAGGGCCGCGGCCCCGGCACCGCCGGCATCGAGCAGGCAGCCGACTGGGTCGCCCGGCACTTCGCGGCGGTCGGGCTCGACACGACCGTCGTCGGCGACGTGCCCTTTCAGCGGTTTCCCGTGACGCTGGAGGCGAAGCTCGGGCCAGCGGGTGACAACACGGCCGAGCTCGTCGGCCCAGCGGGCCCGGACGGTTCGCCGACCGTGCGGCCGCTCGTGCTCGGCACCGACTTCACGCCGTTGGCCGCAGGCGGCTCGGGCCCGTTCGATCTTCCGCTCGTGTTCGCCGGTTACGGCATCACGGCCCCGAAGGAGGGATACGACGACTATGCGCCGCTCGGATCCGCCGGTGCCAAGGGGGCGGCCGTGATCGTGCTCCGGCAGGAGCCGCAGAAAGACAATCCGCACAGCGTGTTCGACGGCAATCAATCCTCGCAATACGCGGCGCTCTCACGCAAGGTGGCGAACGCCTCGGAGCACGAGGCGGGCGGCCTCGTGTTGACGAACGACGCCTCCGACAAAGAAGACGCGTTGATGGCGTTCGAGCGGGCTGGAGACGGCTCGGAACGCCGGACGATGCCCGTGCTTCACGTGCGCCGCAGTGTCATCGAGCCACTCGTCACCGAGGCGCTCGGCCGCGACCTGCCCGCGCTTGAACGAGCGATCGATGAGAAACTCGAGCCGCAGGCCGCTGCGCTTGCGGGCTGGCGGATCCGCGGTCGTGTGGCGATCGAGCGCAAGGAGACCGACTCGCGCAACGTGCTTGCCGTCCTGCCCGGCACGGAGGGCAGGGAAACGGTCGTGCTCGGCGCACACTACGATCACCTGGGCTTCGGGGGCGTCAATTCCGCCGCCCCCGGCGAGACGGCCGTGCACCATGGCGCCGACGACAACGCCAGCGGCACGGCGATGCTCGTGGAGGTGGCTCGGATCCTGGCGGCCGAAGGGCCCTTTCCGCGCACGATCCTGTTCGTGGCCTTCTCGGGGGAAGAGCGCGGCCTGCTCGGCAGCGCCCACTACACCGCCAACGCCACCACGCCGCTCGCCGACACCGCCGCCATGGTGAACCTCGACATGGTCGGCCGGCTCGACGGCGACAAGGTCGTCGTGCACGGCACCGGCACCGGCACCGGGCTCGACCCGCTCGTCGACCGCCTCGTGGCCGCCCACGGCTTCGAGGTGGCGAAGGAGCCGGGCGGCTTCGGGCCGAGCGACCATTCGAGCTTCTACGCCCGCAAGATCCCCGTGCTCCATCTGTTCACGGGCTCGCACTCCGACTACCACCGCCCCACCGACACCGCCGACAAGCTCAACTACGCCGGCATGGTGCGGCTCACGCGGCTCGTGGCCGACATCGTGAAGGAGCTCGCCACGGCGCCCGAGCGCCCCGCCTACGTCGAAGTCGCCTCGAAAATGTTCGCCCGCGGCGGCGACCGCCCCTACTTCGGCAGCATCCCCGACTTCGGCAAGCCGGGCAAAGGCTACGCGATCACCGGCGTCACAAAAGACTCCCCCGCCGCCCGCGGCGGTCTCCAGGGGGGCGATGTCATCATCCGGCTCGGCGACAGCGCCGTGACGGGCCTCGAAGACTTCGACAGCGCCCTCCGCAAGCATAAGGGTGGCGACACGATCCCCGTCGTCGTGCAGCGGGCGGGCGCCGAGGTCACGCTCGATGTCACGCTCGCCGCGCCGAAATAGCCGTGGGGCGACCGTCTCGGTCGCCATCGGTGAGGTCGCCCAATCCGGCTTCGGGCTCCCCATATCCCGCTCGCCCTCGTTTTGCCTGCGCCGGCTCGGGGTTACCCCGTACCGTCTCGCCGGACGCTCACTGCGGGCTGGCTGTCGCGCCGTCGCCGCCGTCCCGGCGTCGTCTCCGGCTTAGGGTGGCCGAGCAAAGCTCGGCTCCCACGCCTTCGGCGTTAGGGCCGGAGGCCCGGATGAACACCGGCCGACGGAGGTCGGCCAAGGGAAAATGGCAGGATGCCATGTTTCCCGTGAAGTGGGTCACATACGCCGTCTCAACGGCAGGGGTAACCCCGAGCCTCCCCGTCTGGAAGCCCGAGGCGTGAGCCGAAGGGAAGACGCGTCGTGTTTCGCCACCGGGGCATCCTCTCGGCTTACGCCTCGGGCTTTCGTTGAGGAGGCTTCGGGCTC
>CAMAVC010000147.1 GCA_945861585.1 Planctomicrobium piriforme
CTCGCAGCACGGGCAGCGCTCGGGCACATCGATCACGAGCGTGGCGGCATACGACGTCTTCTCGAAGCCCTCTCCCTTCTCCTCGGGCTTCACGAGGTGGGTGACGACGAGCACGACGTTGCCCTCCTTCGGCGTATAGCTGCACCGGCCTTCCGCATCGGTCTTGCGCTCATGCTCGGCGTCGAAGCCTTCCGCGAGCGTCGCCCCCCGCGGAATAAACGACACGACCTGATCGGCCAGCGGCTTTCCCTTGAAGAGGAGCTGCACGGCAATCGGCTTGCCCGGTCCGCAGCCGAGCACCGGATGACTCTCCAACACGAATTCGAGCGGATGGCCAAGCGGGCCGGGCAGCCCACCATCCGACGCATCCGGCTTCCCCGGCTTGTCGAGTGACTCCGAGGCGAGAAAGAACGATTTGCCACTCTTGATCGCCCGCGTCGTGCGGTGCAGCGTGTCAAGCGTGTGGGCTACGGTATGAAGACCCTCCTCACCAACCACATGCCGCGCCGAATAAAATCCTTCCTTGGGCGCATACCCAAGGTCGATCACGGCGGGAATCAAGTCGGTCCGTTGACCATTGGAAGCGATCACCTCGATGGTCGCATGCTCGAGCGACCCGAGTTTACTGGCAAACTTGAAATCCCGGTGGTTGTTGCCGTGGTTGCCCAGGCCAAGGGAAACGTGCACATGGTCACCGGGGCGAACCAGACTCGCCGACGACTGCACCCACGTGTCATGGGCATACGTCGTCGTCGCGACGCTGGAAGCAATGAGGCCGATCACAATCGCGGGGATCGTCCTGAAGAAGAGACTTTTCATGGGAATGAGACTCCGGGGGAAATAGGGAAAGAACTCGAAGAACCTTCGTCAGAGAGGCGTTTACTATCGGCCGTCGTCCATTACGGCAGCGTGTCTGTTTCACCTCCAGCCCGCGTTGAAGCAGCCCGCCACACGGTCAGACCGACGTCATTCGGCACAAACCGTGCTGAGCCATCCAGCATCAGCACCTGCACGCCACCGGGGTGTCGACTTGCCGCCTTGAACGCGCCTGCGCCGCTGCGGCTGCAGTCCGGTTCTGCGTCATTTGGCGTGTGGACCGCGTTGAAGCAGGTGGCAAACTCACGGCCCCACAGCCACGAGGTACCACGACGGCCGTGCCACGCCGTAACACCGCTGCAGGCAGACGCGTCATCCGTTCCCGTTCCTGGTCCACCACCGCCAAGCTGCGCGTAAAAGCGGTCTCGATTAGCCGTCGGTCGGGCGCCGGTCTCATCACGTGATGCTCCGCGGACTGCCTCCGCGGCCAGCATGGTTTTCGACATTCCATCCGCGACACGGGAAGGCCGGAGCTTGGATGTGTACCAAAAAAGTCCGTCATTAGGTTGTACCGCGCTTCGCATGGTTGTCGTTGTACCGCTGCCGATGTTGACCATGTAATTTGTTGGCGCCCACGTGCCGGAGTTTTCCAGATAAGCCGTCGGACCGCCATCGGATGGACAGAGAAACATTTCGACAACGGTGCGTGCGGCCGGTTGCTGAACTGGATTTATCGTTTGAGAGCCGCCAGACCCAAGCGTAATCGTCTGCGTGAAGTCGACGAGTGACAGAAGCGACTGATTCTCCGCGTAGGGTAGGATCTGAGCTTGAACTGCATAGGCCGTTTGACTCGTCGTTCCCGTGCCGATCGCCGGAAGGTGGCCTTTAGTACTCTCGAAGTTCAGGATCGCCAGGCCAAACTGCCGGAGGTTGTTGCTGCAGCTCGTTCTGCGAGCCGCCTCCCGAGCCGACTGCACGGCCGGGAGCAGGAGCCCGACGAGCGTGCCGATGATGGCGATCACCACCAGCAACTCGACGAGCGTAAACGCATTTCGATTCCCAGGCACGGGCGAGTGACCCGTGCGATTTCGCATGGCCATGATGCAGATCCTTCTCTGTGTGCAGGTCAGGCAGGGACACCGTGCATGAAAATGACACGGTGCCTGCCAATGGAGCTCTTCCCGCCGGCGCGCAGCATGCGACGCTGAAACGGATCACGACGCTGACACGCAGCCGATGAAGGGGCCTGCGTCCAGAATCGGGACAGGCCACGCAGGGCTGCGACAGAGATCAGGCCGCGCGTGGCGGCGGAGCCGCCGGAGAGGCAGCCAACGATTCGCCCGCTTCATCGCCGGGCGTGCACACATCGAGCACGTGCATGACAAGAGACACCTCGAGCCGCGGCGGCGGCAAGGCCGCGCCGGCCGCGAACCACTCTGCCACGATGCCGCCGCAGGCCAGCATGGCACGCAGCGTGACCGTCCGTGACTGCGGCTCTCCAGGCTCGTCCGCAGGCGGAACTTTTTCGGTCGTTGCTTTTTCCGTCGTTGACGACGCGGCCGCGAGTGACTGATAGTCGCTGCAGAGTTCATGTGCTTCAACATTCTCTACGACGGCATGCGCGGACGGCTTGGGCGTGCAGCACGACTCCTCAGCCACCGGGGCCTTGCTTGAGCAACACGATGACTTTGTGGCCTTCGCCACCGCTGGTCTGTCGCCGGCTACCCGCCGTTCGAGCGCCGCGAGCACCGCCGGCTCAACGCGATGAGCCGTGGCCCAGGCAAGCGTCTCGGCCGGCGTGTTGCAGCAGCAACTGGTGAAGCATTGCTCAGCCGTGGCGCAGCCGCAGGGCCTGTCCATGCAGGGAAACGGCTGCGATCGATCCTTGCCCGCCAGCCGTTTGGCCGTGGCCGACGTGGGGCTCGCAGGCTGCCCGCCCCCGAGCGGCAGCGGCAGGCCCGACACGACCAGCGCATAGCCGATCGTGGCCAGCCAGATCGTCGCCCGGCGAAGAAACATGGTGCGGCGCATGGGATAGATCCTATCCCTGGGACACGCTGCATGCCAGTAAATAGCCTGCGCCGGCTTCGGTTTCCCCATATCCCGTCGCCGGTCGCTCGCTGCGCCCATCCTGGGCTTCACTTGCTCGGATTTGCCTGCGCCCCTTCACAACGCCTGCAGGCTCGTGAGCGCGTCGGCGAGTTCTGCTTCGGCCTGGAAGCTGTCGACGGGTTCGAGGCCGATCCAGCCGCGGTAGGCGCGTTCTTCAAGCGCCGCCAGCACGTTCGGCAGGTCGACTTCTCCGCTGCCGAGGATCACCGCCCGGCCGCGTCCCTTGAACGCGCCGCGGATCGCGTCGGTGGCATGCACATGGCCGATATGGCCAGAGAGCATCTCCACGGCGGCGACTGGATCGTGGCCGTGCACCACGAGCGAGCCGGTCACCACGTGGCAGAGAAGCGAGCCCGCGGGCACCGCATTGATCACGCGCTCGAGGTCCTCGGGGCTCGACCGCCCCGCCTCCGCTGCGAGTGTGCATCCCACGCGCTCGCCCCAGGCGCCGAGATCGGTGACCACGTCGACGAGCAGCTGCCAGCGCGGGTCGGCAGGCGCGTCGGCAGCCGTGGGCGGCGGCACGTCGCCGATGTGATTGAGGAGCACGGCCGCGCCGAGCGCGTGGGCGGCTTCGAGTGCGGCCTTCGTGGCCGCGATCCGCGCCTCGAGCCGCTCGGCATCGGCGTAGCCGCCGCGCGTGGGAAACGCGGCCGCCGCCACCACGAGCCCTTCGTCGGCGAGCCACTTGCGGATCTGGCGGATGCCCGTCTGCGACAGCTGCTCCGGCGTCGCGCCCGTGCGCAGGTCGAGCTCCACGCCCCGGAGCCCGAGCCCCCGCACCTTGCGAAACGCGGTCTTGAGATCGCGAGCCAAGGGCAGCGAGGCGACGGAGAAGCGGGATGTTTCCATGGGGAGGCGCCGGAAAGGTCGCGGAGGGGCACGGCGGATTGTATTCTGCCTGGGATGTATCCCATCGACCGAGTGACTGCCGAGCTCGAAAGCCTCGCCCCGCTGCGGCTGGCCGCCGACTGGGATGTGGTCGGCCTGCTCGTGGGGTCGCGCCGCCCCTCGATCGCACGTGTGCTGACCTGCCTCACGCTCACGCCGGCCGTCGCCGAGGAAGCGGTTCGCGAGCGGATCGATCTCGTCGTCAC
>CAMAVC010000148.1 GCA_945861585.1 Planctomicrobium piriforme
GCCGGCTGGGCAAGCACGTTCGACGTCCACATGCTCAGGACACACAGGCAACTCCACCGCACGCTCATCGCTCATGCCTCCAGGAAGATCTCATGAAAGTTTATCCGCAACGCGGGTAAACCGTCTTGATCGTCCAGAGTAGGACAGGCTCTAGCCTGTCATGACTCTCGACAGGCTAAAGCCTGTCCTACTGTTGATTCGACGAACGTGGGGTGGCCCATTCCACGCGTTGGAACTCGGGGAGCGGGCCGTCCCAGGCCGGCTGTCGCGCGGGCTTCTCATCAGGATGGAAGCCGCAGAGGCCGAGCAGATCGAGCTCGGCCCACGAGGTGAGGGGCCCGAGCTTGTCGTCGGCGGGCACGAAGTCGGCGGGCTTGAGGAGGAGCGTCTGCGGCTCGGCACTGCCCGGCACCTCGCGAGTGCACGAGAACGTGCGGCGGCGGC
Organism: Planctomicrobium piriforme; assembly: GCA_945861585.1. GTDB lineage: Bacteria > Planctomycetota > Planctomycetia > Pirellulales > UBA1268 > RGVT01. The sequence continues at coordinate 445 of CAMAVC010000148.1, forward strand.
CGCGCTCGCCTCGCCACTCGTTTTCGACGACGACGACGGTGAACGTGTTCGTCCTGGGCATCGACAGCGTGATGGCGAGCGCCGCGCCCTCCGGCCCCCGCCACGCCGGATCGGTGATCTTGCGGGTCCAGTGCTGCCAGTGCACGGGGTTGCCCGCATTCAGCAGATACCAGTCGCGCCAGCCGTTCGCAAAATTGTCGATCAGCAGGCTGCCGGAGGGATTGCCGGCTCGCACGGCCACCTGCTGCTCGCGCACTCCCGCGGCCGCCAGCTCAGCCGGCGTGGCGGAGCGGATCTCGCTGCTCAGGCACACCTCGCGCACGAGATCGCCGTTGCCGGGCAACGCCTTCATCGACACGGGCTCCGGCAGCGTGTGATAGACATTCGCGAAGGCGAAGAGCGGCCGCGCGGTCGCTTCAAGCGGCAGCGCTGCGGAGAACGAGTCGCTCTCGCGAACGACGTCAACGCTTCGCCAGAACCGGGCCCGCGGGTCGGGATCGACGGAGTAGAAGATCTCGCAACGAGCCGCCGGCCAAGGGCCAGCGGGCTGCACCGTCAGCCGGGGAATGCCGCCCGGGGCCTTCAGGTCGAGCGTCGCCCGAGGCGTCTCAGGCAATGCCGGGCCACCCTTCAGAAACTGATCGAGCCAGAGCGGCATCGTGACGGCCACTTCGGGCGTGAGCCGGTGGTTGAAGTGCGGCGCCCAGGAATAGCGCAGCGGCTGGCCCGTGATCAGCGCGTTCGTGCGATAGACGTCGTCCATCCAGCCGTGGAAGTCGTTCGTGGCGCTGCGGTGCAGCACGGGGCAACGGATCCGAGGGGCGTAGCTCTCGAACGAGATGGTGCGGCGAAAGAGATCCACATCGCCTTTGACGCGGTCCTGCGGGCCGACGGTGCCACTTGAGAACACATGCGGCTCCCACCGCCAGCCCTGGCCTCCCACGCCAGGCACGGCCGCCTTCACGCGGTCGTCAGTGCCGGCGACGTACATCGTGAGGTTGCCCCCCATCGAGTAGCCGTGCACGCCGAGCCGCGCGGGATCAACCTCCGGCTGCTGCTCGAGGAAGGTGAGACCGCGGCGGCAGCCGAGCGTGAGCAGATACCAGTTGTTGTTTTTCGGATGACTTCTCGGGGCCTGCTCATCGCTGTCGAAGAACTGCGGCGGCCCCGGGAGGAGCGTGGAATAGCCCTGGGCGTTGCACTGCGAGGGATCCACCGCGCCCCAGTCGGTGTTTGGATCGCCGGGCTCTGCACCCTCCACGGCATTGAACGGCCCCTTGCCGTCGCCATCGCCACCCCAGTTCACCGACAGCGCCGCGTAGCCGCGTTGCACCAGAAACTTCACCTCCGACAGCGAGCCCCGCTGACCGCCGCCGTGGATGTGCATCACAGCGGGGAGCTTCCCATCGGCCTGCTCCGGGAATCCGTAGATCGCCGCCATCCGCGCGGGCTTGCCCTTGAACGTGCCCACGAGAAACCGCACGTGCCGGTACACGCCGCCATCCTCCCGCCACTCGCGGATCACCTCCGTTTCGAGCGGATCGCGCCGCGGGTCGAAGTCGGCCCACAGCTCATCGACAGACTGCGGCACGGCGGCGGCTGGCGGTGCGGGAGTATCCGCCGCGGGAGCCGCAGACGCCGGCGCATCGGCCTCCGTCGCCACTGCCCGCACCCACACGTCCACATGGTGAGCATCGGCGGCGGGGAACAGTTGCGGCCCCACCGCCGATGAGGGCGGCACGCTCTCGCCGAAAGCGCCACGGAGCGAATAGATCTGGCCTCCCTTCCCGACACGGAGCCTGAACGAGTCGTCATCCCCTTGGCGGTGCGCGAGTTCTGCCTGAAAAACCTGCCGTTCGTCGAGTCCTTCGGCCCACACGCTGCCGCTTGGGGCGTAGTCAAGCGTGATCGTCGTCTCGCCACGGCTCCCCGCCGGCACGTCGACCACCGACGGCGGAAACACGTCGAGGATCGGTGCCGCCGCATCGACGGTTCCGATCTCGAAGATCACGAGGCCGACCAGGCATCCAAGCACACGCCCGCGCCACATCGACTGAGCAAAGCAGTTCATCAACGTGCGACTCTTTTGTGAAATGTCTACCGATCTAGTAATGCGCAGGCCCGACCGCTTATTCCGACGTCACGTCGATGTCGTAGACCGTGCCGCCCCAGCGTACATCGCACACGAGCGTCGATCGGCCTGGCCTGTAGCGATCGGGAATGGTGATGTTGGCGAGTTCCGGCGGCAGGATGAGTGAGGCGCCTTCGCCGTCGCCCGGCATAGGGATGGCGACGGTGTACCTGCCGGGCGGGAGCCCCTTCATCCCCGGCCGGGCGTACATCACGTAGCGGCCCTTGTCGTTGGTGACGCCGACGCACGGTTCGCCATCCTTGGTGTCAGGTGTGAACACCACCTTCAGCCCCTGAGGCACCGGCTTGCCGTCGACCCTCAGGATCCCCTCCACCGGCGTCCGCGTGGCCCGTGCTCCACATCCGGCAACGGCCAGCGTGACAAGGAGCACGCCGCTCATCCAAGCGGGCCACTCATTCGACAGTCGCATTTTCACCTCCGTTTGACGAGAGTAGGCTCAGCCAGGTCTGCGCCGTGAGCCCGTTGAACACCAGAAACCGCGTCGAACCGTCGGCCACGAGCACGTTCGCCCCGGCGGGATGCTCGGAGCCCAGGCCGACGTTCGCCAGATACCCGCGAACCTCGACCGCCGCCTGGTTGACAGCCCACGTCGTGGAGCCGCCGACTGTCCATATGCCACTGGCAAAGACCGTCGATCCGTTGCCGGCGACTGTGGAGGCTAGCGCGCCGGCAAACCAGCTTTGGCCACAGGAGTTCTCGATCAGGAGCGCCGTCTTCGAAAGCCCATCGACGAACTCCCGAAACGGCTTGCGAATCCGCCAATTGATTGCCCCCTTTCCATCGAGTTCATCGAAGCTCTGGAATCGGTTCGTGCCCACGTACGCGATCGGCGAGACGCCGAAATTGGCCCGGTAGCAGGTGAGCCCCGTCTTGTCAGTCTTGTGGAAATCCTGGTTCAGGCGAACCCCAAACCCCACGTTCGTGGCGTATGACTCGTTCACTGGCCCGCCAACCGTGGCCCCATTGAGAACGAGCCCTCCGGTGTAGGACGGGCAATACAACGCATTGATGCGAACATTCTTCGACATGGCAGGTGTTACAAAGGCCCGGATATCGGTCAGGGTGCCGAACATGCCCTGAAAATTACGCGTCGCGGTGACCCACGTCTGAAAAACCGAATCTTCCTCGAGGTGTGGAAGTATCTGCACGATCCAACTCACCGAATCTTGCCAGAGCATGTTGTTGAGTTGGTTGATGGTGCCCGGGTACACCGCATTTCCGCCGGCGCCGTCGTTGTGATAGGCGAGGTAGGGAAATCTGCCATCTCGCCCCGAGGCATTCGCGGAGGCGTAGCCGTGCAGGCCGAGGCCGAGCTGTTTCAGGTTGTTGCTGCACGACGTGCGCCGAGACGCCTCGCGCGAGCTCTGCACCGCCG
>CAMAVC010000149.1 GCA_945861585.1 Planctomicrobium piriforme
GTCGTCGGGGTCGATGAGCAGCCGCAGGTAGGCCATCACATCCTTCACCTCGCGGCGATCGAAGAACGAGCGGCTGCCGATCAGTTCGTAGGGAATCCCCTTCCGCCGCAGTTCCTGTTCGAAGACGCGGGTCTGCTCGCCGGTGCGGACGAGGATCGCCGCCTCGCTGGGAGCCACCTCCCCTTCGCGGAGCCGAATCTCGACGTCGGCCACGACGCGCCTCGACTCGTCGACCTCGTCCTGTGCCTGCACGATCGCCGGTGGCGGGCCCGACGGGGCCTGCGACACGAGCTCCTTGCCGTGCCGTTTCGTGTTGCACGAGATCAGCTGGTTTGCGGCCCGGATGATCTCGGGCGTCGAGCGGTAGTTTTCCACGAGCCGCACCACCACGGCCTGCGGCCAGCGTTTCGGAAACTCGAGGATGTGGGAGATCTGCGCGCCGCGCCAGGCGTAGATCGACTGATCGTCGTCGCCCACCACGCAGATGCTGCGGTGGTCGCGGGCCAGCGCCGAGAGAATCCGTTCCTGGATGCCGCTCGTGTCTTGATATTCGTCGATGAGGACGTGGTCGAACCGCCCGGCCTCGGCCCGGCGCACCTCTTCGTGATGCGTGAACAGTTCGTCCACGACCAGCAGCAGATCGTCGAAGTCGACCGCGCCGGATCCGCGCAGCGCCTCTTGGTAGCGGCGGTAGCCTGCGGCCGCGAGCGTCCACGACTCGGGGGCGTCGGCGGCGATCGTGTCGAAGGCCCCGTCGGGCCGCACGGCCGCGCTCTTCCAGCGGCTCACGCGATCGATCAAGTCGCTGGGCCGCAGGATCGCGTCGGGCACCTTGAGTTCCTTGAGCACTTTGCGGGCGATCGACTCCTGCTCGCCGCGGTCGACGATCGAAAATCGCTCCGGAAGCCCGAGCTTCGGCGCATGGCGGCGGAGCACCCGCACGCAGAGCGAGTGGATCGTGGAGATCTCGGGCGTGTCGTCGGCACCCGATCGCAGCAGCTTGCCCGCCCGGGAGAGCATCTCCTTGGCGGCTTTGTTGGTGAAGGTGACGGCGAGAATGCGGGAGGGCCGCGTGCCACGCCGCACGAGGTGGGCCATCCGGGCGATCACGACGCGGGTCTTGCCCGTGCCGGCGCCGGCGAGCACCAGCAGTGGCCCCACCGGGGCGTTCACCGCGTCGGATTGAGCCGGGTTGAGCTGCATCGCCGAAATGTACCAAACCGTCGTGCCGTCGCCGCCGAATGGCCCCCATTGTTGCCTTGACGCGATCAGCCATGCGGATTCTATTGCTGCCTTTCCGGGCCCCGAAATCAGGCGAGGTGCGACGATGCGCGACGACCACAGAGGCGTGCCGATCGAAGATGCGGAAGAGATCGAGGGCAACGCGCTCGCGGAAAAGACGTTCGAACTCGTCGACCGGCTGCGGCCTCATGCCAATGCGATCCTGCTTGCCATCGGTGGGGCCGTGCTCGCGCTGGCCGCGTGGGTGCTCGTGTCGGCCCAGTCGACTGCCACGAAGTCGCAGTCGTGGGATGCCTTTCTTGCGGGGCTCTCGGGGGGCGACCCCCAGGCCTTCGACGAGGTCGTCCGCCGGTATCCGGGCACTCCCGCGGCTGAGTGGTCGCGGCTCGTGATGGCCGACATGGCGCTCATCGACGGCACGGAGCTGATGTTCGTCAATAAAGACCAGGCGCCGCCCCGGCTGCAGGCCGCTGCCGACCTCTATGGGTCGATCCTCGGCGCCAGGCCCAGTGGGATGCTCGCCGAGCGAGCCACGTTCGGGCTCGCCAAGGCCCGCGAGAGCCTCGGCCAGCTCGACGAGGCCCGGCGCGGCTATGCGGCAGTGGCGGCGGAGTTTCCCGAGGGAGCGCTCGCCGGCCTGGCCCGGAAGCATGCGGCCACGGTCGATCGCGAGGCCACGCGGCAATGGTATGATTGGTTCGCCGCCCAGAAAATCACGCCGCCGGCCCCGAAGCCGGCCGCGGAGGAGACGCCGGCGGAGCCACCCGCGAAGCCGCAGGAGTAGCCCCTGGACGCCCCGAGCCCCCGCCCGCTGTCACCCGGCGACGAGGCGACGTTCGTGGTCGCACCCGAGTCGGCCGGGCTCCGGCTCGACGTCTTCTTGGCTCGGATGATTCCGGATCAGAGCCGTTCGTTTCTCGCCCGAGCGATCGAAAAGGGGGCCGTCCGTGTCGACGGCGTCGTGGCCCGGGCCTCCGTGAAGCTCAAGGCCGGCTCGCTCGTGTGCCTCGACGTCCCGGAGCCGCCGCGGGCGGGCCCCGCGGCCGAGGAGATCCCGCTCGACTTTCTGCTGCTCGACGAGGTGATGGCCGCGGTCAACAAGCCGGCGGGCATGGTGGTGCATCCCGCCAAGGGAAACTGGAAGGGCACGCTCGCCGGCGCGCTCAAATGGCACCTCGAGCGCGAAGGCGCCGGCCTCTCGTCGCTCGGCGGCCCCACCCGCCCGGGCATCGTGCACCGGCTCGACCGCGACACCAGCGGCGTGATCGTGGTCGCCCGCAGCGAGGACGCCCATCACCGCCTCGCCAAGCAGTTCGAGCGGCGCACCGTCGAGAAGACCTATCTCGCCATCACGCAAGGCCAGCCAAGCTTCGACCGCGATGAGATCTCCGCGCCGATCGGCATCCACCCCTACCAGCGCGAGAAGATGGCCGTGCGGCAAGACCACGCCACGAGCCGTGAGGCCGTGACCCGCTACGAAGTGATCGAGCGGTTTCGCGGCGCGGCCCTCGTGCGCGTCGCCCCGAAGACGGGCCGCACCCATCAGATCCGCGTGCACCTCGCGCACATCGGCTGCCCAGTGCTCTGCGACATGCTCTACAGCGGCCGCTCGGTGATCGAGCCGACGCTCTTCGGCCTGTCCGCCGGCCCGCCGCTCCTCACGCGGCAGGCCCTCCACGCCGCGAGCCTGGCGATTGACCACCCGGCCACGGGCGAGCGGCTGCAGCTCGCGGCGCCGCTGCCGGCCGACATGGAGGGGATGCTGGCTGCGCTCCGGCAGGCGTAGGAGAGGCTCCAGCCTGTCATGTCTCAAGGCGCCCAATCCGGCTCGGGGTTACCCCGTACCGTCTCACCGGACGTTCGCCTCCGCCCTCCAGGCTCCGGCTCACTCGGACCTGCCTGCGCTTCGGCATCCTGCCTTCGCTGGTCAGCTACGCCGGCTCAACGGTAGGGGTAACCCCGAGCCTCCCGTCTTTCCGATTGGGGAGCCCAAAGCCGGCGCCCCGGCGTGGTTACGATGCCCGATCAGCCTCGTCCATCAACACGAGCGCTCGCGGGATCGTGGAGTCGATCACGCGCGAGATGGCGATCACGAAGCCGACGGGGCCGTCACGCCAGCCTCCTTGTAGGACGTAGCTCTTGAGGAAGTTCGCGGCACCGCGGGTCGGGAGCGTCCACGGGCTCAGCCGCTGCCCCTTGGCACGCATCACGTCGGCCTTGAGCCGGGCGTAGCGGACCGAGCGGGCGATCACGTCGGCGCAGTCGGTGAAGCTGTGGTGCAGGATCGAGCCCGGCAGGAGCCGGGGCGCGCTGGGGGCTTCAACCTGTTCGTGCACCGCGAGCGGTGAGAATGCGGCATGCCCGCGGTGGAAGAGCCGGAGCACCGTCTCGCCGCCCCAGGGACCGTGCCGCACCTCGCGCGGGCCCACGAACGTGCGGCGGCGGAAGGCGTAGCAGGTTCGTGGGTCGACGAGGTCGAGGGCCCGGACGGCGGCCGCGGCCTCCTCGTCGAGCACTTCGTCGGCGTCGAGTGAGAGGATCCAGTCGTGGGCTGCGAGCTCGATGGCCCGGCGCTTCTGCGGGCCGTAGCCGAGGAAGGACTGGTGCTCGATGCGGGCTCCGGCCGCCCGGGCGATCGCCACCGTGTCGTCGGTCGAGCCGGAGTCGAGCACGAGCCGCTCGCCGCAGAAGGCGACGCTCGCGAGC
>CAMAVC010000150.1 GCA_945861585.1 Planctomicrobium piriforme
CCAGGGCCAACGGGTGCCAAACCGGGCTGTTTTGCAACCTTCCACGGGATCTGTACGGCAGATCGCATCACATCGCGTGCCTTCATGTTACGGCCGACCAACCCACCTCAGCAACATGCCGGTCTCGGGGTCCCACGCCTGCCTCCCCAAGGACGGCCCTGGGGGGCCTCGTGGGCTGGGACCGCAATTTTTCGGCCCGAAACCCGAATTTCGCCTTGCAATTTCATTTCCAGAGCCTCTAATCACCGACGCTTTCGGCAGTTTTATGCCGGGCTCCACAGCGCGGCGGGGGTTCTGCCGCACACAATTTTTTGGAGGAATTGGCGATGGCGAAGAAGTCGGGAAGCAAGCCCATGACGAAGACGGAAATCATGCGAAGCATCTCCGAGACGACCGGCCTGCAAAAGAAGGACGTGGTCGCGGTGATGGAAGCGCTCACCCACGAGATCCAGAAGGCGCTCAAGGGCTCGGGTATCGGCGTGTTCTCGATCCCCGGCCTCGTGAAGGTCGAGCGTCGCAAGGTGCCGGCCCGTCCTGCCCAGAAGGGCGTGAAGAACCCGTTCACCGGCGAACTGCAAGACCGCCCCGCCAAGCCGGCGAGCGTGAAGGTCCGCGTGCGGGCCCTCAAGAACCTCAAGGCGATGGTTCAGGGCTGAGCCACGGCGAATGACATGCAAAACGGGCGGTGTCCCTCAGGGGACACCGCCCGTTTTCTTTTGCGTGCGGGGCGACTCCAGTGGACGGGGCCGGAATCGAACCGGCGACACACGGATTTTCAGTCCGTTGCTCTACCAACTGAGCTACCCGTCCTTCGGCAGCGGCTGCTGGGCGACCGTGCCTTGATCCGCCATTGGTAGAGGCCGTCTGCCCACCTGTCAACGCGGAGCGACGGAACGGCCCCGCGAAAGTCGGCTACGGCAGCATGACGCGGCGAATGCCGGCCAAAAGGTGACCGAGAAAGCCACCCGCACGATCATCCTGCCCGGCTCCCCCCGGGCCATCGACCGAGAGCGGATCGAACCGCGGGCCCGGCCCCGACTCGTTCGACTCAGACGACGCGCGCGACGATGCATCGTGCGGCAATTTTCCTGCGAGCACCGTCTCGGGCCCCGAGCCCGTTCGTCCGGTACGGCCGGGCACCGGCCGCCGAGGCATTGCCATCGGGCCATCGGGGGTCCAGGGCCGGAGCCGATCGATCACCGCCGCCGCCGAAGCCAGCCGGTCTGCCGGATCCTTCTGCATCATTGCTTCCACGACTGCACACAAGGCGGCGCTCGCCTGCGGAGCGAACCGCCGGATCGGTGGCGGGGGCTCGCAAAAGTGTCGGCGGGCCTTTTCCTCGCGCGTGCCCCCGGGAAACGGCACCTCTCCCACGAGGGCGTAGTAGAGCGTGCATCCGAGGCCGTAGACGTCGGCGGGCGGGCCAGCCTTGTCGGGCGCGCGAATCTGCTCGGGAGCCATGTAGTCCATCGTGCCGATCACCCGCCCGAGGCGTGTCGATTCCTCCTCCATGATGCTGCCGGCCAGGCCGAGATCGAGGACCTTCACCCGACCGTCGGTCGTGACGAGCAGGTTGCCCGGCTTCACGTCGCGATGCACGAGGCCCTTGTCGTGAGCGTATGCCAGCCCGCGGGCGGCCTGCACGATGATCGACGCAGCCGTGACATCGTCCAGCACGCCGTACCGCCGCACCTGCTTGCGCAGGTCGAGCCCGTCGATCAGCTCGGTGACGAGGTAATACACCTTGCCGTCGTGCCCGGCATCGAGCGCCCGTACGAGGTTGTCGTGATCGAGCCGGCCGAGCAAGCGGATCTCGCGCCGGAAGGCGGCCTCCGTCTCGGGCGTCGACTTCTCACGCGGCAGCACCTTGATGGCCACCTCGCGGCCCATCATCACGTGCTCCGCCTTGAACACCCGGCCCATGCCCCCCTGGCCGATGGCATCGAGGATCTTGTATTGGCCGAGGGTGAGCTTGCGGCGGCCGACGAGCATCTGCTCGGCCTGAAACGGCGTGAGCAGGCCTTGGGCGACAAGCAGGTCGGCCAGCGCCCGGTCGTGCGGCACATCGCCCCCCTGGGCCGGCCTCGCACGCACTTCGGCCTCGGCGGCATCCACCTGTGCGGCCGTCACGAGGCCGCTGGCCAGCGCCGTTTCGCGAAACGGCCGCGGCTTCCGCGGCGGCCGCGGTCCGGAGGAGTCACTCGGGTTGGAGGCGGCACTCGACATCGTGTTACGGCGTCGGTCGACCACCCCGACCGGAGCGGTGACCGTGAGCATGCCGAGGAAGTCTACCGTCGGCCGCGGGCAGAAGGCTGGGAAACCTCCGCGACCACTCCGTGGGCAGCGGGGCCTCGAACGTGCAGGGTCGGCCCGAGCCGGGATGCTCGACCGTGAGCCGTGTGGCGTGCAGGGCGATGCCGCAGGTGAACGGCAGACGCGATCCATACCGCCGATCGCCCACGATCGGGCAGCCACGCCGCGCCAGCTGCTCACGCAGCTGGTGCCGCCGGCCCGTCGAGGGGGCGAGCTCCACGAGCGACACCTCGCCGGCCCGCTTCACCACACGGGCCCGGACATGGGCCGCGCGGGGGGCGGCTGCCGTTCCGGCGGCCTCGTCCTCGGCATGCCGCTCCAGAGAATCGTGCCAGTCGACCCACTGCCCGAGCGGCGCAGGAAAGCGCCCCTCCACGACGGCCACATACTCTTTCGCCACGGAGTGGTCTCGAAACTGGGCGGCGAGCGCCGCGGCCGCGGCCTTCGTGGCAGCGAAGACGAGCACGCCCGAGACCGGGGCGTCGAGCCGGCTCACCACGCCGAGAAACGCCCCGGCCGGGCGCCGCGCCTGCATGATCGTGAACATGCTCGCAGCCCCTCGGGGGGCGTTGGCCGTTGGCACGCCAGCGGGCTTGGCCAGTACGATCAGCGATTCGTCTTCGTGCAGGATCTGCGGATCAGGAGAGACCGGTTCCATGGACTCAGAGTCGCGTCCCTCGATCGTGCTTGCAAGCAGGTCGCCTCGACGCCTCGAATTGGCCCGCGCCGAAGGGTGGCTGGTGACCGTCGCCGCCCCCGACGAGGCGGTGGAGGCCGGCCAGCCCCCCCGCGGGCCCGCTGAGTCGCTCGAAGCCTTCGTGCAGCGGCTGGCCCTGGCCAAGGCCGAGGCGGTGGCTGCAACCGGCATCGAGGGCACGATCGTCGCCTGCGACACGCTCAGCGAAGTGGCGGGCGCAGTTCTCGGCAAGCCTGCCGATGCGGCCGACGCCCGGCAGATGCTCGAGGCCCTCTCAGGCCGCCACCACCGTGTGCTCACGGGCGTTTGCGTGTGGAACCGGCCCCTCGGTCGCCCCCGGCTCAGCGTCGCGGAAAGCCTCCTTGAAATGGGTCCGCTCTCCGAAGACTTCCTCGCCTGGTATCTCGCGAGCGGCCTCTGGAAGGGCAAAGCCGGCGCCTGCGGCTTCCAAGACGAGCGGCTCCCGCTCCGCCTCGTGGCCGGCAGTCCCTCGAACGTGGTCGGCCTGCCGCTCGAGCTCGTCCGTGAACTGCTCACTGAGGCGGGGGAGAGCACCGGGCAAAGCAGCTGTTAACGGCCCGCATTCGGAGCCGGCGGCACGCTGCTTCATCGCCGAGGGCGATCGCTAGCCCCTTCTCAACTGTGATAGTGCGCCCTGAGTAAGCCGCGTATCTGCCCGTCGGCTCTTCCGCATCGCACCGACCGTCTCCGCCGAACGTTCTTTGCGCCTACGAGTTGGGGAGGCTCGGGGTTGCCCCT
>CAMAVC010000151.1 GCA_945861585.1 Planctomicrobium piriforme
GCGGTCGCCGCCTTGAATGAACACCTCGGCGACGCCGGGGATTTTCAGGAGGCGGGGCCGTACGACCCAGTCTGCGGTGGTGCGTAGGTTCATCGACTGCTGGAGCTTCGTGGGAAATACCACCTCGTGCTCACGGCCGGCGATCGTAAGCATGGCTGCACGGGGGGGCTCGGCCCGGTCTTTGTCATCCGGGGCTGTGGCCTGTGCGAGCCACCGCACGTTCTCCACCGGAACGCGTTCCCACGTGGCGGGGCGATGGCGGTCAATGACCCTCCACGCATGCACCGATGGTTCTCCGCCGTCGCTAGCCAATTCGGCCATGTAGGACGTCTCGGGTATCACAACAAGATCGCCACCGGTAGGCCCCGGCTGGCGGTACATGCCGGCGATCACGATCTGTCCCATGATCGAGGCCGTGGGCGTCATCTGCGGGCGAATCCCCTCGGGGAGGATGGCGGCGACCGTCGTCAGTCGCTCCTGCACGGTTTGCCGTGCTGCGCGAACCTCGACGTCCCAATTGAACTCGACGTAGATCACGTTCAGTCCCGCGGTGGATTGGCTGCGCACGGCCTCCACGCCATTCGCTCCGAGCAGGGCGATTTCGATGGGCTGCGTGACGAGCGTCTCCACCTCCTCGGCCGCCAGACCTGGGCACTCCGTAATGATCACGACCCGTGGCCGGTCAAGATCGGGAAACACATCGATGGGCATGAGCGTCGCCAAGTAGCTGCCGTAGAAGAGCAGCACGAGGCTCGCCACCACCACGAGCAGGCGGTATCGCAGGGCGAAGCGGATGACGGCGTTGAGCATGGCGTGTCCTAGTGGGCTCCGTGCACGGTGCCGTCAGCGTGGACGTGTACGCCCACCGGTGTGCCGCTGGCGGACTGGGCCTTGAGTACCCGGTTGAGCGACGCTGCCGACCCCTGTGCCAGATACCATCCGGGCGCCACGCTGCCGTCGTTGGCGATGGCGACATTGAGCCGATCCTCATGCAGCACGCGAACAGGGCGTCGGTCGAAAAGATCGCCGTTCTGTCGGAACACATAGGCCTCTGGGCCCTCCCGCACGACCGCCGCGGCCGGCAGCACGAGCACATCCTTGAGTTCTTCCACTGGCACGTGCAGCCGCACCCGCTGGCCGGGCCGAAACCGCCAGACGACGAACGTCTTGCCGTCCTTCGCATAGGAGCGGGACTGGTTGGTCAGTGGCACGAAGAAATCAAACGTCCGGCTCGTGGGATCGACGGTGTTGGAGAGGTGCCGGATCTCGAACGTCTGGTCGAGTGCCGGCCACGACGCCGCGTCGTCCTCGGCGAACTCGACCCGGATCGGCCAGTGCTCTTGAGCGGCCCGCTCGAGTGCCGAGGCCTCTCGTTTGAAGGCGTGACCGGCGATGTAGAGCAGACCATGGTTCGAGAGTACCCCCAGGAGCTGGCCTGCCTGCACCTGCGTTCCGAGGTCCACTTTCAGTTCCTGGATCTCATACGCGATGTCCGCAGCCGGTGGGGTGGGGACCGACGCCTGTGATGCGGATGGGGCCGAGATGGGCGGCGGCGCGACCACGTCCACCGTGGCGACGAACTTGCCAGCCGCCACCTGTGCAATCTGGTCGAGGCTGAGGCCCCGGGTCAGCAGGTCCTGCCGGTAGCTTTCGCTCGCCGCCTGTAGCCGACGGAGCTGCTGGTCGACCTCGATGATACGCACCTGTGGAATCGCGCCCTCGCCGATCTGGGCGAGCCGCTGTCGCTTTTCGGTCTCGAGCTCGATGTCGCGGGTGACTTTGAACAGCTCCGACTGGGTGTTGTGGATGTACTCGCTCACAAGGCGCAGCGTGAAGAGCCTGTCCCCGGGCCGCACGGTGTCGCCAGCGAATGCATGGATTTGCGTCACCACGCCCACGGCCGGCGACGTCACGCCTCGGTCCGAAAGCCCCGGCCGGTCCATGATCTCTCCCGGCACGATGATCGATCGCCAGTAGGTCGAGAGTTTCGCGGGACGTGAGACCAGCTTGAGATTCTGTCGGGCCTGCGGGCTCAACTCGAGCACCTTGGCCTGAGAAACCGGCTCATCATCGCCAGTAGCAGTAGCAGTCGGCTCTTCGGCGTGCGGCGACTGCAGGAGCGGCAGCCACACGTCTCGATACCATGCACCAGCGGCGATCAGGCCGCCGAGAATCGCGAGCGTGAGCATCCCGCGGATGAATCGAACGAAGGCTTTGAGCATGCAACACTCACGTATTGGGGGCATCGAGCGCGAAACAGGCGGCGGGATCATCGTCGTGTAGGAGCCGCCAAGAGGCGGTCTGCCATCGCGGCTACGGGGCGGATCGCCACCGAGCCGGCGCACCGGAAGAAGGTTTCGCGATCAAACGCGAAGCACGTGCGGCAAGAGTGTGTGAATCGTCGCTGCGCCGTCGCCGGGTGGGCGAACGTGCCGGGGTAGCGGGGCAATAGCTGACAGCGAAACGACAAACCCGTGGGGCGGAGGCATGAACCAGCCCGCGATGACATGCGTCAGCAGCGACCGCCCGGCTGAAACGAAAATCACGGTGTCTTCGTCGACATAGACCGCATCGTCATCGTGCTCAGGAACAGGCGTCGAGTCGTGGTGATCAGCGCGAGCGTGTTCGGGAGCGGTGTCGCGGTGGACATGCCGATGGCCGTGACCATGCCCGTGTCCTGCGCGATGGTGGACGTGTGTCGGAGCGTGGCGATCGGCATGCCCTGCCAGATGGACGTGCGGCCGAACCGCGTGGTCCGCCGGATCGGCTGACGCGGCGTGTACGTGCGGCACCGCCACTCCGCGGAGCAGCAGGTTGGCGATCACGAGGATGACAGGCAGCAGACGCATAGACAGGCTGAAGGAGGGAGCCGTACTGCTAAAGTCTATAGCCCCGAGTTCAGCTCGCACCAAGTGCAATTGCTCGAGGTGCACTTATCTCGGGTGAAACATCGCGCCGCGGCAGCGGCACGGCCGGGTGCGATCAAGGCGAGACTGTCGACGCGTCGACATCGGGCGCCGAGTCGGCTCCGACGAGATCCGACTCGTCTCGGCCGAAAATCAGAAACGCAATCGCCATGTAGCACTTCGCCGAATCCTTGAGGCCCATCGGGCGTCGCATCTGGCCGTGCAGAATCGCATGCCGGCACCAGTAGTCCGGATCTGCGCAGCGATTGAGCGTCGAGTCCTTCTGAAGGGAGCCGAAGCCGGAGACGAATCGGCTGGCGAACGAAGTGACGCCAACGCCGGACGGTCTTCGCATGGCCATAGCCGGCTTCGTGCAGTTTTTGGATTGACGTTTGGTGGTGAAGTCTGCGCCTTCGTAGAGGTATCTCGACAACTCATCGAGCAACGGAATGCCGATGAAGGTCGCTTCCTCATAGCGCCCCTCATGGTGGTGGTCGAGAAAGAGCCGAAAACGTGCGATGCAATATGTGGGCACGTTCTGCTCGTTGAGCCATTGGGCAGCCTTCTCGGGAAGGAGGCGAGGTATGTTGTCGAGTATCGTTCGGTCGACCATTTCCCAGTCATGGGCCTCGATGAACCGCGCCAGTTTGTGCACGAGCGTGCACGGCTCCCGACCGGTCAGATACCAGCCTCGCTGCGGCAGGGCCTGAACCACTGTCTCGGAATCCTTGAGCCAGCGTG
>CAMAVC010000152.1 GCA_945861585.1 Planctomicrobium piriforme
GACATAGTGATCGAAGCCCTGGCGACAGGGAAGAAACGCGGGCTGATCGCCGAGGTGCCACTTCCCGAAGCAGGCGGTGGCATAGCCGAGACTTCTCAGCCGCTCAGCCGCCGTGATCTCGGCCGGATTGAGCCCCTGCTTTCCAGCCGGAAAGAAGACCCACGGCACAGACACTCGCGGCCCGTAGCAGCCGGTGAGCAGCTGCGCCCGCGACACCGAACACGCCGGCGCCGCATAGAAACTCGTGAGCTTCATTCCCTCGCGGGCCATGCGGTCGAGGTTCGGTGTTCGCTGTTTTGTGGCTCCGAACGGTCCGATGTCGCCGTAACCGAGGTCATCGATGAACACGACGACGATGTTCGGAGGGCGCGGCGACGGGCCCCGGCCCTGCGGGTCGTCGAACCGCCGCTCGGCCGAGGCGAGCGTGGCCTCAAGCGTGCGGCGGGTGGCCGCGACGGCCGGATCAGCAGCGAGGTCGTGCCGCTCGCCCGGGTCGCTTGCCAGCCTGAAGACCTGGGTCCTCTCCGCCCTGGGATAGTGAATCAGCTTCCACTCTGGAGTCACGACCGCCCGCTGGACCTCCTTGTAGGCGAGCAAGAGCGACTCCCGGCCCGTGGACCGCTCGCCGCGAAGCACGGGCCCGAGGCTCTGCCCCTCGCTGGCGGCGGGGGCCGCGACACCGGCGAGTTCACCGAGCGTCGCCGTTATGTCGAAGAGATACGCGAGCGCGTCGCTGCGGCGGCCGGCGGGCACCCCCGGCCCCGCGAGCACGACCGGGGCCCGCATCGAGTGTTCGTAGAGGTTTTGCTTGCCGAGCAGGCCGTGGCTGCCGAGCGCGAGACCCTGGTCGGCAGCGAAGAGCACGACCGTGTCGGTGAGCCTGCCCTTCTTCTCGAGCGCGAGGAGTACACGGCGGATCCGGTCATCCATCCCCTCGACGAGCGCGTAGTAGTCGGCCAGTTCCTTCGAGATCACATCCTGAGAGCGCGGCCGTGGCAGGAGTTTTTCGTCGCGGACCGAAAGCGCGCCGTTGTCGAACGGATGCTCGGGCAGGAAGTTCTCCGGGGCCGGAGGCTCACGGCCGTCGTACCGGCGGCGAAACTCCTGCAGCGGCTGCCGGGGGTCGTGCGGCGCGGTGAACGCGCACCAGGCAAAAAACGGCTCGTCACCGAGGCTCTCGATGAACGCCTCGGCCGCGGCGCCGACGACCTCCGATGAGTGGCGGTCGGTCGCGGCGTCCGCCACGGCCGCGGCATGCCCACGAAACGACACTGTCGGCAGGCCGGTATGGCCGTGCATCCCACCGATGAACACATGGCTCCCCTCAGCGAAGCACCGGAGGAGCGACTTCTGGCCGTTATGCCACTTGCCGGTGGCGAAGGTGCGGTAGCCGGCCCGCTCGAAGGTCTCGGGCCAGGTATCGCAGCCTTTGAGTTGCTCGTGGACGTGGAAGAGCGACCGGCCGGAGAGCAGCATCGCCCGGCTCGGCACGCAGACCGCTCCCTGCATCGCCCCCATGCAGGAGACGCGATCCAGCACCGTCCCCCGGGCGACGAGGGCGTCGATCGCGGGCGTGCGGATGTGCGGATTGCCCAGCGCGTGGATGGCGTCGGCCCGCATGTCGTCGGCGAGTAGCACGAGGACGCTCGGGCGACGCGACGCCGCAGCCGCCGTCTCGCTGACCGCCCCACGCCTCACGGCGTCGGGCGTGGACGGGCCTTCGGAGACAGCCGCGGCGTCGGCGAAGGGCAGCGGCCATGCGGGGTCGGGCACGTGCTCGCTGTCGAGGATCTCTGTCATCCGCTTCACGACCTGCGGATGCCGCGCGGCGACGTTCGTGGTCTCCGCCGGATCGGCGGCAAGATCGTAGAGCTCGACCGGGCCCGGTATGGCAGGCCGCTTCGGACCGGCGGCGCGGCGAATCGCCTTCCAGCAACCGTCCACCGCCGCCTGCCAGGCGGCCTCCGTGAGTTCGCGGTAGAGCATCCGCTCCTCCGGCAGGTCGGCCTGGCCCAGGAGGACCGACATCAGGCTCGTGCCATCGAGCCCGGCTGGAATCCGCGGAGCGAGGCCCGCAAGATCGAGGAGCGTTGGCAGCCAGTCCTCGAACCCGGTCGGGGAGGCGATCGTGCGCCCTGCCGGGATCTTCCCGGGCCAGACGGCGACCGTCGGCACGCGTAGTCCACCCTCGAAGGGCGAGCCCTTCCAATCCCGCAAGGCACCGTTGCTCTTCAGCCGTGCCGTGTCGAGGCCGCCGGTGCCGGGCCGGGTAGCGCCGTTGTCGCTGGAGAAGACGAAGATCGTGTCGTCGGCCAGCCCAAGCTCGCCGAGCAGTGTCACGAGCCGGCCCACCTCGCGGTCCATCCGGGTGATCATCGCCGCATATGTCGCCAGGGGATGCCGGCAGGGCACGTAGCCCCGGCCGCCGAGGTAGGGCTCCTCGTCGCCGAAATGCTTTTGGTACCCGGCCAGCGATGGCTCAGCGGTCGGCACCTGGAGCGCGAGGTGCGGCACCGTGGTCGGCACGTAGAGGAAAAAAGGCCGGCCCGCATTCGCCCGCACGAACGCCAACTGCTCCTCGGCGATCAGGTCTACGGAGTAGGTTTTCCCCGAGAACGGTGCGAAGTCGCCGGCGGCCGGGGGCGGCTGGTCTGGGATCCTCCCGCCGCGTTGAACCTCGGGGTTGTCGACGGCGATCCGCTCGCGGTCGCTCCAGAGGTGCCGTGGATAGAACGTATGCGCCTCGCGCTGACAGTTGTAGCCGAAGAACCGCTCGAACCCGCAGGCACGCGGGTCCGAGGCACTGCCCGGCGGCCCAAGCCCCCACTTGCCGAAGCCGCCGGTCGCATAGCCCGCGTCACGGAGGATCGTGGCGAGCGTCACGGTGCCGGCCGGCAGCGGTGCTTGCCCCTCGGGCTTCGCCTCGCGGTTCGAGCGGACGGCCGCGTGCCCCGGGTGCCGGCCTGTCAATAGCACGCAGCGGCTCGGAGCGCAGACGGCGCTACCCGCCCAGTGCCGCGAGAGCCGGGTGCCCCGGGCGAAGAGCGTGTCGATGTTCGGTGTCTGGATGTCCTTCGAGCCAAGGCAGGAGAGATCACCCGTGCCAAGGTCGTCGCAGAGGAAGAACACGATGTTTGGCCGACGAGTCTCCGCCGCCGCGACCGGTGCGGCCGCGGTCGTGGCCGCGGTCACCGCCAGCCCCGCAATCAGGAACCACGCTCGCATCGTCACCTCCCTCGAGACCATCGATTCTCGCCACGAACCCAAGAGTCATTGACGGTTGGACAGGGCAGCGCGGAGAT
>CAMAVC010000153.1 GCA_945861585.1 Planctomicrobium piriforme
CCCCCCCCAGACGCAGACCCGGCCCGCCAGCAAGACACGTTGTGTTGATCACTCACCGCCCCACTCATGATGCAGCGCCTGGATGCTCACGGCGCTGTCGACGGTCGCCCCGTCGCCGCCCCGTGCTCTGGCTCGTGGTCGCGGGAAGCATCGTGGCGACCATGCTCACGATCCTGTCGGCCGACACCGCCTCCTTCGCGGCCCCGCCGGGCCTGCCGTTTTCAGGCAAGCGTCTGTTCGAAGCGTTCAGCAAAAAGCCGACTCCGCCGCAGGCGTTCATTCCGGCCCCGACGCCCCCCCCGGCCCCGGCCGACGAAGACCCGCGCGACACTGGCAAAGATGCGGCGTCGGCTGCCGCGAAGCCCAAGGACTCTCCTGCAGCTGCATCCGATTCCCCGCGGCCGCCACGGATCGGCACGCTTCCTCCGCAGACCACTCCGGCGGCCCCCGCGCGGGTGCCGACCTGGGACGAGACCATCTCCTTTGCCAAATCGCTCAAGTCGTCGGCCGGTCGCGTGGCTGCAGCCGCGGTCGACCCTGCATACAAGCCTGAGCCAAAGCCTCAGCGTGCTCCGATCACGACCGCCGGGCGGGCGCCTCCGAAGGCCGCGCCATCCACTGCCGCGCCGAAGATGACGGCCGCGATGATGCGGCAGCAGGCGGCCGTGAAAGCGGCGCAGGGTCGGCAGGGCACCGGCGCGCAGCCGCCACAGACGAAACGCTTCACTCGGCTGCGTTCTTTGATCAGCCAAACGCTCGCCACCTACCAGAAGCGACCGCTCAACACAGCCAACAATACGCCCTGGGAGGTGATGCACGGGTTCATCGCGTTCGGCATCCCGACCCAACTGCGCGTCGGCGGCCCGACGGGCGATCTCGTGAATGCCATCGGCTGGATGAACATGGGTGGCCGCTGCCGGGGGCAAGTCATGCTCGCGACGGCTGGCGACCGGCTCGTGGCCCAAAAGGGCATCGGGGTGCAGGGGCACTCGGCCCAATATCTCGCCATTCTCGCCCAGTGCCGCGTGGCGTTGAATTCGCCGATCGCAGTCCAGTCGAAATCGTTCACCGTGGCCGACCTCGTCGAAGAGGAGAAGCTCTCGTGCAAGTCGAATACGGAGCTCACGTTCGCCCTGATCGGCCTGGCCCACTATCTGCCGACCGACGCCACGTGGGAGAGCCGCGACGGCAAGCCGTGGGACCTCGAAAAGCTCGTTGCCGAAGAGATCGAGCAGCCGATCCGCGGCGCCCCGTGCGGCGGCACGCATCGTCTGTTCGGCCTGGCCTACGGCTGCCAGCGGCGGCTCCGCGCCACCGGCAGCCTCACCGGCCACTACGCCCGGGCCGACAAGTACGTGCGTGACTATCAGGCCTTCGCCCTCACGAAGCTGCAAAACCCGGACGGTTCGTTCAGCACCGAGTGGTTCAAGTATCCCGCCGACCGGCCGGACGACATCGACCGCAAGGTGCAGACGACCGGCCACATCCTCGAATGGCTCGTCGGGTCGCTCGATCAACAGGATCTCTACCAGCCGCGGGTCGTGGCGGCGGTCGAATTCCTCGCCACGTCCCTCGCCCGTCAACCCTCACGGGAATGGAAGATCGGCCCCATGGGGCACGCGCTGCACGCGCTCACGATCTACCAAGAGCGGGCCTGGGGCACGATCCTGCCGGGCGGCATCGCGGCGTTTCACGGTCCGATGAAGGCCGCGCCAGAGGCAGCCCATATGGCGACACGGCCGGACGATGGCCCGGTGTTCCCGGACCAGCCACGCGATAAGCCGATCCGGCGCTGACCGCCGCCTCCTCGGCGGCCACGGCATTCTTGAACGGATCGGACCCACGCCGTACGCTTGCCCGGCGGGTTTGACACGTCAGCCCCGCGCTTCCTCGCGGCCGCACCCGACGCTCGGGTGTCGATGCACCGCGCGGGATCGAGGACCGCCCATGTCAACGCCCGACCTGTCATCGCAGATGGAGCACCTGCTCGAAGCAGGCTCGCGGCTGCGCGAGACAGCCGGCGCCGACGCCCTCCTCCTGCTCGTCGATCAGCAGCTCGACTGGGGCCGGGTGCGCGAACTGGTCGGCAACGCGTCGATCCTCGTGGCCGCCGACGAGGAGTCGCACCTCGAAGGAACCGCCGACCACGGGCTCAAGCCCGTGCTCCTGGATGTGGCCGGACTCCCCGTCCACGAGCGGCTCACGCAGGCGCTCCTCGAGTGCGTGGCCGACGAACTGATCGCGCCCGAGGCCCAGGTGGTGGCCGTATATAGCGGGTTCGAGGCCGGCACGGCCGACTCGGTGAGCGTGCTCCGGCTCGAGGAGCATCTCGGCCAGCTCACGAGCCGCGACCTGCGCAACCTCGAGACGAAGGTGCCGCTCGAGACGCTCAAGATCGTGGTCGACCTTGCCGTCGAGATCGGCCGCGAGGGCCGCGAGGGCAAGCCCGTGGGCACGCTGTTCGTCGTCGGCGACACCCGCAAGGTCATGCAGTCGAGCCACTCGACGGGCTTCGACCCCGTGCGCGGCTACAGCCGCTCGGAGCGCAAGCTCACCGACCCGCGCGTGCGCGAAGGCATCAAGGAGATTGCGCAACTCGACGGCGCCTTCGTCGTGGGTGCCGATGGCACGGTCGAGGGCGCAGCACGCTATATCGACGCCTCGGCCGAGAGCGTCTCGGTGGCCAAGGGCCTGGGCGCCCGCCACTGGGCCGCCGCCGCGATTACCCGCCGCACCAAGAGCGTGGCCGTGGCCGTCAGTGAAACCAACGGCACCGTCCGCATCTTCCACAACGGCGAAGTCGTGCTCCGGATCGAACCTTTCCGCCGCGCCATGAAGTGGAAAGAATTCGAGTACGAGCCGCCGGGCACCGCCGACTAGAAGTACGCGAAACACGAGCCTCCAACTCGTTTTCGCTTGGCGGTCCTACGCCCGCTGTGGCTGGCCGGCCATCCAGGCCGGCAGCGAGTGGGTGGCCTTCGTATCACGCGTCAAGTCGCGCGCCGGCTTCGGGCTCCCCATATCCCGTCGCCGGACGTTCGCCTTCGCCCTCCAGGCTACGGCTCACTCGGATTTGCCTGCGCTCCGGCATCCTGCCTGCGCTGGTCAAATACGCCGGCGAGCGGGACACGGGGAGCCCGAAGCCTCCTCAACGAAAGCCCGAGGCGTAAGCCGAGAGGATGCCCCGGTGGCGAAACACGACGCGTATTCCCTTCGGCTTACGCCTCGGGCTTCCAGACGGGGAGGCTCGGGGTGATCCCTACCGTTGAGCCGGCGTATGTGACCAGCGCAGGCATGGATG
>CAMAVC010000154.1 GCA_945861585.1 Planctomicrobium piriforme
CTGCCGGGCGGACAGGGGGCCGTGCGCGAGGTGATCGAGCAACTGCTCAAAGCCCGCGGCAGCTGGGAGGCGATCGTGCGCCGCTATCAGCCGGCATCGGCCTGACGAACCTGAAACGGGCGGCCCCTCATGGAACATCGCCTCGGACGTACGCTGCGGGTGTTCCTCGTCGCGCTTTCCGCGGCGGGGTTCTACCGGCTCGCGATCGTGCCCTGGGTGGAGCCGCGGGTCGCGGACACAGCGACCGCGCTCGAGCTCTCACCGGAGCAGGCGGCCGCCATCCGGGCCCGCGCCGACAAACGGCTCGCGGCCTTGGGCGACGTGTTTCCGGAAGGCTCATGGGAACGCGACGACCCGATCGTGCTCGAGAGCCGGCAGATGCGGCTACTCTTCAAGCAATACCATTCGCTGCCGGACGGTCGCGTGAACCTCGTGCCCTGCACGCTCGTGATGCTCTCCGATCGCAACCGTTCGGCCGACGACGACGGGCCCGGCCGCACGGTCGTGCTGCGCGCTCCGCAGGGCGCGGTGCTCGAGTTCGATGAACCGCTCGACCTCCGGCAGGGCCGGCTCGCGAAGCTCGTGGGCGGCAGCCTCCGCGGGCAGGTCACGATCCGTGGCACGCCCACCGGCCCCGACGCCGACGACGAGATCGAGATCGTGACCCGCGATGTCGAGCTGGCGGAACTCGAGATTCGCACCACCGAGATGGTGCAGTTTCGGTACGGCCGCTCGACGGGCAGCGGCCGCGCGCTCGTCGCGGCCTTGCTCCCCAAGGCCGGGGGCGGTGGGCCCGGAATGAGCGGGCCGAACATCGGCGGCGTCGATTCAATCCGGCTCGATCGCGACGTGCGGATGCGGCTCGAGGGATTCTCGGGCGGGCTGCTCTCGGGGCCGGATGCGCCGCGGCAGACGGTGACGGGCACCGCCGGCCCCTATGCCGAACAGCCTCCGGTGCTCGTGAGCTGCCGCGGGGCCCTGTGCATGAACGTGTCGGCCAATGTGATCACCTGTGAAGACAAGGTCGAGGTCGTGCGCACCGCGGCGGGCGGAGCAACCGATCAATTGTCGTGCGACCTGCTCGCGATCATGCTCGCGCGGGGTGAGGCCGAGCCCGGCCAGGGAGCCGCCGGCGGCGGACTGAAGCCGGTGGAGATCCAGGCCCGCGGCACACCCGTGATCGCCCGGTCGACCGCGGCTGAGCTCGAAGCGAAGGGGGCCAGGCTCGGCTACGAGATCGCCACCCGGCGCATTCTGCTCGATGGCGAGGAGCCGGTGTCGCTCGTCGTGCAGGGCTCCGAGATGCAGGCCCGCTCGATCGACTATTGCCCCGGCCCGCCGGGCGATCCGGGCTCCTTGATGGCCGTCGGCCCTGGCGTGCTCGCGACGCGATCGCCGGGATCACCACCAGTGCAGGCCCGCTGGCAGAAATGGCTGAGGATGCGGCCAGACGGCGCGGGGCATGTCGCGTCGCTCGCAGGCGAGGCCGACGTGACGATCGAGGGGCAGGGCCGGCTCAGCGCCGCCGAAATGCATCTCTGGCTCGACGTCGAGCGCGGCATGCCCGCCGCGTCACGGCCGGCGGGTGCCGCTGGCACGACCCTCGCCGGCGTGAAGCCCACGCGGATGCTCGCTCGCGGTCTGGTGGAGATCGACACCGAACCCCTCACGGCACGCACCGAGCGGATGGAGCTGTGGTTCAAGCACGTGGCGGCAGCGGCCCCGACACCGGCGCCGGGGCTCGTGCCGGCTCAGCCCACTGCCACGGCAGCGGTCGCGGCGGCACCCCCGCAGGCCGCCTCGCCGGCCAAGCCTGCCGATCCCGCACCGCCCACGCGTGGCAAGATGATCGCCACCGGCGGGCTCGTGCGCGGGCTCATCAGCATGGCCCCTGGCAACAATCAGATCGAGGAGATCTCGCTCGAGAACCAGGTGCTTCTCGTCGAGGAGCCGCGCGGGCTGGCGGCAGCCGCACCGGCTGAGCCGGGGCTGTCGATCGCGGGGGATCAGCTGCAGCTCTCGCGGCCCACGCGGTTCGACGCCCGGGCCGTGGTTTCGGGACGGCCTGCGAAGGTGCAGGGCCGCGGGCTCGACCTCGAGGGGCCGCTCGTGGAGTTCGATCGCGGCCGCAATCGTCTGCTCGTGGACGGGGCGGGCACGCTCGGCCTGCCGATGACGAGCGCCGCGAGCGGGTTTGAATCGTTGGGAATGATCGGTGGGGCCGCGCCACCGGCGGCTCCGGCCGCCGGCACTCCCGCCGGACGGCTCGTCGTGGCCTGGCAGGGACGGATGGACTTCGACGGGCAGACCGCCCGCTTCGTCGATCGGGTGACGACGACGAGCGGGGCGACGGCGCTCCAGGCCGGGTCGCTCGACGTCGTGTTCACGCAGCCGATGGACTTCAGCGCCGAGGGGATGCAGCGCGGCGCGCCTCGGGCTGACGTGGCCCGGATCGCCTGTGGGAGCGGCGTCAAGATCGAGAGCCAGTCGGCGGCTGCCGACGGCTCCCGGTCGCTCGAAAAACTGTTCGTGCGCGACCTCGTGCTCGACCGCGCGACGGGTGACGTGTCGGGCACCGGCCCGGGCAGGCTCACGAGCACGCGATTCGGTCAGGGCCCGGCGCTCGCGATGCCGGCGGTCGCCGCGCCGGGCCAGCCCGCTCCGGCGGCCCCGCCGCCGCGGCCCGACGAACTCACGTATCTCGGCGTTGATTTCCAAAAAGGACTGCGCGGCAACATGAACCGCCGGCAGATGGAGTTTCACCAGCGGGTGGAGGCGATCTGGGGCCCGGTGTCTGGCTGGGGCGATGTGCTCGACCCGCACGCCCCGGGCGGTCTCGCGCCGCGCGCCGTGGCGATCACGAGCGACGTGCTCGGCGTGGCACAGGCACCGCCGCCTCCCGGCCAGCGACGCACGAGCATCGAGCTCATGGCCGGAGGCAACGTGCTCGTGGAAGGCGAGTCGTTCACGGCGCGCAGCGCGCGCCTCAGCTGGAGCGAGGCCAAGGACCTGCTCGTGTTCGAGGGCGACGGCCGCAGCGACGCCCAGCTCTTCCGGCAGGTGAAGGTGGGCGCACCGATGTCGAGCGCGTCGGCCGGCAAGATCCTCTACTGGCGGGCGCTCAACCGCGTGGACGTCGACGACGCCCGGTTCCTCGACCTCGACCAGCTCGGAGGCGCCGGCGGTGCTCCCCGCCTCCCGGGTTTCGGCTC
>CAMAVC010000155.1 GCA_945861585.1 Planctomicrobium piriforme
CGGGGTTGTCCCCTACCATTGAGACGGCGTATTTGACCAGCGCAGGCAGGAGGCCGGAGCGCAGGCAAATCCGAGCGAGTGGAGCCCAGGATGGCCGCAGCGAGCGTCCGACGAGATGGTAGGGGCGACCCCGAGCCGGTGCCAATCAACTGGTGCCGCGACAGGCTGAAGCCTGTCCTACATCGTGCGGCAGGCGAGTGAGCGGGCGCGGGTGACGTTCGCGATCGCTTCGTCGACCGTCGGTGCGAGCGCGGTGAGGTGACCCATTTTGCGGCCCGGCCGCGGGTCCGACTTGCCGTAGAGCAGCAGGCTCACGCCGGGCACGGCAAGCGCCGCCTGCCAGTCGGGCTCGCCCTTGGCCCAGCAGTCGCCCAGCAGGTTGGCCATGGCCGCCGGAGCCCGCTGCCGTGTGGAGCCGAGCGGCAGGCCGCAGAGGGCGCGGGCCTGCTGCTCGAACTGGCTCGTCTCACAGGCTTCGATCGTCAGGTGGCCCGAGTTGTGCGGCCGGGGCGCGATCTCGTTGACGACGACCTCGCCCGACCGGGTCACGAAGAACTCGACACAGGCCACCCCCACGATATCGAGCGCCTCGAGGATCCGGGCGGTGATGCCGCGGGCCGCATCGAGCACGTGCGCCGGCAGTCCGGCCGGGGCCGACGAGACGTCGAGAATGTGATGGCGATGGACGTTGCGCGAGGGCTCGAAGATGGCGGTCTCACCCGACGCGCCGCGGGCGCCGACGACGGAGATTTCACAGTCAAAGTCGACCCAGCCCTCGAGCACACACGGGGCGGGGCCGAGCGCGTCCCACGCCGCGTCGAGCTCGGCCGGCGCGGCGATGCGGCGCTGCCCCTTGCCGTCATAGCCGAAGGCCGCGGTCTTGAGCACAGCCGGCAGACCCACGGCGGCAGCGGCCGCGTGCAGGTCACCCCTCGAACGCACGACCCGGTGCGGGGCACAGGCGAAGCCGTGCGCCGTGAGAAAAGACTTTTCGCGGGCCCGATCCTGCGTCGTAAAGAGCACCTCGGGGGCGGGACGGCAGGGAATGACGGCGGCCATCGCGCGGGCTGCATCGACGGGAACGTTTTCGAATTCGAACGTCACCGCCGCGAGCCCGCGTGCGATGCGGGCCAGCGCGGGAGCGTCGGCATACGACACGACGTGTACCCGGTCGCAGTGGTGGGCGGCAGGACAGTCAGCCACGTCGCTGAGCGCCTCGACGCGATAGCCGAGCCGCTTGGCGGCCATCGCGAACATCGCCCCGAGCTGCCCGCCGCCCATCACGCCGAGCGTCGCACCCGGCGGAACGGACGGCGCCGTCATTTCTGGGAGGGGCGGTCGGACCATTCGGAGGGCTCGGTCTCGGGCTTATCGAGCAGCACCCTGGCGGTCTGCCGGCGGCGGTAGTCGAGGAGTTTCTCCCGGAGAGCGGCGTCGTCAAGCGCGAGCACGGCGACGGCGAGCAGCGCCGCATTCGCAGCCCCGGCCGGCCCGATGGCGAGCGTGCCGACCGGCACCCCCGCGGGCATCTGCACGATCGAGAGCAGCGAATCGATGCCCCGGAGCATCGAGCTTTCGACCGGCACGCCGAACACCGGCAGGTGGGTCTGGGCGGCCATCATGCCCGGCAGGTGTGCCGCGCCCCCGGCGCCCGCGATGATCACCCGCAGCCCACGGCCGGCCGCCGTGGCGGCATAATCGGCGAGTTTGCCGGGGGTTCGGTGGGCCGACACGACCTCGCTCTCGCAGGGCACGCCGAACTCGGCCAGCACGTCGGCGGCCCGCTTGAGCGTGGCCCAGTCGGAGCGGCTCCCCATCACGATGCCGACGAGCGGGGCGACGGATGGTGACGATGGTGTGGGCACGGGGATGATCCGAGAACCGTTGAATGGGATACCCATCTTGCTCCGGCCCGTCCGGCGTTGCAACCTGAAGCGATGCCTCGCCCGCTTCCAGACGTGCTTCCGATCCGCTGGCCCGAGGAGGCACCAGCCCCGCCCCCTGCCACGCTCGCAGCGCTCGATCGCGCGGTCGACGTGCTCCGCGGCGGCGGAGTGGTCGCGGTTCCGACCGAGACGGTCTATGGCCTCGCCGCACTCGCGACCGATGCCGATGCGGTCGAACGAATCTTCGCCGCCAAGGGCAGGCCGGCGACGAATCCCCTCATCGTGCACGTGGCCGACATCGCCATGGCCCGCAGTCTGGCAGCCGACTGGCCGGCAGTGGCCAACAGGGTGGCGACGGCGCTCTGGCCCGGCCCGGTCACCGTCGTCGTGCCGCGCGGGCCACGCATTCCCGACGTCGTCACGGCGGGCGGCGCCACCGTGGCCCTGCGCTGCCCGGCACACCGGCTCACGAGGCTCGTGATCGAGAAACTCGGCGCGCCGCTGGCCGCCCCGAGTGCCAATCGTTCGCTCACAGTCTCCCCGACGACCGCCGCGCACGTCCTCGACAGCCTCGGCAACCGCATCGACCTGATCCTCGACGGCGGCCCCTGCGCCCGCGGCATCGAATCGACCGTGGTCGACTGTACGGTCGAACCGCCGCTCGTGCTCCGTCCGGGCCCGGTCACCATCGCCCAGTTGGAGCAGGCTCTGTCGGCGTCCGTCGACCCGCACCGCGAAACGCCGGATGCCGGCCTGGCGCGGTCGCCGGGCCAACTCGCCCGCCACTACGCCCCGCGGACGCCGCTCGAACTGCCCGCCCACCCGGCCGACCGCGTGGCCGCGCTCCTCGCAGCCGGCAAACGCGTCGGCTGGCTCACCGCCACGGCCGACGCCCCGGACACCCGCCGGCTCGCGGCCTCGCGCGACCTCGTGATCGTGCCGATGCCCACCGACCCCGATGCCTACGCAGCCATGCTCTACGCTGCGCTCCACGCCCTCGACAAGCGCGACCTCGCCACCATCGTCGTCGACCTGCCCGCCGACACCGACGCCTGGCGGGCCGTCCGCGACCGCCTCACCCGCGCCGCCTCGGCGTGACGTGCGGCTCACGATTGTCTTGTCGCCCCGGCTCGGGCTGCCCAGTACCGTCTCGCCGGGCTTTCGCTGCGTTGGGTGGGTGCCGGCTTCGGGCTCCCCAACTGGAACGGGAGGCTCGGGGTTACCCCTGCCGTCGAGACGGCGTATGTGACCAGCGCAGGCAGGGATGCCGGAGCGCAGGCACATCCGAGTGAGCTGTAGCCTGGAGGGCGGA
>CAMAVC010000156.1 GCA_945861585.1 Planctomicrobium piriforme
CTCCTACGGATCATCGCCGGCCTCGAGTTCGCCGACGAGGGCGTGATCGAAGAGGACGGCGCCGACATCACCGACCGGCATGCCCGCGACCGCGAGGTGGGCTTCGTGTTCCAGCACTATGCCCTGTTCCGCCACATGAGCGTGTTCGAAAACATCGCCTTCGGGCTGCGGGTGCGGAAGGTGCCGCAGGCGGAGGTTGTCGCCAAGGTGGAGGAATTGCTGCGGCTCGTGCGGCTCGAAGGGCTCGGCGGCCGCAAGCCGGCCCAGCTCTCCGGCGGCCAGCGGCAGCGCGTGGCGCTTGCCCGGGCGCTCGCCATCCGGCCGAAGATCCTGCTCCTCGACGAGCCCTTCGGGGCTCTGGATGCGAAGGTGCGCGTGGAGCTACGGCAGTGGCTCCGCCGGCTGCACGACGAGATCGGGATGACGAGCGTGTTCGTCACGCACGACCAGGAGGAGGCCTTTGAATTGGCCGACACCGTCGTCGTCATGAACCACGGCAGGATCGAGCAACAGGGCTCGCCCGATGACGTGTTCGACCATCCCGCCACGCCGTTCGTGATGGACTTCCTGGGCAACGTGAACGTGTATCACGGCCGGGTCGAGAACGGCCGGGCATTCTGGCACGGGATCCCGATCGACTATCCCGACTATCCCCACGCCCAGGCCCGCGAGGCCCGCGTCTACCTGCGGCCGCACGAGCTCGAGCTGTCGCCACCGGCGGCCGTCGCCAATCGGCTCGGCACGAGCCTGCCAGCCAGCATCCTCCGGGTCACGCGAACCGGATCGATCACCCGCGTCACCTGCAAGCCCCACGGGTCGGAGCAGGAACTGCAGGTCGATGTTCCCACCGAAGTGGCACACCGTTTGCAGATCAATCTCGAGCCCGGAGCCCATGTGGCGATCACGCCACGGAAGGCCCGGGTGTTCGTCCCCGATCCCGAATACGTCATATGAGCCAGACCAACCGCAACGCTCACTCTGCCGACAGCCCCGAGCCGGCTGCCGCCCCCAACGGCGCCGCGGCGCTCCGCCGCATCGGCGACGCACTGAGCGGCTTGCGCTACGGCTCCGTGCTCGCGATCGTGCAAGACGGCGTCGTCATCCAGATCGAGCGCACCGAGAAGACGCGGCTCGACAAAGCCGACCGCTGAATCGCTCCCCACCCACCCCGACATTCGCACCCACCACACTCACTTTCCAACCCGCCACCCGACCGGAAGCACCGGAGGACCGTGACGGCTCGCAGGAGCCCTCGACATGTCCACCGCCGCTTTCTCGCTCCCTGGCAACGCCCCGCGTCGCATCTCGCTGAAACAGCGGGGCCAGGCGCCGGCCACGGCGACATCGGCGGCAGCCGACGAGGCACTCCGGCATCTCGTCGATGCCCGTCGCCTCCGGAACCGGAGCGGTGACGACAAACCATCGAAGCCGTCGCCCGTGGGCGAGGCGCTCGGCGCCGTCACGGCGCCGCTTCAGGAGGCGATGCAGCGGCTGGGAATCGGCCGCTTCGCGTTCGCCGCAATCGTGCTCGGCATCGCCGGCATGGCGCTCGGTGTCGCCGTGTTCACGCTCTCCGGCGGCCCACCCTGCCCCGTCCATCCGGCCGCCGGGATCGCCCGCACCGGAAAAACGCCCCTCGTCGGCGCGCAGATCCGCCTGCACCCGCGTGGCATGACGCTGCCCGAGGACGCCGTGCCCACCGCCACGGTGCAGGCCGATGGCACGTTCACGCTCACCACGTTCACGAAGGGCGACGGCGCGCCGGCAGGCGACTACGTAGCCACCGTGCAGTGGTTTCGCGTCGCCAAGGATGGCTCCGTGGGCGGCAACTCTCTACCCAAGCGATATGCCTCCCCCACGACGTCCCCGCTCACTGTGACGATTCGCGAGGGCGCGAACACGCTCCCTCCGTTCACCTTCCATCGCTAAGTCGCTCGTCCGTTCCAGACCGACCGTTTCGTTTTCGTCGTTCAGATTTTTCCCCGGAGAACCCAGACCATGACCCTGTCTCTCTTCCGCCCGCGGATCGGACTCCGCTCCGCCCCGGCCGCCTTCACCCTCGTCGAACTGCTCGTGGTGATCGCGATCATCGGCACGCTCGTCGGGCTCCTCCTGCCCGCCGTGCAGGCTGCTCGCGAATCGGCCCGCCGCTCCTCGTGCTCCAATAACCTCAAGCAGCAAGGGCTGGCGATCCATGGATTCCACGACACGAAGAACAAGCTGCCGAGTGGCGGGCGACCGCCGGATGCCGCGTCGGTCCGCTGCGGCGTGTTCGTCTACATGCTCCCCTGGCTCGACAAGAAGGCCCTGTGGGACAAGTACGACACGAGCGTCACCTGGAGCAACGCCGCCAATCTGCCCGTGACGAGCATCCGGATTCCAGAGTTCGAGTGCGCCTCGGCACCGCGGCACAACAACCAGCTCGACCACAACCCGGACGGGACGTCGGGGTTCGGAGCCGGCATCGTGGCGGTCGGCGACTATGCGGCGAGCCTCGGCGTGGCCCCCGGACTCGCCGCGACGGCGACCGGGACCGTGACGATCGGCGGCACGACAGTCGCTCAGAGCACGCTGATCATCGAAAGCCCTGCCTGGACGTCATCCAGCGGGACGACGACGAATGGCATGCTCCCCAAGAACGCATCGATCACGTTCAAGGACGTCACCGACGGCCTCTCGAACACGATCGCGATCCTGGAGTCGGGAGGCCGGCCCTACGTCTACCAGCGTGGCAAGCAGGTGAACGCCAGACTCGCCGACGCCCACACCAACGCAGGTGGCTGGTGCCGGCCGGCGAGCGACATCCTGTTCGCCGGCTCGAATGCCGCCGGGACGACGATTCCTGGCCCCTTCGTGAACCGGACGAACGGCTACAACCACGGCACGGAAAGTTACGGCTCGACCGGCTACGCCGCGCCGTACGGCACCGAGGGTTCGAGTCAGCCCTACTCGTTTCACTCGGGCGGTCTCCAGGTCACGCTCGGCGACGGCGCGGTGCGGTTCATCGACGAGAACACGTCGATCGAGATCTTCACGGCCCTCATCACCCGGGACCAGGCTGCCAAGGAGCGGGCCATCTCCGGGGCGCCGCAGTGAGCGTTTGACAGGCTGATCCAGGCCCACCCGAGGACAGCCCCGGCTGCAAC
>CAMAVC010000157.1 GCA_945861585.1 Planctomicrobium piriforme
AGCACGCCGAGCAAGGTGCGGCGCTCGAAGCATTCGTCGCCGACGCGCAGAAGGTCTTCCCCGCGATCCAGATCACGCAGACCCACGAGTTCATCGTGGCCACCGACATTCCCGCCGGGCAGATGGCCCCGTTTCTCGCGAGCCTCGACTCGATGCACGACTTCCTCTGCGACCTCTACGGCATCCCGCGTGGCGAGCCGGTCTGGCTCGGCAAGTGCCTCGTGGTGGCGTTCGTCTCGGAAGACGACTTCCAGGCGTTCGAAGGCCGATTTTTCGAGGGGGCACCCCGCGGCGTGCATGGCCTGTGCCATCAACGCGGCGACGGACGGGTGATCATGGCCTGCCATCGCGGCACCGACGCCTCCGCGTTCGCCCACATGCTCGTGCACGAGACGAGCCACGGGTTCAATCACCGCTGGATGTCGCCCGTGCGGCTGCCCAACTGGCTCAACGAAGGGATCGCCGAGTGGGTCGGCACGCAGGTGGTGCCCGCCTGCCGGCAGGTGCCGCTCAAGGAGGCCCGGGCACTCGAATTGATGCTTGCGCGCCGCACCGTCGGCGACGGCTTCTTCGATCCCGGGCCCGACGCCCACATTCAGCCGGATCAATACGGCATCGCCTCGAGCCTCGTGCGGTTCATGGTGGCCCGCGACCGCAAGAAGTTCGCGGAGTTCGTGCAGGGCATCAAGGAAGGGCTCGACGTGGAGACGAGCCTCGAGCGGTCGTTTCGCGCCTCGCCCGACGATCTGCTCAAAGCCTACGGCAAGGCGATCGGCGTGCCCGACCTCGCCCCGTAGTGCGCGCAAGAGCCAAAGCATCGCCGCCCGTCAGTGCTTCAGCCGCTGGGCGAGGCCTTTGCCGATCCGGTCGAGTGTGACACTTCGGTCGTCGACGCCAATGTGCACCCGGATCAGGCTCATGCCCTTGTCGTCGGCCAGGGCCTTCGTGAGCGCGGCGTCGAAGTCGCCCTCCGTGCGCACTTCGTAGCCCGTGCCGCCCCCGAGCACCTGCGGCAGCAGCTCGTACCGCCAGGGGTTGATGTCGTTGAAGCTCCCCTCGTGGATCACCCGCTCGGTGCCGTAGCCCTTGTTGTCGAGCACAATCACGACCACGGGCAGGCCACGCTTCACGATCGTGGAGAGCTCCATGCCGGTCATCTGAAAGGCACCGTCGCCCACGAGCACCACCACGCGGTGGTCGGGCTGGGCCATCTTCGCCCCGAGGGCTGCCGGCACGGCGAACCCCATCGACGTGTAGTAGGCGGGCGAGAGAAACTCCGTCTGCCCGCGGATCACGAGTTCGCTCGACGCAAAGAGCGAATCGCCCACGTCGGCCACGACGATCGTCTTGTCGTCGAGCGCCTCGTCGAGCCGGCGCACGAGCCGCGTGGTCGTGATCGGCGCGTCGGGCACGAGTGTGAACGGCCCCTGGGCCGCCGCGGGGCCCGGGGGCAGCTCCCGCTGCGCCGCCTTCGGCTTGGCGGCCGCGAGCGCCCGCAAAAAGTCTTCGAGCAGCACGTGGTGGAAGTGGTGGTGGCTGATCCGCAGCTCGTCGGTGGTGGCATAGATGCTCTTCGAGGCATCGAGCTTGGCCGTGAAAATGCCGAGGTCGAGATCGGTGAGCAGCGTGCCGAGCAGGATCACGCAGTCGCTCTCCTCGACGAACCGCGTCACCTCTTCGCGGCCGAGTGCCCCTTCGTAGAGCCCGATATACAGCGGATGCACCTCGCTGACCACGCTCTTGGCGAGCAGCGTCGACGCCATCGCGATCCCCGACGCCTCCGCAAACCGCACCACGTCTTCCTGAAGCCGGTGCCGGTGCAGCTCGATGCCGGCGATGATCACGGGACGCTGCGCCTTCTCGATCCGGGCCACCGCCTCCTTCACCGCCTCGGCGAGCGCGCTCGGGTCGCTCTTCACCAGCGGCGCCGCATAAGGACGGATCTGATCCGGCACCACGCTCACCATGTCGCGAGGCAGCTCGAGGTACACAGGTCGCTTGAGCCGGTGGGCCGTGTCGAGCAGGTGGTCGATGTCGCGAAACGCCGTCGCCGGATCGACGATCTCGCGGCTCACGGCACAGATCTTCTCGAACACGTCGAGCTGCGTGTGCCACTCGCGCACGCGGTGGTGCAGCAGCGGATCGTTCACCCGCTCGCGGATGCCCGGGGCGCCCGAGATGAGCACGACGGGGCTCTTCTCGGCGTAGGCCCCGGCGATCGAATTGGCGAGGCTCAAGCCTCCCACGCCATACGTCACGCACACGGCCCCCATCCCGTTCACGCGGGCGTAGGCATCGGCCGCGAATCCCGCACAGTCCTCGCGGGTGCAGTTCACGAGGTCGAGCGGGCTGTGCTCGAGCATGCTGTAGAAGGAGAGCACATAGTCGCCGGGCAGCCCGAACACGTGCCGGATGCCATAGTCGGAGAGCCGGCGGATCAGATACTGCCCGATCGAAAGCGCCGTGACGCTCCGCTCGGTATCCACCGGCGGCCTGCCATCGGGCCCGACGCCGAGCCCCGTGTCGAACACCGACCGCAGCTTGATGGGCATGAGCCCTCCTTTCGCGCGGCGGAATTATACGCGCGGTGCGTCGTATCAACTCGCCCGACACGGCTTCGGGCTCCCCATATCCCGTCGCCGGACGTTCGCTGCGCCCATCCTGGGCTTCACTCACTCGGATGTGCCTGCGCTGCGCCATCCATGGCTTCGCTGGTCACATACGCCGGCTCCCGGGACACGGGGAGCCCGAAGCCTCCTCAACTCGTAGGCGCTCAGAACTTTCGGCGGAGACGGTCGGTGGGCACGCGCAGACGCAGGGAGTCGTTGAGGACTATCGGCGTCTGAGCAAAACCCGCGAGTCCTGTACTCTCAACACGACCGGAGGCGAGCATGCCTACCGCCGGCTCCGAATCCGGGTTGTTATCAACTGCCCTACGAACGCGAGCGTTCCTTGAGGCGGCGGCTGGCCTGCGTGAGCGTGTCGCGCTCGGCGGGGGTCAGGCT